>CAXTFY010000183.1:0-10245 GCA_964243265.1 uncultured Acetobacteraceae bacterium | reverse complement strand
GGCGTGGGCGCGCAGCAGCTCGTGCCCGGTGGTGTCGCCCCAGCCGCCCGGGGCCAGGCGGCGGACGGCGCCGGCCAGCTCCAGCTCGTCCCTGAGCAGGCGGCCGCCGCGGGCGGGGTTGCCAGGCCAGGGGTCGCGCACCGGCAGCGACGGCGCGTCGGGCACGCGGCCGATCCGCATGGCGGGCATCTTGGACATGGCGCGGCGGGCGTCGCGCGTCCAGCGGCGGGGGTCCATCACGCGCCGCCCCGCATGGCGGCGATGGCTGCGGCGGGGTCCTTGGCGCCGAACACCGCCGTCCCCGCGACCAGCACGCCGGCCCCGGCTTGGATTGCCGACGGCGCGGTCTCGGGCGTGATGCCGCCGTCCACCTCCAGCGCGATCGGCCGGTCGCCGATCATGGCGCGGACCTGCCGCACCTTCTCAAGCTGGCTGTGCAGGAAGGCCTGGCCGCCGAAGCCGGGGTTGACGGTCATCACCAGGACTAGGTCGGCCATGTCGAGCACGGCGGCGACCGCCTCGGCCGGGGTGCCCGGGTTGATCGCCACGCCGGCCCGCTTGCCCAGCGAGCGCACCAGTTGCAGCGAGCGGTGCAGGTGCGGCCCGGCCTCGGCATGGACGATGATGTGGTCGGCCCCGGCCTCGGCGAAGCCGGGGATGTAGGGGTCGGCCGGGCTGATCATCAGGTGGACGTCGAACGGCAGCGCCGACCCGCCGCGCAGCGCATGCAGCACCTGCGGGCCGAACGACAGGTTGGGGACGAAGTGCCCGTCCATGATGTCCAGGTGCAGCCAGTCCGCGCCGGCGGCGGCCACGTCGGCTGCGGCATCTCCTAAGCGGGCGAAGTCGGCGGCGAGGAGGCTAGGCGCGATGAGGACGCCGGGAGGTGGCCAGGTCGGGTCCCGGTGCGGGGCAGTGTCAGGCATCGCAGGGTTCTAGAAGGGGTTGCCGCGGATGCAAAGACCGGTCCCGGCACTGGGGACGCGAAATCCTCCTGGGAGCCTGCTTATGAAGGGCTGGTTGGGTTGGCGCCGGGGGCCGGGCGCGGTGGCCCCGCTCGGCTCGTCTCAGGCACTGGGGAGCGGGAAGGCCGGGCCTGGCTGGGGTAACGGGCGCCCTTGCACTTTTTCGCGTTCCGGACCGTGGGCAGGGCCGGTGGGCCACGTTCATCCTCAATAGCTTGGCATGTCCAATCGCTTGGCATGTCCAACGGCTCGGCAGTTCCAACAGGTTGGAAAGGTTCTCGTGTGTTCAGCCAACCGGTGCAGTCCCTGATCCGCCCCCACCTTGCCAGGGCCGGCAGCCGGCGGTGCCATGCCGCCCGGCGCACCCGCCGGCCAGCATCGCCGCCCCGGCCAGCCCTTCAGGCGTCCTGCCCATGCACACCGGAAACGTCGCAGGCGCTGGGATGAACTGGCGGCGGCAGTCCCTTGCGGCTCCTCCGGACGGTTCGGACCCAGGGTGCCGTCGGCATCGGCGAGCCGTTGTCGATGCCAGTGCATGCTGGCGGGTCACCCTGCTCCTCATGGCGGGCCTTGAGCCATCCGCCTGCACTGGAAGCACCGACATCACGCGGGCGGGCCACACCACGTATGGGGTCGAGCGATTGGGCCACGGCGCCTACAGCGTGCGCACCCACATCCTGGGCATCGCAAGCGGCGTTGACGACGCGAAGGCTGACAACATCCGCGTTGCGACCGAGTACTGCGCCAAGAAGGGGCTGACGATGACGGCGATCGGCGACAGAGGTTTCGGCGGCTTCGCCCCGCAGGACACGCTGAGGTTCCGGTGCGGCGCCTCCGCAACCGACAAGCACCCGGCCGACAACCCGGCAACTGGAACATGACCCGGGATCGCGGCCTCGGTTGGCGCAGCGCGGCAGTTCCATGCTGCCGTACCCATTCAGCCGGGACCATGGCGCGGGCAATGGGGGCACATGCGGCAATGCAACGCTGACGGGTTGGCCCTGGGCGACCTCCGTTCCAGTCTGAGGACCTCCTCCGATGGGCCATGAGAGTATCCGGCGACGTATCAGCAACCGGCGTGTTCGCTTCTCCATACCGGATTAACCGGGCGATGTCAGAAATCCAGGGCGGGCGACACCCTGGCCTGTCAGACATATCTTTGCAGTTGATGACGAGCGGTTTGCTGAAAAAATGGTTAGAGTCCCATGGCGCGATCTGCCTCAGCGTTGTCGTATCTAGAACCATCACTAACTAGGCCGCCAGCGGCCCATCCTGGTGGGCGGAGCAGGAGAGGATACGATGGCCGTCACCATCAACGAGAGCGCGTTCGTCGTCGCGCCCGGACAGTCCACTGCGCTGTCGCAGATGCTTGCCACAACGGCATCAGCCAGCGACCCCACCTACCTCGTGCTGACCGGCCTGGACCGGGACGAGTACACGGCCGGGGAGTCGGGTGCGACCGGCTCCCTTGCGGGCAGCAGCCAGACCGAGGGGTTCACCGGCATTGGCAGCGATGCGCGCGGCGCGGGCATCGTGTTCACCTACCAGGCTGCCACGGGGCGCTACTACAGCAGCACCTACGGCTACCTCGACCAGCTCACCTACACGGCCTCGACCAGCCCCGGCGACGTGACCAACCTGTCGCTGTTCGGCACCAGCAGCCGCTCGGTGGCGACGGCATACGCCGCCAATCCCAACGCCCTGATCCAGGTGGACGCAGCGGGCTACTTGGGCAGTGCCACGGTGGCGACGGAGCCGGGCTTTGCCGGGCCGGTTCCGCCGCAGGCCACACCGGACTCGATTGCGGCTATCGCGGACAGCTTCGTGGGCCAAGCCTGGAACGAGGACGGCTGCTGGGTGCTGGCCAGCACCATCGCCGCCGAGGCGGGTGCGTCGCTGCCGGTCCAAAGCACCTCGGTCGGCATCCCCGGCCAGGCCAACGGCGAGTGGTACGTCGCCTATGACGGCCCGGCCGGCAGCACCGGCAACTGGCAATCAGTGGTCTCCACGGGGGACATGGTAGCGTTCGAGCCGGCCGGGGGCGGCGGACATATCACGACCGTCGTGTCGGGCGCCGGCAGCACGGCGATGCTGGTGGACAACATTACCTACGTGAACTCGTCGGGACAGGTGGTGAACCCCGCCAATGACGGGTCGGCCAACGACGTCACGGTCTCCGCGCCGCACGCGGCGTCGCAGGAGTTCTCCGGCGTGTCGGCCGGCTCGGTCGTGGTCTATGCGCTCGACACGCCGGATGTGACCGGCCAGGTGGCCGGCGTCATGGTCGCCGCGGGTGGCAGCCAGTCCCTTGGCGCGCTGTTCTCCGCGGCCGACCCGGAGGGCAAGGCGGTCACGTCATACCAGGTGTATGACGCCAACGGCGACGCCTTCACAGTGAATGGAAGCGTGGAGACTGCGGCCTCAGCGGCCAGCGCGGTGACAGCCGGGTCGTTGTCGCAGGTCAGCCTGGACACCGGCGCTGCGGCCGGGGCGGATACGCTGTATGTGCGCGCCTCCAACGGATCGTATTGGGGGGATTGGGCCAGCCTCGGCGTCACGGTCACGCCGGCGCCAGCCCCGGCGCCCGCGTCCGTTGCGTCCACCCCGGCTGCGCCGCCGGCCTTCGCCTGGACGGACACGACCACGGGTGCGCAGGGCACGGACCCCGGCACAGCCTATTCGGGGCCGGTCAGCTACCTGCAATCGCAGTATCTCTGGTCGGGCCAGGACAGCGTCAACGTCTCGGCGAACGCCGCCAACGTCTTCTTGCAGGGCGGCCCTGGCAGCGACGCGCTGGCCGCCATCGCCGGCAGCAACGTGCTGGACGGCGGCACAGGGTCCAACTTCCTGACCGGCGCCACGGGCGCGGATGGCGGGACGGACACGTTCTTCCTCGACGGCCGTGGCGGTGGGACCATGTGGGACACCCTGGTCAACTTCCATGCGGGCGATGCGGTCACGCTATGGGGCTTCGTGCCGGGACAGGGCACGACGGGTTGGGCCGGTGCCGAGGGCGCTGCCGGCTACCAGGGGGCGACGCTCACGGCCTCGTTCACCGGCGCGGCGTCGAGCGGGACCGTGACGTTTGCCGGCCTAAGCCTGGCAGCGGCGCAGTCCGATCTCACCACCAGCACCGGCACGATAGGCGGAGCGTCCTACCTGTATATCAAATTCACCGGATAGCCCGGCGTCAGCCTCGGTTTGGCTCGCGTCAGGCTTCCAGGCCGCAACGGCTGACCGTGCCACGGCGTCTTGAGCTTAACCTAGGTTCGTACAAATCGGGCGATGAAGAAGCCATCCATGCCGCCGCGCCCAGGCCACAGGCCCGGATGCGTACGGACGTGGCCCTCCGGCGTGATCGCGTCGGACAAACCCGGCAGCTCGTCCGGATGAACCGGGTCAGGCCGCAGCCCCGGCAGGCCGACGACGCGGGCCGGCCCCTCCTCCGGCTGCAGGGAGCAGGTGGCGTAAACCAGCCGTCCGCCGGGCCGCAGCATGGCCGTGGCCGCCGCGAGCAGGCGATCCTGGCCCGCCGCAAGCTCGGCGATGTCGCGCGGGCGCTTCAGCCGCATCACGTCGGGGTGGCGGCGGATGGTGCCGGTGGCGCTGCACGGGGCGTCCAGCAGCACGGCGTCCAAGGGGGCGGGCGGCGTCCATTGCAGGGCGTCGGCCTGGACCACCTCGACCGGCATCTGCAGGCGGGCGAGGTTCTCGTGCAGCCGGCGTAGGCGATGCGTGTCGCGCTCGATGGCGAAGACCTGGGCGCCCGTTGCGGCCAACTGCGCCGTCTTGCCGCCAGGCGCGGCGCACAGGTCGGCGATGCGCTCGCCGGGCCGCGCCGCCAGCAGCCGGGCCGGCAGGGCGGCGGCGGCATCCTGCACCCAGAAGGCGCCCTCGTTGAAGCCGGGCAGGTCCTGCACGCGCGTGCCGGGCGGCAGGCGGACGGAGCCGGTGGGCAACACCTCGCCGCCCTCCGGCGATGCCGCGCCGCCGCGCATCGAGAGGTCGAGCGGCGCCTCCCGCCCGTGCGCCTCCGCGATGGCGCGGGCGGCCTGGCCCCAACTGGCCCACAGCCACGCCGGGGTGTCCAGGCGCGGGCCGTCCAGGCCGTCCAGGCTGGCCTGACCCGCCGCGGCGACCCGGCGCAGCACGGCATTCACCAGCCCGGCGAACGGCGTTAGCCGGCGGGTGCGGGCCAGCCCCACCGCCGTCGCCACCGCCGCATGGGCCGGCGTGTCCAGCAGCAGCAGCCCCGCCGCGCCCAGCCGCAGGATATGCCGCACCGCATCGGGCGGCGCCCGGGTCAGCAGCGGGTCCAGCACGGCGTCGAGCGAACCCATCCGGCGCAGCACCGCGGCGGCGAGGCGGTGCGCGGCGGCCCGGTCGCGCGGGTCGGCCGGGTGGGCGGCGTCCAGCGCCTCCTCCAGCGAGCGGCGGCGATCCAGCACGGCGCTCAGCAGGTCGAAGGCGATCTCCCGCGTGGGGTCCTTCGCCGCGGCAAGGGTTGGCTTGGCGGGGAGGACTGGTTTTGCGGTCATGCGCAGGTTCATGGCGTGGATTGGGGTGCCATGCTAGGCCCCCCGGCCATGACGTTCTCCATGACGACGCTGCTGGACACGCGCCGGCCGCGCCTGCTTCTGACGGTGTTCTGCCTGCTGCTGTGGACGCCGGGGTTCTTCACCATCCCGCCCGGCGACCGCGACGAGAGCCGGTTCGCCCAGGCCAGCAAGCAGATGATCGAGACCGGCGACTTCGTCCGCATCCAGAACGGCCTGGAGGCGCGCAACCGCAAGCCCATCGGCATCCACTGGCTGCAGGTTCCCTTCGCCGCCGCGGCGCGTGGGCTGGGGCTGGCGACGGAGAACCCGATCTGGCCGTATCGCATCCCCTCCGCGCTGGGTGGGCTGCTGGCGGTGCTGGCGACGTTCCAGGTGGGCGGGCACTTGGTGGGCCGCCGGGCGGCGCTGCTGGCGGCGGGGATGCTGGCGGCCAGCGTCATCCTGGTGGTCGAGGTGCACATCGCCAAGACCGATGCGGCGCTGCTGGGCGCGACGACGGTGGCGATGGCGGTGCTGGCGCGGGCCTACTTGGCGCCGGAACGGGTGCGGGCCGGGCAGGCGGCAGTGTTCTGGCTGGCGATGGGCGCGGGCATCCTGCTGAAGGGGCCGATCACGCCGATGGTGGCGGGGCTGGCAGCGGCTTCGCTGGCGGTGGTGGACCGGCGGGCGGGTTGGCTGCGGGCGCTGCGGCCAGGGTGGGGGGTGCCGCTGATGGCGGCGGCGGTGCTGCCTTGGTTCGTGGCGATCGGCGTCGCGACCGGGGGGCGCTTTTTTGCCGATGCCGTGGGCGGCGACCTGGGCCGCAAGCTGGCGTCGGGCGACGATACGCATTGGGGTCCGCCGGGGCTGCACCTACTGCTGCTGCCCTTGCTGCTGTTCCCGGCCTCGGCGGCCTTGCCCGGGGCTGCGGTGGCGGCGTGGCGTGGGCGGGCTGCCGCGCCGACGCGGTTCCTGCTCGCCTGGATCGTGCCGGCCTGGGTGGTGTTCGAGGCGGTGCCGACCAAGCTGCCGCACTACACGCTGCCGCTGCTGCCGGCGGTGTGCCTGCTGGCGGCGGGGTGGGTGGCCGCGCCGGGGCAGCGGGGGGCAGCGGGCTGGGCTGGGATGGCGCTGTTCCTGCTGGCGGCGGCGCTGCTGGGGGCCGGTGCGCTGGCAGCGCCGGAGGTGCTGCACCTCGGTATCTGGCTCGGGGCGCCAGCCGCAGTGGTGCTCGTGGCCTGCTCCCTCTCCCTCCGGGAGAGGGCTGGGGTGGGGGGCGCGCGAAACCGGGCGCTGATGGACCAACCGGAGCCAAGCCCTGCGCGGGAGAGGACGGCGCTGCAAGACTCCCTCACCCCAGCCCTCTCCCGGAGGGAGAGGGGGCAGATCGTCGTCTTGGCTGCGGTGGTGCCGTTCTATTGGGCGGTGCTGGGGTTTGAGTTGCCGCGGTTGGCGCCGCTCTGGCTGGCGCCCCGGGTGGTTGCAGCCTTGCAGGGCATGGACCGGCTGGGTGCGGTGGGGTTCGCCGAACCCAGCCTGATGTTCCTTGCCGGCACCGGCACGCAGTGGCTGCTGGCGGCGGACGCGCCTGAGGCGCTGGCGTCTGGCCATATCCACACCCTGCTCGTCGGCGACCGGGACCTCGCGGCGGTGTTGACCGAGGCGGCGCGGGAAGGCGTGCCGTTGCTGCGGGTCGCGGAGGTCAACGGCCTCAACTACTCGCGCGGACGGCCGGTCGCGCTGACGCTGTTCCGCTTGGGGCCGTGATCGCGATGCTTACGGCATCACGATACCAACGGCGTTACGACCCTTGCAGCACGTCCAGTCGGTACTTCTCCGAACGCTGCTGCACCGTGGGGCGCAGGGCGGGAGCGCAATCGGCGATGAACAGTTCCGCGGCCTCGTCTCCAGTGCACGCCCCATCGGTCGGCCCGCTCCAGTTGACCAGCATCACTGTGCCGCCAGGCTCCAGGCTGGCCAGGGTACGCCGGGCAGCCTCGTGCAGGCCGGGAATGCCGAGGTAGTATAGCACCTCGGAGAAGATCACGAGGTCGAACCTACCGTGCGGCCATCCTTCCGGCACGACCATGTGGGCCAGCTCGACACCCGGCAGGCCGGCACACCGCTCCGCCGCCTGGCGCAGGGCAGCGTCCGCCACGTCCACGGCCAGGATGGCGTCGCATTGGGCGGCCAGTTGCCGGGTCAGGACGCCGATGCTGCAGCCGACCTCGAACGCGCGGGTGAACCGGCGGCTCGGCAGGGCGGCCAGGGTCGCGGCGTACTTGTCGCGTTCGTAGTCGCTGGTGGCGAACTGCCAGGGGTCGGGGTTGTCGGCGTACAGCTTCTCGAAGTAGCTGGGATCGATGAAAGGCTCGGGCATGCCGGCTCCTAAAGCTCGACTTGGGTGCCGAGCTCGATGACCCGGCTGGACGGGATGAGGAAGTATCGGGCGGCGCTGACGGCGTTGCCAGCCATGGCGGCGAACAGCTTCTCGCGCCACCGTGGCATCGCCGGCTGAATCGCAGGCACCGGCAGCTCCCGCCCAGTGAAGAACGAGGCCTTGTCGGGATCGACGCGCAGTTCGGCGAAGTGCTCGCGCAGGGTCGCCGGCAGGTCCGGCTGCTCGGCATAGCCGAAGTGCAACTGGATGCGCGCAGCCCCGGCGCAGATCTCCTCACGTGACACCCGCCGGTCCTCGGCGACGCGGGGCTGGCGTTCGCTGATCACCGTCAGGACCACGACGTGCTCATGCAGCACATGGTTGTGCCGCAGGTTCTCGGCCAACGCGGAGGGAACCTGGTCCTTGCGGGACGTGAGATAGACTGCCGTGCCGGGCACGCGGAGGTAGCCGCCGCTCTCCGCCTGGCGCAGGAACGGCACCAGGTTGACGTTGTTGTCGCCCGTGATGTCCAGCACCAGCTTGCGGCCACGGCGCCAGGTGGTCATCAGGGTGAACACCGCGAGGGCGACCAGCAACGGCACCCAGCCGCCCTCGGGGATTTTGAGCGCATTGGCGGCGAAGAACGTCAGGTCCACCAGCATCAGCGCGCCTGCAACCAGGCCGGTCAGCGCCAGGTTCCACTTCCAGACCCGGTGCATCACCACCGACAGCAGCACCGTGGTCACCAGCATGGTGCCGGTGACGGCGATGCCATACGCCGCCGCCAGGTTGTCCGAGGAGCGGAACGCCAGCACCAGCGCGATCACCGCCACCATCAGCGCCCAGTTGACCTGCGGCACGTAAACCTGCCCGGCCGACTCCTCCGACGTCTGCCGGATGTCCAGCCGCGGCAGCAGGCCGAGCTGCATCGCCTGCTGCGTCAGCGAGAACGCCCCGGAGATAACCGCCTGCGAGGCGATCACCGTCGCCATTCCCGCCAGCAACACCAGCGGATACAGGCCCCATGACGGCACCAGCTTGAAGAACGGGTTGTCCAGCGCAGTGGGATCGCTGATCACCAGCGCCGACTGCCCGGCGTAGTTCAGCACCAGCGCCGGCAGCACCAGGATGAACCAGTCCTTGCGGATGCTGTCGCGGGTGAAGTGCCCCATGTCGGCATACAGAGCCTCCGCCCCCGTCACGGCCAGGAACACCGAGCCGAGGGTGACGAAGGCTTGGCCCGGCGCGTGCAGCACGAAGCGGATGCCGTGGCTGGGGTCCAGCGCCAGCAGGACCTCGGGGTGGCTGATAACCGGCCCCACGCCGGCCAGGCCGATCACGGCGAACCACACCACCATTACCGGGCCGAAGAAGCGGCCGATAAAGTCGCTGCCCCGGCTTTGCACCACGAACAGCGCGACCAGGATCGCTATGGTGATCGGCAGGATGTAGGGGTGGAAGAACGGCGTGGCGACATCCAGGCCCTCGATGGCGCTGAGGACGGAGATGGCCGGGGTGATCATGCCGTCGCCATAGAACAGCGCCGCGCCGAACACGCCCAGCAGCAACAGGCCGATCTGCACACGCCCGACCGTCATGCCGCCCAGGGCGGAGGCGATCAGGGCGATGATCCCGCCCTCCCCGTCGTTGTCGGCGCGCATGACCAGCACGACGTACTTGAACGTGACGACGATCAGGACGGTCCAGATCACCAGCGATAGCACGCCGAGCACGGCCGCGTGCGCCGCCGCCGGGTCGGTGGCGGAGGCGACGCCGGCGGCCTTGAAAGCCTCGCGGATGGTGTAGATCGGGCTGGTGCCGATGTCGCCATAGACGATGCCGAGCGCGCCGAGCAGCAGCGCCGCTCCGGCCTTTTTCGGGGTGGCGTCAGGCTTGGTATCCGGGTCGGCGAGAGTTGTCGGCACGGTGCCTCCTGCGCTGGCTGGTCGCTTAACGCGGCAAGTCCTTTCTGGTCGCACCATCCCGCCGCAATGGTGATCGTCAGGCTGCCCGTCTCAGAGCTTGTCCTTGGCGAGCAGCATATGGACGCCCTTGTTGCCGTCCACCGTCTGCGTCACCCGCAGGTCGGCGATCAGCGAGCACAGCATGTAGGCCTGGTTGCGCGACAGGTTGGTGCGGCGGCAGACGTGCTTCACCATCTCGCGCACGGCCTGCTTGGCGGCGTCGTCCAGGTCCTCGTCGAGGCCGATCGACATCAGGTGCGTCGGTGTTTCCGCGAAGGGGTGGTCCACCGGGAAGTCGCGGCGGACGGTCAGGCGGAAGGTGCCGGACAGGCCGGTCTCCAGGGCGGTGATGCAGACCTCGCCGTCGCCCTGCACGCCGTGGCCGTCGCCGGCCATGA
>CAXTFY010000182.1:1879-10277 GCA_964243265.1 uncultured Acetobacteraceae bacterium | reverse complement strand
AGAACGGTCGTTGCAAAGGGTCGTTGGTATCATGCCGGGTGCGCAAGGCGGCGATGCTGGCCGGCGGCGGGGTGGTGACGGCGGAGTTGGACGGGATTGCCGGTGGCGATCATCCACAAGGCGCACCGATGACATCTGCGCGAGGGCCGCCTTGCGCCGCGTTCCCGCCACCTGGCCGCCACAAGCATGTGCTTCTCTGCATGACGCCGCTTTGGAAACGATCTCCGGGCATCGTCGCGAAATTATTGCGACTTTTGGCTGGCAGCGGTCTTAAGCGACGCAACAAGGAGATAGTGACATGGAGAAGAAATTGGCGGGCCTGCTGGGCGCAATGGGCGCGCTTACGGCCCTAGCGCCCGCGCAGGCCGCCGTGCCGAGCTTCGACGAGGCGATGCGGGCCGAGAGCTACGCCGACCTGCTGCGGCCGATCCCGAATGCGGCCGCGCTGCTGCAAGAGGCGGACGCCCTGGCGGCGGCTGAGCCACGGCCGGAGGTGATGACGGTGCAGTATTACCATCACCACCATCACCATCACCATCATCACAGGTTCTACCGGCCCCGGTACTATCGCCCGATCCTTCGGGTCCCGGGTTATTACCGGCCGCGCTACCATCACCACCACCACCACCACCATCATCATCATCACGGCTTTGGCTTGATCATCCGATAACGGTTTCCTGGTTCGGGCGGCCGTGCGCCAGCCGCCGTCCCACGCCAGGCGGGTGACGATGAGGATGACTGGAGACCGTTTGCGGGTTGCGCTTGCGAGGCGGCTGCGTGGTAGCTTCGTCCGCGGAACGATGGAGGCGTGTATGGACAAGAAGATAGCCGGCCTGCTCGGCGCGTTCGGCGCGCTGGCGGCCGGGTCGCCGGCCATGGCGGAGCCGGGCTTGGAGGGGGTGATGCACGCCGCCTCCTATGCCGACCTGCTCCGGCCGATCCCGAACGCGAGCACCTTGCTGCAAGTGTCGGATGCGGCGGTGACCGACAGCCCGGCCACTGTCGAGATGGTGCAGTACCACCATCACCATCATCACCGCTACCACCGCCGTTACCGGCGGCGGCATCACCATCATCACTCGATGATGGTGTTCCCGAACGCGTCGAAGCCTGTCTGACCTCTGGGGCTGACTTCCCGGGCTGATGTCTGGGGCGGCGCCTACTTGCTGGACTTCGCCGCCCCGAACAGCCGCCGGTAGGTGCCGTCGAAGACGGTGTCGGTCGCGGACAGCCATTCGGAGTCGGCCGAAAGGGTCTTGCGCGCCGCGTAGATGCGGCGCGACTGCAATTCCCGCTCGGCGGCCTCGTCCTCGGGCATCGGCACCAGGTCGAGCTTGTCGTCCGCAGGCACGATCGTGACCATCAGGAACGGCTCGCCGGGGCGAAAGACGTGGGTCTGGCCCTCGGCGGGGGTCTTGAAGACGACGAAGTAGATCATCGGCCACCAGTGCCGCAGGACCGCCGGCACCGCGATCGGCACCGTGCCGGTGGTGTCGGTGTAGAAGCGGGGATGGGTTTCAACCTTGATGGCGAACTCCGCATCCACCTTGAAGTCGGCTAGCAGTTGGTAGGTGAAATATTCGGCGCCGAAGCTGCGGAACGCGGGGGGCTCGTCGGGGCCGGCGTAGTCGAAAACCGGTTCTCCGTCCCGCGCCGTGACGCGCAGCTCGCCCGCGGACGGGAAGCACAGCTCGATGCCGCCGCGGGCCGCCTCGGTGAAGGGGATGCAGTGCCAGGGGTATTCGTGCGACCCGTTTGCCCGAGGTTCCGGTTGCCCAGCCCAGCCGGGCACCTCGACCTTGGTGCGGCGCGCGACCAGGTTGGGATTGTGGGTGCGGTATTTGACCAGGGGCATCGCGGGCATCCAGGTTGCGGCGAACCGACAGGCGGGAGGGGCAGCCGGGCAAGGATAGTCCAAGCACCGGAGGCACGGATACGGGGCTATGGGGACGGCCCCCGGCGGCGGCTGCAACGCCGGGCCGGGGACCGCCGGTTCAGTCCTTGAAGGGGTCGAACTCCGCCTCCCCCGCCATCGCCACCGCGAATGGCCGCAGGGTGTGCAGCACCCGGATGGTGCCCGCGTGCTCGGCCAGCACGTCGGGCAGACGGCGGTAGGCCATCGGGCTTTCGTCCAGGTCGCCGCCGGCCAGCAAAACGCCACGCCCGCGCAGCCAGCCGTCCATCCCCTCGCGGGTGAAGGTCCGCTTGGCCTGGTTGCGGCCGAATAGCCGGCCGGCGCCGTGGATCGTCGAGTACAGCGCCGACTTGGAGGCCGGGCCGTCGATGCCCTCTATGATCACGGCATCGTCTCCCATGCTGCCGCCGACGAAGCCGCGCTGGCCGGGCTGGGCGGGGGTGGCGCCCTTGCGGACCACCCAGACGGTCCGCCCGCCGTGCTCCTCCCGCCAGGCGTAATTGTGGTGGTTGTGGACGCTGCTGGTCACGGTGCCGCCGATGATGTGGCGCACCCGCTCCACCACCCACTCCCGCCCGGCGTAGGCGTAGCGCCCGGCCAGCTCCATTCCGGCAAGGTAGGCGCGGCCGAGGTCGCCGGCGTCGTCCACCACGGCGGGCGGGACGTGCATGCCGTCCTTGCCGCCGGCCAGCTTCAGGTACTTGGTGGCCGTGGTGTGCCCCAGGCCGCGGCTGCCGAAGTGGACGCCGATCCAGACCCAGCCGTGCTCGTCGCGCATCAGGTCCACGTAGTGGTTGCCGCCGCCGACGGTGCCGAGCTGCCCCGCGGCCTTCTGGCGGTAGGTCTCCATGTCCGCGGCGCGCCAGGCGTCGTCGTCGTCGAACAGGGCGTGCTCGGCCCGTTCGGCGTTGGCCCGGCCGACGCCGAACGACACCGCCCGGCGCACGTCGGCCAGGATCTCCGCCGCACGGGGAGCGATGGCGTCGTACGGCGTGTCCAGGCGGACCGCCATGTTGCCGCAGCCGATGTCGAAGCCGACGCCGCTGATGCTGATTTGGCCCTCGTAGGCGATCACGCCGCCAACCGGCTGCGCGTAGCCCAGGTGGCCGTCGGCGCACACCACGCCGGCCACGACGTTGCCGACGCCCATGCAGTTGCGCATTTGATGCAGGGTGGTGTCCTCGTGCGGGCCGAATACCTGCAGGGGGGCGTCGCGGTACTGCGCGGGTTGTTCCTGCGGGAGGGGGACGGCAGCGGCGGCAGCCTGGCGCTCGGCCTCCGCGGCGTCGCGGAAGGTGCACCAGGCGGGCTGGCCGCGGGGGCCGCCCTTGCGGGTGGGGTCCTCGCCGGGGCGGGCGACGCGGCTGTCGGGATCGACGCCCGCGGCAAGGGCCAGCTCGCGGGCACGGGTCTCAAGCGGAGCGGGGCGGCGCATGGCCGTCCTCCTTCTGTTGGCGTTGTCGGCACCGCCCCATCGTCCGTCGGCGAAAGCTGCGCTTGCGGCGTGGCGATCCAAGAGTGACGGAAGCAGTCCTTGCCGCCGTGGATTGCCGCGTCGCTGCGCCCCTCGCGATGAAAAGCTTCAGGGAGCGTGCCGTTGACATGGTTGAAGGGGTGCCCCCGGCGGCTCCTTATTGGAACCGCCGGGGGTAGCCTAGCGCCGGATGAAGTCGGCGATCACCGCCGGAGCGGCGGCGTCGAAGCCCACCACGTCCAGCATCCCGGCGTCGTCGGGGTCAGCGATGCTGAACCCGTTGGACACCATGCCGACCACGACCAGCTTGGCCGCGATGCCGGTCGCCGCGCGGTACTCGCGCAGCGCCTGCGCCGGGTGCACCGGGCCGGCCCAGGTCTCGCTGTCGGTGTAGACAACGAAGGCCTCGACCGGCAGCCGCCTCTGCAGCGCATACCGCATCGGCAGCCCGCAGTCGGTGCCGCCGAACGGCAGGTCGGACACCGCCCGCACTGCTTGGTCCAGCCGCATCGACGGCGACAGCGGCAGCGGCGTCAGCACCGCGTCGCGGGTGTAGGCCGCCCCATGCCCGGAGGCTGAGAAGCCCACGATGTGGGTGCTCGCCTCCGTCGCCGCCGTCATCAGCGCCATCGCCGCCGACGCCTCACGCGGGGTCAGCGACGACCCGGCCACGCCGCCGCCCGCCATCGACCCCGACACGTCCAGCGCCAGCAGCAGGCGCTTGCCGGTCGGCTCGACGGCCTTGAATGCCGTGTAGAAGGCGGCGTTCAGGGCGTCGATCACCGGCTGCACCGGCTCCCAGCGCAGCTTGCCGCGCTCGCCGTGCCCGGCGGCGTAGGTGCGCAGCGCCAGCAGCACCGCCAGCGGGTGCAGGCGGGCCTTGGCGATGCGGTCCACGTCGCCCAGCGCCGAGAGCACCAGCGGCAGGTGGTCGCCCAGCGGACGCACCACGCCGACCGCCGTGAGCTTGGCCAGCGACCGTACGAGGGCGGTGAGCGGCATGCGCTGCAGCAGGGCCTCCCACACCGCCGGGTCGTTCAGCAGGGTGGTCGGCACGGCCTCCCGCGGCAGGTCGTGCGCGCGGATCAGCGTGGCGGCGGTGGCGGCGTGCGGCTCGGTCAGCACCTCCCCGTGGTTCAGCGCCATCGCGGCGTGGACGAACGCGGGCAGCGCGTCGCTGGTGGTGCCGCGGCACGCCCAGTCGAACAGCGCGGCCTGCGCCGGGGTGGCCGCCTCCGGGTGCGCCAGGCGCAGCAGGTCGCGGTGCGACCAGCCGTTGCGCTGACGGTACTTCACCAGTTGGTAGGCCAGCCGGTCCACGGGCTGCTGCAGGTACCACGCCGCCACGGCCCGGCGCAGCGCCCGGCCCCAACCGCGCGTGCCCTGCACGAACCCGGCGAACGCGAACAGGTGCGTGCCGGTCCGGGCCACCTGCGGCAGCGCGGCCAGGGCGGCCCGGCGGGTTGCCAGGTCCGTGGCCGATGCCGCGAGCGCCAGGGCGAACAGCGCCGGGTCGTTGAGGGGGGCACGGCCGGCGGCGCTGACCTCGACGATGCGGGCGACCGCACGGGGGCCGTCCTCGGCGATGGCGCGCAGCACGGCGTGGGCGTTGTCGCGGGTCAGGGTGCGCTCGGCGGCGTAGTAGCTGCCGCTCTCGGAGCCCAGGATCAGGAAGCGGTCCAGACGCGCCCAGTCGTCCACGGCGAATGCGAACCCGCCGGCGCTGTTGGGCACCGTGCCGGGGATCGGCAGCGTTTGGGAGGTGGCGGCCGCGGTGCGGCGCGAGAATAGAGCAGAGAGGTAGTTTGTCATGGCCCGCCTCGTTGGAAGTACGCCGGCGGGCATGGTGTGGCGAGGGGTGCTACAGCACCCGTCTGGGCGCCTTAGGGTTCAAACCTATGGCTTCCAGATAACCCTCGACCTCCGGCCCGCCGGAAGGATGCTTGGATGCGTGTTCATGCGCCGGTCAGCAGCCGTTCACTGGATTGGCGCAGGCGGCTGGGAGGCATGTGCGGCGTCTGCCACGGTCGATACTGTTTCATTTTTGCCTCCTGGTCCTTTCGCTGCCGCCATGGCGGTCTTGGTGTTGCCGACGGGTCTGTTGCTCTACCAAACTGAGCTACGGCGCCTCGGGGCGCCGGTGGGGTTTGAACCCACGACCGGCAGGTTAAGATGACCGTCAGGCTTCGGCCCGCCGTTCAGGCGCGTCGCCGGGCGTGTAAGCGTTGGCTTGGGGTGGATCATTGACAGTGATAACCCAAACCGTTCCGGCCCGACGACACGAGGGGGTATGCCCGGGCGCCCCGCAGGCGTCAACCACAAACTTTAGTTTTTCTAAAGTTTGTGTCGAGGTTCCCGCCGTGTCTGCGTTCGGGGTGACGTGGTGCCGGGGACCCGGGAGCCGGGCTGGCATGGGTGTGCCGACGATACAACTGCCGCTCTGCCAACTGAGCTACGGCGCCATCCGGCGCTGGCGGGTCTCGATCCCGCGACCTGCAGAGCCCGATAACCGTCAGGCTTCGGCCCGCGCCGAAGCAGCATCGGGCATGGGTTTAGCCGTTGCCTGGGGTGGGTCGTGGCAGGAACGATAACCCAGGACCAGTCCGGCCCGATGACGGGCGGTGTGCCCGCAGGCAACGCCGGACGTCAACAGCAAACTTTAGTTTTCCTCAAGTTTATGCTAAGGCTGCGGCATGATCAGCACTGCCCAAATCCGCGCCGCCCGCGGACTGCTGCGGTGGACGCAGGCGAGCCTCGCCCACCGGGCCGCCATCTCCGCCGTGACCCTGAACATGATCGAGAACGAGACGGTCCGCCCACGGGACTCCACCATGGCCGCCATACGCAGCGCACTCGAGGCTGGCGGCGTGCAGTTCCTGGAGGAGAACGGCGTCGGCGTTGGCGTGCGGTTCGGCCCGGCTGCTGTAGGACGGGTGCTGGCCGGCGCTGGATAGGAGACGCTGATGGACGTGGATAGGGGGCGCATCGACCCGGCTGGGCTGGCGTTGCTTTAGCCGCATCCATCGAGTGGTGTCGTCCCGGCTGAAATAGCCGCAACCCACTTCGCCATTGCAGCGGCGCGGCCCGGTCGGCGATCATGGTCCGGACGGCAACCTGCCACGGTGCGACGCCGGCACGGCAGCGAGGATGGAGGCGAACATCGAACACAAGACGGTTTCCGCGAACGGCGCGTCGTTCCACGTCGCCACCGCCGGGTCCGGTCCACCGCTGCTGCTGCTGCACGGCTGGCCGGAGTATTGGCGCACCTGGGAGCCGGTGATGCAGCGGTTGCAGGACCGCTTCACGCTGATCGCCCCGGACCTGCGCGGCTTTGGGGCCAGCGACAAGCCTGCGGGGCCTTGGAGCGCCGCGGACCATGCCTCCGACATGCTGGCGCTGCTGCAGGCCATGGGGGTGGAGCGGGTGGGCGTGGTCGGGCACGATGTCGGCGGGTCCGTGATGCAGCCGCTGGCCCGGCAGGCGCCGGAGCGGCTGGCGGGCCTGCTGTTCTTCGACTTCTCGTATCCCGGGATCGGTCCCCGCATGGGCACGCCCGACCGGCTGCGGGAGATCTGGTACCAGTCGTTCCACCTGATGGACTTCGCGCCCGCCCTGGTCGGCGACAGCCGCGCCACCTGCCGGGCCTACATCGGCTATATCTTGCGCCACTGGTCGCACCGGACGGAATGGTGCGATGCGATGCTGGAGGACTGGGTCGATAACTTCCTGCGGCCGGGCAACCTGGCGGGGGGATTTGCCTTCTACAAGGCCGCTGCCGCGGACCGCATCAAGATCATGCGGGGCGAGGCGCCGACGCTGCCGCCGATCGCCGTGCCGACCTGCGTCCGCTGGGCCGAGCATGACCCGCTGTTCCCCTATGCCTGGACGGACCGGCTGGGCGAGACTTTTACTGACTTGGACCTGGCGATGTTCGACGGGGTCGGGCACTTCCCGCACCAGGAGGACCCCGACCGGGCGGCTGCGGAAATTGCCGGGTTCTTTGCCGGGCGTTAGCGGCTCAGCTCGCGGATCATCTCCTCCAGGCCGCCGGGGGTCAGGGGGTACATGCGGTCCTCCATCAACTGGCGCACCATGCCGATGGAGGGCGCGCCACCCCAGTACTCGCGCGGCACCGGGTTGAGCCAGGCGCTGCGCCGCCACTGGCCGGTCAGCCGGGCCATCCAGGCGCTGCCGGGCTCCTCGTTCCAGTGCTCGACGCTGCCGCCGGGGGCGGCGACCTCGTAGGGGCTCATCGTCGCGTCGCCGACGAAGATGGCGCGGTAGTCGGGGCCGTAGGTGCGGATCACCTGCTCGGTCGGCACGGTGTCGTCGCGGCGGCGGTGGTTGTGCTGCCATACCCGCTCATAGGGGCAGTTGTGGAAGTAGTAGAACTGCAGGTGCTTGAACTCGCTGCGCGCGGCGGAGAACAGTTCCTCCGATGCGCGGATGTGGTCGTCCATGCTGCCGCCCACGTCGAGGAACAGCAGCACCTTCACCGCATTGTGCCGCTCGGGCACCAGCTTCAGGTCCAATGACCCGGCGTTCTGCGCCGTCGCGCGGATGGTGCCGGGCATGTCCAGCTCGGTTGCAGCACCCTGGCGGGCGAAGCGGCGCAGGCGGCGCAGCGCCAGCTTGATGTTGCGGGTGCCCAGCTCCACCCCGTCGTCGAGGTCGCGGAACTCGCGCTTGTCCCATACCTTCACGGCCCGGCGGTGGCGGCTGGCGTCCTGGCCGATCCGCACGCCCTCGGGGTTGTAGCCGTAGGCGCCAAAGGGGGAGGTGCCCGCGGTGCCGATCCACTTGCTGCCGCCCTGGTGGCGGCCCTGCTGCTCGGCCAGGCGTTGCTTGAGGGTCTCCATCAGCTTGTCGAAGCCGCCGAGCGCTTCGACCTGGGCGCGCTCCTCGGGGGTCAGGTGCTTGTCCGCCATGCGGCGCAGCCACTCGGTCGGCAGGTCGCGCATGGCTACGCCGTCGGGGATTTCACCGGAGGTTGCCTCCAGGCCGCGGAA
>CAXTFY010000182.1:0-1779 GCA_964243265.1 uncultured Acetobacteraceae bacterium | reverse complement strand
GAACACCTGGGCGAACACCTGGTCGAAGCGGTCCAGGTGGCGCTCGTCCTTCACCAGCGCGGCGCGGCTAAGGTAGTAGAAGTCATCCACGCTGTAATCCGCCACGCCGGCCTTCATCGCGCCGAGCAAGGTCAGGTACTCGGTGATAGACGCCGGCACCCCGGCTTCCCGCAGCGCGAAGACGAATTGCGCGAACACTGCTAGCCGCCGCGCCGGTTCAGGAACGCCAGGCGCTCGAACAGGTGGACGTCCTGCTCGTTCTTCAGCAACGCGCCGTGCAGGGGAGGGATCACCAGCTTGGCGTCCTGGCTGCGCAGCGCGTCGGCGGGCATGTCCTCGATCATCAGCAGCTTCAGCCAGTCCAGCAGCTCGGAGGTGGCGGGCTTCTTCTTCAGGCCGGGCACCTCGCGGACCTGGAAGAACACGTTGAGCGCCTCGCGCGCCAGGTCCGATTGCAGGCCGGGGTAGTGGGCCTCGACGATGCGCTCCATCGTCGGGCGGTCGGGGAAGCGGATGTAGTGGAAGAAGCAGCGGCGCAGGAAGGCGTCCGGCAGCTCCTTCTCGTTGTTGCTGGTGATGATGACCACCGGGCGGTGCCGGGCGGCGACGGTCTGCCGGGTTTCGTAGACGAAGAACTGCATGCGGTCCAACTCGAGCAGCAGGTCGTTCGGGAACTCGATGTCGGCCTTGTCGATCTCGTCGATCAGCACGACTTGCGGGCGGTCGGCGTCGAAGGCGTCCCACAGCTTGCCGCGGACGATGTAGTTGGCGATGTCGGCCACCTTGGGGTCGCCGAGCTGGCTGTCGCGCAGGCGGCTTACGGCGTCGTACTCATACAGGCCCTGCTGCGCCTTGGTGGTCGATTTGACGTGCCACTCGATCAGTGGGTGGCCCAGGGCGGCGGCGACCTCGTGGGCCAGGACGGTCTTGCCCGTGCCGGGTTCGCCCTTAACCAGCAAGGGGCGCTGCAGGGCGACGGCGGCGTTGACCGCCACTTCCAGGTCGCGGGAGGCAATGTAACGCTGGGTGCTTTTGAAGCCGCTCACCAGGGATGTCCTTTTGCTGCTGGGCTTGCCCGCATCATGTGGCGCTGCGCTGCACAAGGCTAGAGGGCCGGGCTGGCTGGCCGAGACGGCGGGCAGGGCAGGGGGTGCGGCAGCACAGAAGTCGAAACTGCGCCTCGGCCAGTGCGGGCGGCCTTCAAGCCACGGTGCAGCGCATCCGGACGCGACGGATGCCCGGCGAGAGCCGGGGCAATGCGCCGGCGTGCGGCTCCTGCCGTGACGACAGACGGGGCAGTGACGAGCCAAGTGACGGGTGAGCCGGTCAGTGCGAAAGGTGCTTATTGGTTTTCGAAATGGATAACGACCCGCCGTGGATGAAACATGCCTCGTACTGAGACGCGGGCAACGCGTGTTTGCAATACTTCCTGGCTGAACGACAACGGGATTGCCGCCTTTCCGACGCACAAACAGGCTGTCGCTTTGTCCGCCCAAGCTCTGCGGCACGATGGGGCGGAAAATTTAATGCCGAATGATTGCCAAGCAGGCTTGCGCGGCCTGGCATGCAGATGGCCTGCGGCCGTGCCAGGCCGCGCAAGCCTGCTTGGCTTTTCATCGGAGCGCAAACCTGCAGAGGTTTGCTTAGACGGGCGGTGGTGCCGGCGAAAAGCGGCGTTTCGCGCCCATCCGTGCCGGCCTCCATGCCCAGCCTGTATCCTGGTCACAATCCCGATCCGTTTCGCAATACCTCGATTTGGCCGGATCCGAACCCGCTCTA
>CAXTFY010000181.1:0-10312 GCA_964243265.1 uncultured Acetobacteraceae bacterium | reverse complement strand
GCCGCCGGGGTAAACCGAGCCGCGCAGGCCGAACGTGCCGGCCTGGACATAGTGCCGCCCGAACTCCCGCTGCACCGCCAGGCGCCAGTACGGGATCAGCCCGTCGGTGGTGTCAACGCCGTCCACCGGCGTGATGCCGGTCAAGTTGCGGACGCCGCGGCCCAGGCCCTGGTAGGCCGTCACCTCGGTGTACAGCCAGTCGTCCCACAGCGCATAGGCGCCGAGGCCGGCGACGCGCTGCGCCAGCCGGCCATCAACCAGCGCCGCGGCCGAGGGCGTGCGCGCCAGCGGGGACTGGTTGTACGGGAAGCCCCAGACCGGCGTGGAGTTCCAAAGGTCCTGGACCGTCGGATTGTTGTTCACCGTCACCCCGAACACGACCTGGGTGCCAAGCAGCTCGGCGTCCCGCGAGTGGCGGATGTCCACGTTGTCCAGTTGGACCTGCCGGGCGGCGCCATCGTAGGTCACCTGGAAGAACGTGCCGACGGTGCTGGTGATGCGGCCGGCATAGAACAGCGACACCTGGTCGAGCGCCGCATTGTCGTTGCGCCCGAACCACCGTGCGGCCGCCGGGGCCTGGTCGGCATTGGTGCGGGTGAACGACGCCAGCGCCGTCGCGGCGAGGGGCAGGGCGGTTGGGGTGCCCTCGGCGGCGACGTAGCCATACAGCTTGAACTCTCGGCCGTATGCCTTGAGCTGCGGGCCGAAGGCGCCGACGTGGCAGGCCGAGCAGGGCTGACCGGTCTGTTGCGCGAAGCTGGGCACGGCGGCGGCTGGCTGTGCCGCAACGCCCAGGAGCAGCATCGCGGCCAGCAGCCATCGGAGGAGCAGGGGCATGATGCAGGGACCTCGCGGGAACAGGCGCCGCCTTTGACGCCGAAACGCCACAGGATCGCATTCCGCGGTTTACTGGACGTGAAGAACGGAGCCGGCCGCAGCCGCCCGCGCGGGCCACCCTGGGGCTTGCTGGCGATGCGGGACGCCGCCCTGCTCGGTTGCTTCGTCATCGGAACGGCATGATGGTACCTGCGGCAGGAGTGGCGGACGCCTTAAGGGCATAGAACCGCGCGGACGCCTGCAAGTCCCGTCAAGATGTGTTATTTTAGATAGGACACACGATTTTACATACGACCGGCTGCTGGGGACCCGTGCAGCTCGGCGCACCGACCCTGGCTGAAACCGCTTGGACCTTCGCTGTGGCGGCGCTATGCGGGCCGGCATGACGCATACCCCTATCCGCCGCGCCTTGATCTCGGTGTCCGACAAGGCCGGGCTGGTCCCCTTGGCGCAGGCCCTGGCGGCGCATGGCGCCGAGCTGCTGTCCACCGGCGGGTCGGCCCGCGCGCTGCGGGACGCCGGGGTGCCGGTGCGGGAGGTGGCGGAGCATACCGGGTTCCCGGAAATCCTGGATGGCCGGGTCAAGACCCTGGTGCCGCAGATCCATGGCGGCATCCTGGGCCGCCGCGACCGGCCGGAGCACCTGGCGCAGATGCAGCAGCACGGCATTGCCCCGATCGACCTGGTGTGCGTCAACCTGTATCCGTTCGAGGCCACCGTCGCCGCCGGGGCACCGCCCGACGAGTGCGTTGAGAACATCGACATCGGCGGCCCTGCGCTGATCCGGGCGGCGGCGAAGAACTTCGATGGCGTGGCCGTGCTGACCGACCCGGCCCAGTATGCCGACCTGCTGGCCGAGCTGCCGCACGGCGGCACCACCCACGCGCTGCGCCTGCGCCTGGCCGGGGAGGCCTTTGCCCGCACCGCCGCGTACGACGCCGCCATTGCCGCATGGTTTGCGCGCGACACCCCGTTCCCGCCGCGCCTGACCGTGTCGGGCACGCTGCGGCAGACGCTGCGCTATGGCGAGAATCCGCACCAGCAGGCCGCCTTCTATGTCAACGGCGCCCGTCCCGGCGTCGCCACCGCCACGCAGGTGCAGGGCAAGGAGCTGTCTTACAACAACCTGAACGACACCGACGCCGCGTTCGAGTGCGTGGCCGAGTTCGGCGGACCCGCCGTCGCCATCATCAAGCACGCCAACCCCTGCGGCGTCGCGGCGGCGGCGACCTTGGCGGAGGCCTGGGACCTGGCGTTGCGCTGCGACCCGGTGAGCGCGTTCGGCGGCATCGTCGCCCTGAACCGTCCGCTGGACGGCCCCACCGCGGAGCGCATCGCGGCCATTTTCACCGAGGTGATCATCGCGCCCGACGCCGACGCCGACGCCCGGGCGGTGCTGGCGCGCAAGCGGAACCTGCGCCTGCTGCTGACGGGCGGGCTGCCTGATCCGGCTGCGCCGGGCGTGGTCATCCGAGGGGTCTCGGGCGGCTTCCTGGCGCAATCGCGCGATGCCGGGCGCATCGGGGTGGCCGACCTGCGGACCGTGACGCGGCGGGCGCCGACGGCGCACGAGCTGTCCGACCTGCTGTTCGCCTTCAGGGTCTGCAAGCATGTGAAGTCCAATGCCATCGTCTATGCCCGGGACGGCGCCACCACCGGCATCGGCGCCGGTCAGATGAGCCGGGTGGACAGCGCCCGCATCGCCGCCTGGAAGGGTGCCGAGGCCGCCAAGGCTGCCGGGCTGCCCGCGCCGCTGACGAGGGGGAGCGTGGTGGCGTCGGACGCTTTTTTCCCGTTCGCCGACGGGTTGGAGGCCGCAATCGCGGCTGGCGCTACCGCTGTCATCCAGCCTGGCGGATCGATGCGGGATGCCGAGGTGACCGCCGCCGCCGATGCGGCCGGGGTGGCGATGGTGCTGACGGGGATGCGGCACTTCCGGCATTAGCCGGGGCGGTGGCGTGGGGAGCGCCGCCTGCTGCTCCCTCTCCCCGCTTTGGGAGGGGGCCGGGGTGAGGGGGGCCACAAGCGCCAAACCCGGTGTGCTTGGGAGCGGGTTTCGTCCTCGTACGGTCAGGTCAGGTCCTTGCCGCTTCCCTCACCCCGGCCTTGGTCCGTTTCACGGCCCAAGCCCGGAGGGAGAGGGAGAAGTCGCAGGGCTTGCGGCGGCGTAGCACTCCGGCGCTAAGCTTCGGCCATGAGCACCTCCCTGCTGCGGACCCGCCGCTTCCTGCCCCTGTTCCTGACCCAGGCCCTGGGGGCGCTGAACGACAACGTGTTCAAGAACGCCCTGGTGGTACTGGTGGTGTTCCGCAGCACCGACGGCGCCCCGGCGCTGGTGGCGGCGGCGGGCGGGCTGTTCATCCTGCCCTATGCCCTGTTCTCCGCCATGGCGGGGCAGTTGGCCGACAAGCTGGACAAGTCGCGGCTGATCCAGCTTACCAAGGGGTTCGAGGCGGCTATCATGGCGCTCGCCGCCTGGGGGTTCCTGTCCGGCAACGTGCCGGCGCTGCTGGCGGTGCTGTTCGGCCTGGGCACGCAGGCGGCGTTCTTCGGCCCGCTCAAGTACGGCATCCTGCCCGAGCAGTTGCGGGAGACCGAGCTGCTGTCCGGCAACGCGCTGATCGAGGCCGGGACGTTCGGCGCCATCCTGCTCGGCACCATCGCCGGCGGGGTGATGATCGGGCTGCAGGACGGCCCCGCCATCGTCTCCGCCGCCGGGTTGGCCATCGCCGCGCTGGGGTTGGCCGCCGCGCTGCTGGTGCCGCGCGCTGCCCCGGCCGACCCTGGGCTGCGCATCGGCTGGAACGTGCCGCGGGAGACGCTGGCGCTGCTGCGGGCCGCCCGCGCCAACCGGCCGGTTTGGCTGAGCATCCTGGGCCTGTCGTGGTTCTGGGCGATCGGGGCCACCTTCCTGGCCGAGTTCCCCGTCATGGCCCGGCAGAGCTTCGGCGGCGACACCGGCGTCATCACGCTGCTGCTGACCGGGTTTGCGGTCGGCGTCGGCGCCGGGTCGATCCTGGCGGGGCGGCTGCTGCATGGCGAGGTCTCGGCCCGGCATGTGCCGTTTGCGGGGCTGCTGCTGAGCCTGTTCACCTGGGGCTTTGCCGCCCTGGCCAGCCGGCCGGCGGCGGCGGGGTGGGCGACGCCCTGGGTGATGCTGCAGTCGCCGGCCGGTCTTGGGGCGGTGGGCTGCCTGCTGGGGGCGGCGGCCTGCGGCGGCGTGTTCTCGGTGCCGCTATACGCTATCATCCAGGAGCGGTCGGCGCCGGCGCACCGCGCCCGGATGATCGCCGGCAACAACATCATGAACGCCGTGTTCATGGTGATCGGCGCCGGGGTGATCGCCGGGCTGGCGGCGGCCGGGATGCGTCCGGCGGCGATCCTGGCGGTGGCGGGGGGCTTGAACCTGCTGGTGGCAGGCTGGATCATGCGGCTGCTGCCGGCGGACGTGCTGCGGGCGCTGTTCCAGGCGTACTTCCGCCGGCTGCACGGGATCACCGTCGTGGGGCTGGAGAACATCCCGCCCATGCATCAGCGTGCCGTCGTGGTGTCCAACCATACGAGCCTGCTGGATGGCATGCTGCTGGCGGCGTTCCTGCCGGGGCGGCCGACGTTTGCGGTGGACACCTTCATCGCCCGCGCCTGGTGGGTCCGGCCGTTCCTGGCTCCAGTGGAAATCATGCTGGTCGATCCCACCAACCCCTATGCGGCGCGCGACATGGTGCATGCGGTGCGGGACGGGGCGCGCCTGGTGATCTTCCCCGAGGGCCGCATCACCCGCACCGGCGGGCTGATGAAGATGTACGACGGCGCCGGCATGGTGGCCGACAAGGCGGATGCCGTCGTGGTGCCGGTCCGCATCGACGGCCTGCAGTACAGCCGGGCGTCGCGCATGGGCGGCAAGCTGCGGCTGCGCTGGTTCCCACCGGTGCGGCTGACGGTGCTGCCGCCGGTGCGGTTGCAGGTCGATGCCGCGTTGCAGGGCCGGGTTCGCCGCCGTGCCCTGGGCGCCGCATTGGGCGACGTGCTGGTGGGGGCGGAGTTCGCCACCCGGCCCATCGACCGCCCGCTGTTCGCCGCCTTGCTGGACGCCGCGGGCACGCATGGCCTGGCGACGCCCATCGTGGAGGATACCGCGTTCACGCCGCTCAGCTTCCGCCGCCTGCTGCTGGGTGTTGCCGCGCTGGGCCGCCCGCTGGCCGCGCTGTCCCGGGCCGGGGAGGCGGTGGGCCTGCTGCTGCCCAATGCCTCTGGGACGGCGGTGACGTTCTTCGCGTTGCAGGCGCAGGGGCGGGTGCCGGCGATGCTGAACTACTCCGCGGGCGCCGCCGCCATGCTGGCCGCGTGCTCGGCGGCAGGGGTGCGGACGGTGCTGTGCTCCCGCGTGTTCGTCGAGAAGGGCAAGCTGCAGAAGGTCGTTGCGGCCATGGAGGGCCCAGGAAAACACAGCATCCGGTTCGTGTGGCTGGAGGACGTGCGGGCGGGGATCGGCCGCCGGGCCAAGCTGCGGGCCTGGTGGGACGCCCGCCGCCCGCGCCGGATGCCGGGGGCGCGGCTGGACCCCAACCTGCCCGCCGTCATCCTGTTCACCAGCGGGTCCGAGGGGGCGCCAAAAGGGGTCGTGCTGTCGCACCGCAACCTGCTGGCCAACCTGGCGCAGGTCGGCGCGGTGATCGACTTCAGCCCGGCCGACCGGGTGCTGAACGCGATGCCGATGTTCCACAGCTTCGGCCTGACCGGCGGCACGCTGCTGCCCATCCTGGCCGGGGTGCGCACGTTCCTGTATCCGTCGCCGCTGCATTACCGGATCGTGCCGGAGGTCGCCTATGGCACCGACGCCACCGTCACGTTTGGCACCGACAGCTTCCTTACGGGATGGGCGCGGTTTGCCAATCCGTATGATTTCCGCACCATGCGCTTCGTGATTGCCGGGGCCGAGAAGGTCAAGGAGGAGACGCGCCGCACCTACGCCGACCGCTATGGCGCCCGAATCCTTGAGGGTTATGGCACGACGGAGACTGCGCCGGTGCTGGCGGTGAACACGCCCATGCACAACCGGCCCGGCACCGTGGGCCGCCTGCTGCCCGGGCTGGAGTACCGCCTTGAGCCGGTGGCCGGGATCGACCACGGCGGGCGCCTGTGGGTGCACGGCCCCAACATCATGCTGGGGTACCTGCGGACCACGGCGCCGGGGGTGCTGGAGACCCTGGAGGACGGCTGGTACGACACGGGCGACATCGTGGATGTGCAGGACCGCTATGTGACCATCCTGGGGCGCGCCAAGCGGTTCGCGAAAGTCGCGGGGGAGATGGTGTCGATGACGGCGGCCGAGGCGCTCGCCACCAGCCTGTGGCCGGATGCGAAGCACGCCGTGCTGGCCCAGCCGGACCCGCGCAAGGGCGAGCAGCTTGTGCTGCTGACCACGCAGGCCGGCGCCGACGCCCGCGCCCTGCTGGCCCATGCGCGGGCGGCCGCGATGGCGGAGCTGGCGGTGCCGCGGGTGGTGCTTGGCGTAGAAGCGATCCCGTTGCTGGGTTCGGGCAAGGTGGACTACCCGGGTGCGGCGCAGTTGCTGGAATCGATGCGGGGGCGTGCCGAGGCGCACTCCCTGACCGGCGCTGCGGTGGAGGCGGACTAGGGCTGCGGTGCTTGCGGTTCCCCACCCTGGCCGTTTCACGGGGGGCAGTTGCATATGCCGTGAGGACCGTTTCTGCTTCCCCGCCTGCTTTGGGAGAGGGCTGGGGTGAGGGGGTCTGGCTTCGCGCCACCCGGCGATGCCGCCGCAAACGGGCTGCCTGGGCCAGCAGGCCTGCGCTGCAAGACCTCCTCACCCCAGCCCTCTCCCGAAGGGAGAGGGGGCAAATAGCGTGCCCGGGGCCATTGGCAACCGCGCGGTTTGTTAGCCTCAACTGTCGGCGCGTGGCGGTCATGCCCATTTTAGGCTCGCAACGGGCGTGATCCGCACCTATGTGTGCGCTGCAACATACGGGGGTGCACCCTCCCTCGTGACCCCTAGCTGCTGCCCGATCGGGCACCAAGGTTCCTATGGAAATCCGCAACATCGCCATCATCGCCCACGTTGACCACGGCAAGACGACGCTGGTGGACCAACTGCTCCGCCAGTCCGGCTCGTTCCGCGAGCACCAGGTCGTGGCCGAGCGGGCGATGGACAAGAACGACCTGGAAAAGGAACGTGGCATCACGATCCTCGCCAAGTGCACCAGCGTCGTGTGGCGCGGCACCCGGATCAACATTGTGGACACCCCTGGCCACGCCGACTTCGGCGGCGAGGTCGAGCGAATCCTGGGCATGGTCGATGGTGCCATCGTGCTGGTGGACGCTGCCGAGGGCGTGCTGCCGCAAACCAAGTTCGTGGTCGGCAAGGCCCTGCAGCGCGGCATCAAGCCCATCGTCGTGGTGAACAAGGTGGACCGCCAGGACGCCCGCGCCGACGAGGTGCACAACGAGGTGTTCGACCTGTTCGCCGCCCTGGGCGCGACGGACGAGCAGCTTGATTTCCCGATGCTGTATGCCTCGGGTCGGCAGGGTTGGGCGGATATCGTCATGGACGGCCCGCGCAAGGACCTGGCGCCGATGTTCGACCTGGTGCTGAGCCATGTGCCGGCGACCAAGCTGGACAAGGAGGCGCCGTTCGCCATGGTCGCTTCGATCCTGGACTATGACAACTTCCTCGGCCGCGTGCTGACCGGGCGGGTGGAGCAGGGGCGGGCGCGGCTGAACATGCCCGTCAAGGTGCTGCGCGCCGATGGCAGCGTGGTTGAGACTGGGCGGTTAACCAAGCTGATGGGCTACCGCGGCCTGGACCGGGTGCAGGTGGACGAGTGCGAGGCCGGGGACATCGTGGCCGTCGCCGGGCTGACAGATGCGACGGTGCCGGATACGGTGGGCGACCCTTCGCTGACGGCGCCGCTGCACGCCATCCCGGTCGATCCGCCGACGTTGGCGATGACGTTCCGGGTGAACGACGGACCGCTTGGCGGCAAGGAGGGCAAGAAGGTCACCTCCCGGCAGATCCGCGACCGGCTGCTGCGCGAGAGCGAGGGCAACGTTGCGATCAAGATCACCGAGAGCAACGAGTCGGATGCGTTCGAGGTCGCCGGGCGCGGCGAGCTGCAGTTGGGGGTGCTGATCGAGCAGATGCGCCGCGAGGGGTTCGAGCTGACCATCGGCCGGCCCCGCGTGCTGACCCGGCGCAATCCGGAGACCGGTGAGCGCGAGGAGCCGTTCGAGGACGTGCTGGTCGATGTGGACGAGGCGTTCTCGGGGATCGTCGTCGAGAAGATGAGCCGCCGCAAGGGCCTGATGCAGGACATGCGGCCGTCCGGCGGCGGCAAGGTCCGCCTGACGTTCCATATGCCTAGCCGTGGGTTGATCGGCTATCATGGCGAGTTCCTGACCGATACCCGCGGGTCCGGCATCATGAACCGGTTGTTCTCCGGCTATGAGGCGTGGGCGGGTCCGCTGGAGGGCCGCCGCAACGGCAGCCTGATTAGCAGCGAGCCGGGCGAGGCGATCCATTACGCGCTGTTCTACTTGCAGGAGCGCGGCACGCTGTTCGTCAATCCTGGCGACAAGGTGTACGTCGGCCTGATCCTGGGGGAGAACAGCCGCGACTCCGACCTGGACGTGAACCCGATCAAGGAGAAGAAGCTGACCAACGTCCGCGCCTCGGGCAAGGACGATGCGATGCTGCTGATCCCGCCGCGGCGCATGAGCCTGGAGCAGGCCATCGCCTACATCGAGGACGACGAGCTGGTGGAGGTCACGCCGTCTGCGGTGCGGCTGCGCAAGCGGTTCCTCGACCCGAACCAGCGCAAGCGGAACGAGCGCAAGCAGGATAGCGAGGCGGCGTAGGCGCCTCGGGTGTTCCGAATTTAAGGTTCACCGAAGGGCGGTTGAGACTGATGGCCCTTCGCTTCAACTTGTGTGACGCTGCATCTGATTAGCCGCCGTCATTGCGAGCCGGGTTCGGCGCGGCAATTCAGAGGATATAGGCTGAGTTTTCTGTCCTGCACCTTCTGGATTGCCACGTCGCAGGCGCTCCTCATAATGACAAGCGCGGGGTGAGTGATCCGGTTGGAGCAAGAGACGGTCGGCATGGGACAGAAACTCTTTGTTCTCCGGATCGTAGCAGGGTGGCACGGTGTTCCCGTTCCTCTTGTCTGGAGTCCCTGATGGCCATTCTGTCACGTCGCTTTTCAACCTCGCTGATTGCAGCGGCGGCCCTTGCTGCCATGGTCGCTCCGCCCTCCCTGGCCCAGGTCACCACGGGTGGATCGTCTGGTCCTGCCGCGTCAACGG
This sequence comes from uncultured Acetobacteraceae bacterium, assembly GCA_964243265.1. Lineage (GTDB taxonomy): Bacteria > Pseudomonadota > Alphaproteobacteria > Acetobacterales > Acetobacteraceae > DASWOJ01. Next base: position 1,153 of record CAXTFY010000181.1, on the reverse strand, counting down.
CGGCTACTCCGGGCGACGGCTATTCAGCCACGCCGCTGCCGGTTCGCCCCTCGAAGCGCGCCCGTATGGCGGCCCGTCGCCGCCGGCACCGCGCCGAAATGCGGCGGCAGTCAGGCGGGTCGCCCAGCGGCAACCCTACGGCTCCCGCCGATCCCAGCACGGGCGCCGGCCTGAACGGGTCCCACCCGACTTCCAACTAGCCGGATTCGGGCTGCGGCCTGCCCGGCAACTTGCGGGTTGCCGGGCAGGGTCCGGGGGGGCGAAGCTGAGGGTCCCCCTAGTGCGGATCGCTCCATGACCAGCCCCCTTCTCCGAGATCGCCGCCTTTGGATCATGGGCGCCTTTGGCGCGGCCTGCGGATTGCCGTTGCCGCTGTCCGGCTTCACGCTGCGTCAGTGGCTCAGCGAAGGCGATGTGCCGCTGACCGTGATCGGGGCCACGGCAAGCATCGGGCTGGCGTATGTCCTGAAGTTCCTGTGGTCCCCGCTGCTCGACCAGGTGAGGCCGCCGTTCGGCCTGGCTGCCCTGGGGCGCCGCCGCGGCTGGCTGCTGGTCATCCAACCCCTGCTGGCGTTGGCCTGCCTGCAACTGGCGCTGTCGGACCCGGTGACCCGGCCGCAATGGCTGGTCGTCGCGGCAGTGCTGGTCGCCTTCCTGTCGGCGAGCCAGGATGTCGTGGTGGACGCTTGGCGGGTGGAGACCTTTCCGGAGCGGCTGCAGGGCGTGGCGCTGGCCGCCTATGTGTGGGGCTACCGGCTGGCGCTGCTGGTGTCCGGAGCGGGCGCGATCGGCCTGGCGAATGAGATCGGCTGGCATGGGTCGCTGAGCGCCATGGCGGGGCTGGCCGGGGCGGGCCTGGTGGTGACGCTGCTGGCGGCGGAACCGGCGCAGGAGGCGGTGGCCGTGGCGCAGGGCTTCGGGCAGCGGCTGCGGGGCGCCGTCGTCGAGCCGTTCCGCGATTTCCTCCGCCGCCCCGCCGCCGGCCGCATCCTGGCGTTCGTCATGCTGTTCAAGCTGGGGGAGGCGCTGGCGCACACCATGGCAACGCCGTTCTACCGCGCCATGGGGTTCGACCGGGCGCAGGTCGCGCTGGCCACGGGGGTTCCCGGCCTGGTCGCCAGCCTGCTCGGGGCGGCGACCGGCGGTTGGCTGG
>CAXTFY010000180.1:0-10320 GCA_964243265.1 uncultured Acetobacteraceae bacterium | reverse complement strand
GGGCGAGGCCCTCGACGATGGCGGTCTTGCCGACGCCGGGCTCGCCGATCAGCACCGGGTTGTTCTTGGTGCGGCGGGCGAGGATCTGGATGGTGCGGCGGATTTCCTCGTCGCGCCCGATCACCGGGTCCAGCTTGCCGTCGCGGGCAAGCTGCGTCACGTCGCGCGCATACTTCTTTAGCGCGTCGAACCCGGCCTCCGCGTTGGGGCTGTCCACCTTGCGGCCCTTGCGGATGTCGGCGACCGCCTTATCCAACGCCTGCAGCGCGAGGCCGGCGCCGCGCAGCGCCCGTGCCGCCGGATTGTCGCCGGCAGCCAGCGCCAGCAGCAGCCGGTCTTGCGCGACATACTCGTCGCCAGCCTTGGTGGCGGCCTGCTGCGCCGCATCCAGCACGCGCATCAGCTCCGGCGTCACCTGGGGCTGCCCGGCGCCGCTGCCCTGCACCTTCGGCAGCTTCGCCACCTCGGCATCCACCAAGTGCTTCGCCGTCTGCGCGTTGCCGCCAGCCGCGCGGATCAGGCCGGCAGCCGCGCCCTCCTCGTCGTCAAGCAGTGCCTTCAGCAGGTGTTCCGGGGTGATCCGCTGATGGAATTCACGGACCGCGATGGTCTGCGCCGCCTGCAGGAAGCCGCGCGCGCGTTCAGTCAGTTTTTCCAAATCCATGATGTGTCCCTTCACTCAGGCGACAGCCTAGCCAGCGTCCCTCAACAGGCAACGCGGACATCGCTTCATGGTCTGATAAGTGGGCAGTGCGGGCGGTCAACTCAAGGCGGTAGCGTATCGTCTTGCCGAGGGCGGCCCAGCTATGCAGCCAGGCCGGCCCGTCCCCCAACCGACACATCGACCGCCACCCGCAGCCGGTCGAAGTCGCCAGCCGCGCCGATGTAGGCGCCGCGGACCGGCACCGCCTGTTCCGGCGTACGGGCGGCGCAGACCCGCACCAGGTTGCGCCCGGCGACCAGGCCATTGGTGGGATCGAACTCCACCCAGCCCGCGCCGGGCAAGTAGATCGCGCACCAGGCATGGGTCGCTCCGCCGCCGACCACGCCCTGCCGGTTACCGACGCTGGCGTCGTCATACAAGTAGCCGCTGACGAATTGCGCGGCGAAGCCTAGCGACCGGCATGCCTCCATCATCAGCAGCGCGAAATCCCGGCAGGCGCCGCTGCGCGTGGCGAGGGTGCGCAGCGGCGGATGGGTGCCCTCCGCATCGCGTGACGCATAGGCGAAGCCGGACCGGATCGCCCGCGTCATCGCAATCAGCAGGTCCATCGTGCCCGTCGAACCCTCCGGGTTCACGAAGCCACGCGCCCAGCCTGCCACGATCCCCTGCGAGTCGGCATATTGCTGCTCCTGCAGCAACGCCAGGTCGGGTGCTTCCCCGGCGGCGTAGGCGAAGGGATAGGTCGTTGCCGCAGGGGCAAGCGGCAGGTCGTGCGGCGTCGGGAAATGGTCCAGGTCCAGCACCGAGACGATGCGTAGCAGCCGGGTCCACGCCTGATCCCATTCCAGGTAGCAAACCGAGTTGCCGAACACGTCGTGCGCCCATCGTGTCCGCGCCGGCTGCGGCGTGATGGCCAACGTGGCACTATACAGCTGCAGGTCGTGCGAGTCGCGGGGCCGCAGCATCAGCCGGTGTAGCGTGGGGCGCACCGGCTGATGGTAGGTGTATTCGGTGGTGTGGCTGATCCGGACATGGGGCATGACGATTGGCCACCTTACGCGACTTGAGCGGGATGCTGAATGGGGCCGGGCTGCCGGCCTGCTACCGCAACGCGCCTGCGCCCGCTGGCCTCCATCCTCTCTCCTCTAGTCCCGGTCTTTTGAAGGCCCTGGCGTTTTGGACGGGCGCCCGGCCTCGGGCCAGGCTGCCCTACGCTGCGCGGTTCCGGCGCATCCGCTGCAGGAACTCGTCAGCCTGCCGCCGGGCCTTGCCGATGCGCCCCACCCCCGCCAGGCGGCGGTCGAGGAACGCCAACGTGTCCTCGTCGTCGATGCTGTAGTCGCGCAGCCAATACAGCAAGGTCACGCCATACACCCCGGCCAGGATGGCACGCTTGGTATACCAACTAAAGTCCGCCGAGGTGTCGCCCGCCGCATGCCAGATGGCATCGACCGTCCGCGCCGTGATGCGGACCGCCAGGCCGGCATTGCCCGGCAATGCCAGGATCGACAGCGCACGCCGGATCGCGTCCCGGTAGGGCCGCTGCTGCTCCAGGCGCAACGCGATCACCGCCCGCACCCGGGTCGGCAGGCGCAGGCTGGACAGGCCGAGCGCCGCCGCACCTGCCTCCATCTGCCGGTCGCCCAGGTCCACATAGGCGTCGATCATGTCGGTGACGCCGCCGGGGAACAGCAGGTCGGCATCAGGCCCGGCGGCGGCACGCAGGGCGGCAACCGTCCAACCGTCGAATGACACGCTGGGCAGCAGGGCCAAGATGGCGGCGTCGCGCTCGGGGCTGCGTTCCGGGGGATCGAACATTGCAGGACGCCTTTGACTAAGCAAACCTCTGCAGGTTTGCGCAGGGATGAAAACCTAAGCAGGCTTGCGCGGCTTGGCACGGTCGCCAGGCCATCTGTGTGGCAAGCCGTGCAAGCCTGCTTAGGAGGAAGCGGCCGCGCGGGTCAGCTCCTCATTGAAGCCGAACAGGCGGAAGTCGGCCATCCGCATCGGATACAGGATGCCATCCAGGTGGTCGTTCTCATGCTGCACCACGCCAGCATGGAAGCCGCTGGCGTCCGCGCCGACCGGCTGGTTGTCGGTGTCCACGCCGCTGTAGCGCACGCGGGCATGGCGCGGGACGGCGGCGCGCAGCCCGGGGATCGACAGGCACCCCTCCCAGCGCAGCACCATGTCGTCGCCCAGCAGTTCGACCTGGGGATTGATGACGACGGTGGTGGCCATTTCGGCCTCGTCCGGGGTGGTGCGCCCGGGCGGCACGCGGAACACGAACAGCCGCAACGGCACATGCACCTGGGGCGCTGCCAGCCCGGCGCCGGACGCGTCCTCCATCGTCTCGATCATATCCTGGACCAGCCGCCGGATTTCCGGCGCCGCCGGGTCGGCGACGGGTTCGGCACGTTGCAGGAGCACCGGGTGGCCCATGCGGGCGATCTTCAGAATGGCCATGGTCGCCTCAATTCAGGGTGTGCAGGAGATGGGGCGGCGAAATCCTTTGGCGAGGCCGCGCAACGGTGCTATGCCGCGGCTCCCCGGCGAGGGCCGGATGGAGTTCCCTTGGCACGTCCGCGCCGGACGTGCATGACCCCCACAAGAGGAGACGACAGCCAAGTGCAGGTTCTCGTTCGTGACAACAATGTTGACCAGGCGCTGAAGGCGCTCAAGAAGAAGATGCAGCGCGAAGGCGTGTTCCGGGAGATGAAGCTGCGGCGGCACTATGAGAAGCCGTCCGAGCGCCGCGCCCGCGAGGCGGCCGAGGCCGTCCGCCGCGCCCGCAAGATGGAGCGCAAGCGTCTGGAGCGCGAGGGCTTCTAGCCTACCGGCGTTTCTCCCAATGAGGATCGCGGCCCGGGGCATTCGCTCCGTTGGCCGCTTTCGGCGCTGCGCCGTCTCAAACGGCGCTTTGGCGCCGGCCTGCCGTGGTTGCGCTGCCTGACCCGGCCAGGCCTACGGCCCGGCGCAATCGCATACACCGCGGCGACGCTGCCTGCTCCCCCCTTCCTCCGGGAGAGGGCCGGGGTAAGGGGGTGCTGCAGTGCGGACCGGCTAAGGTGGGCAGCCCGGTTGCGGCGGCGTCATCGGGCGCGCGAAGCAAGACCCCCTTACCCCAGCCCTCTCCCAAAGTGGGAGCAGGAGCGGTTCTGGCGGCCAATTCGGTCGCCCTGCCTGTAGCCAGCCTGCCCTGCAGGATGCCTGATGCGATTTTGCTGCACTGCCGCAGAATTGCCCTTTTTCCGATGTTCAATGAGGTGCATCCGGAACAAGGACCGAGGCTCATGCGTATTGCCCAAATCGCGCCACTCCACGAAGCGGTACCCCCTAAGCTGTATGGTGGAACCGAGCGCGTCGTCTCCTTCCTGACCGAGGAGCTGGTGGCTCTGGGCCATGACGTCACCCTGTTCGCCAGCGGCGACTCCGTGACGTCTGCCAAGCTGGAGCCGATCTGGCCCCGCGCCCTGCGTCTGGACCCGGCCATCCGCGACCCCATCGCCCCGCACATGCTGCTGATGGAGGCCGCCCGCGCCAAGGCCGACGAGTTCGACGTGCTGCATTTCCACATGGACTACTGGCCGTTCAGCCTGTTCGGCCGCCAGCGCACGCCATTCGTCACCACCATGCACGGACGGCTGGACCTGGCCGAACTGCAGCCGATCTTCGACATGTTCCCCGCCGTGCCGGTTGTCTCGATCTCCGACAGCCAGCGCCGCCCGCTGCCGCAGGCGAACTACGTCCGCACCGTTCATCACGGCCTGCCCGCCAACCTGCTGACGCCGCAGCCGGGGCCGAAGGACTACCTCGCCTTCCTCGGCCGCATTGCGCCGGAGAAGGGGCCGGACCGCGCCATACGCATCGCCCGTGCCTGCGGCATCCCGCTGCGGATTGCGGCCAAGGTGGACAAAACGGACCAGGCGTACTTCGACGCGGTGATCCGACCCATGCTGGCCGGGGGCGGCGTCGAGATGATCGGCGAGATCAACGACGTGCAGAAGCCCGCTTTCCTCAGCGGCGCCTGTGGCTTGTTGATGCCGATCGACTGGCCGGAGCCGTTCGGCCTGGTGATGATCGAGGCGATGGCCTGCGGCACGCCCGTCATCGCGTTCAACCGCGGATCGGTCCCCGAAATCGTCGAGAACGGCGTGAGCGGCTTCGTCGTCGAGGACGAGATGGGCGCCATGTCCGCCGTGAGCCGCCTGGGCGAGCTGTCGCGGGAGACGGTCCGCGCCCGCTTCGACGCCCGGTTCACCGCCAAGCGCATGGCGGAGGACTACTTGTCGATCTACCGTTCGCTTGCCGGCGAGCAGCGGTCGGTGCTGCGGGCGATCCGCTAGCACGAGTCCTGGGGCCGGGCAGCCGGTTGACACGGCCCGGCGGTGGGGGGAAGGGTCCGCCGGGCAACGCCGGAGGTTCCCATGCCGCTTCCCACCGAAATGCGTCACATTGCCTACGCGCCGGGCGGGCCGGAGGGGATGCATATCTCGTCCGGCCCGGTCCCGCAGCTAGCACCGGGAGAGGTGCTGATCCGTGTCCAGGCGGCAGGGGTGAACCGGCCGGACGTGATGCAGCGCAAGGGCGCCTACCCGCCCCCGCCCGGCGCCAACCCGTTGCTGGGGCTGGAGGTTGCCGGGGAGGTCGCCGCCGTGAACGGCGAGACCGGGTATCGGGTGGGCGACCAGGTTTGCGCCTTGGCCAACGGCGGGGGCTATGCCGAGTACTGCACCGCGCCGGGCACCCAGTGCCTGCCCTGGCCCACGGGTTACGACGCCGTGCGGGCGGCGGCATTGCCAGAGACCTACTTTACGGTCTGGGCCAACCTGTTCGACCTCGGCCGCCTGCAGCCCGGCGAGCGCGCCCTGGTGCACGGCGGCACCAGCGGCATCGGCGTCACCGCCATCCAATTGGCGCACGAGTTCGGCAGCCGCATCTATGCGACGGCGGGCAGCCGGGACAAGTGCGATGCCTGCGTGCGGCTCGGGGCGGATGCGGCGATCAACTACAACGAGTCCGACTTCGCCTCCGCCATCAAGGAGTTCACTGCCGGCGTCGGGGTGAACGTCGTGCTGGACATGATCGGCGCCGCCTATGCCGCGCGCAACCTGCGCTGCCTGGCAATGGATGGCCGCCTGGTGCTGATCGCCTTCCTGGGCGGTGCCAAGGTGGAGGAGCTGGACCTGACCACCATAATGACCCGGCGGCTGACCGTCACCGGCAGCACCATGCGCCCGCGCACGGCGGCGCAGAAGGCCGCCATCGCCAACGCGTTGCGCGAGAGGGTCTGGCCGGTCCTGGCCGCTGGGCGTTGCGGGCCGGTGGTGCACGAGGTGTTCCCGCTGGAGCAGGCCGCCGACGCGCACCGGCTGATGGAGGCCAGCACGCACATCGGCAAGATCATGCTAAAGGTTGCCGATTGAGCATGGCCCGGGGAGGCCGCCGATGAACGTCGCCTTGCGTCCAACCATCACCTTGCAGGAGTTCCTGGCGTGGGAGGAACGGCAGGAACTCCGCTATGAGTTCGATGGGCATAAGGCGATAGCGATAGTTGGCGGAACCGAGGCGCACGACATGATTGCCATGAACCTGGCGATCGAGTTGGGCACACGCCTGCGCGGTAGTCCCTGCCGGGTGCAAGGCAGCAGCCTCAAAATCGAGGTGGCAGGACGCATCCGCTACCCCGATGCCTTTGTGGTTTGCACACCTGTAAACCTGACGGGCAAGGTCATCACCGAGCCTGTCGTCGTCTTTGAGATCCTATCGGACAGCACGGCCTTGATCGACCAAACTGTGAAGAACAACGAGTATAGGGCGACGGAGTCCATCCAGCGTTACGTCATGCTGTCGCAGGACAGCGTGACAGCCGTGGTTTACGAACGAGTTGGCGGCGGCTGGGTTGGTTCGCTGGTGACCGACCAGGCGGCAGTGCTTGCGATGCCGGAAATCGGCGTGAACCTGCCGCTGGCCGCATTGTATGAGCGCTTGGACTTGACCTCTGGCGGGCACGTCTAAGCCGCCGCTTTCATCTCCGTCCCCTCGAACTTCCGCCGCCGCCGCTGTAGCAGCGTCCAGGTCAGCCGCGCCCCGGCCGCCGACAGCCGGCCCCGTGGCGGCAGGCCCACCGATTTGAGGACCATGCCCATCGCCCGCTCGATATGGCGGAACCGGTAGAAGCTGATCGCACGGCCCATGTAGGCGGCAATGCAGCGCCCATGCACATAGGCCAGTCCAACCGGCTCGTTGCCGCAGTGATAGGCGTAGGCCAACTCGTCATCCTCGGTCTCGGTGATGCGCCCGGCAGCGATCCGCAGCCGGTTGAACATGCCCAGCCGTTCCCGCGCCAGATAGCGGCGCATATGGTCATAGAACAACTTGAAGTGCCGGTACTCGTCGGCGGCGATCAGCTTGCACACCTGTTGCAGCACCGGCTCCCCGGTCGCCTCCGCCAGGGCCGTGTAGTAGCTGCTGGTGCCAGTCTCCACCATGCAGCGCGCGATCAACTCACCGGTGCGGGAGCCGCGCACGGACGCATCTGCGTCCAGCGGCAGCTTGTAGCCGTCGCGATAACGCTGGAACGCCGCCTCGAAGTCCCAGCCGGGGTCGGCCAGCATCGCCCAGCGGCCCAGGGCATCGCCATGCTGGACCTCTTCGACAGCCCAGTTGTCACTGGCCTGCCTGAAGTCGGGATCATCCACGAACACCCGGCCAAGATAGATGGCATAGTCAACCCCGTTGCGTTCGACCATCGCGGCAGCCTTGACCAGGGGTATTATGCTGCGGTCAACCTGCGCCGGATCGAACCGGTCCCACACAACATCTTCCAAACGCCAATGCTTCATGCGGCAGCTATCAATCCCATTGCTGCCCCAAGCTAGGCGAACTCAAGGTCAACGCGAACCGCCCTGGCGGTCGTTTGAACGGTCCTGTTGCAGTTTGGTGACAGGCTCTACGGGGCTTCGGCCGCCGCCAGCATCGCCCGGGCTGCTAGCATCCGGCCCATTGCCGCGTCCTGCGCCGCCACGTCCATGCGGTCCACGGCGGCCATCTCCGAATTGGCGGCCGCCAGCCGGCTTTCGGCCTGTGCACGGGAGACCTCCGCCACCGGGATCGCCTCATCCGCCAGCACGGTGCAGCGCTCCGGCGTAACCTCGGCGAAGCCGCCGCTGACGAACAGCCGGCTGGTCGGACGCCCGCCCTCGTACAGGGTGATCGTGCCGCCGCGCAGCAGCACGATCATCGGCGCGTGGCCCGGCGTCACGCCCATCTCGCCCTCCGCCGCCGGGATCACGGCCATATCGACCGGCTGCGACAGCAGCAGCCGGTCCGGGCTGACGATCTCCAGCAGCGTCGGCATCAGGCGGCGACCTTCAGGCCGTCGGCCTTCTTCACCGCGTCGTCGATGGTGCCGACCATGTAGAATGCAGCCTCCGGCAGATGGTCGTAGGTGCCGTCGATGATGGCCTTGAAGCTGCGCACGGTGTCGGCGATGGAGACGAAGATGCCGGGGCTGCCGGTAAACACCTCGGCGACGTGGAACGGCTGCGACAGGAAGCGCTCGATGCGCCGGGCGCGACCGACGACGGCTTTGTCGTCCTCGCTTAGTTCATCCATGCCAAGGATAGCGATGATGTCCTGCAGGCTTTTGTAGGTCTGCAGCACGCGCTGCACTTCGCGCGCCACTAGGTAATGCTCCTCCCCCACGATGCGCGGGTCCAGCGAGCGGCTGGTGGAGTCCAACGGGTCCACGGCCGGGTAGATGCCCTTCTCGGAGATGGCGCGGTTCAGCACCGTCGTCGCGTCCAGATGGGCGAAGCTGGTGGCAGGCGCCGGGTCGGTCAGGTCGTCGGCGGGCACGTAGATCGCCTGCACGGAGGTGATGGAGCCTTTTTTCGTGCTGGTGATCCGCTCCTGCAGCGCGCCCATGTCGGTGGCCAGCGTCGGCTGGTAGCCCACCGCGGAGGGAATGCGGCCCAGCAGCGCCGACACCTCGGCGCCGGCCTGGGTGAACCGGAAGATGTTGTCCACGAAGAACAGCACGTCTTGGCCCTCTTCGTCACGGAAGTACTCGGCCAGGCTCAGCCCGGACAGGGCGACGCGGGCGCGGGCGCCCGGCGGCTCGTTCATCTGGCCATAGACCAGCGCCACCTTGCTGCCCTCGGTCGTGTTGTCGCCGAGCTTGATCACCCCGGCGTCGATCATCTCGTGATACAGGTCGTTGCCTTCGCGGGTGCGCTCACCCACGCCGGCGAACACCGACACGCCGCCGTGCGCCTTGGCGATGTTGTTGATCAACTCCTGGATCAGCACCGTCTTGCCCACGCCGGCGCCGCCGAACAAGCCAATCTTGCCACCTTTCAGGTATGGCGCCAGCAGGTCCACCACCTTGATTCCCGTCACCAGGATTTCGGCACTGCTCGACTGGTCCTCGAACGACGGCGCGGCGCGGTGGATTGGGTAGCGCATCTTGGCGTTGACGGGGCCGCGGTCATCGATGGGCTCGCCGATCACGTTCAGGATGCGGCCCAGCGTCTCCGGACCCACGGGGACGCTAATCGGGGCGCCGGTATCGACGACCTCGCTGCCGCGCACCATGCCCTCGGTGGCGTCCATGGCGATGCAGCGGACGGTCTTCTCGCCTAGCTCCTGCGCCACTTCCAGCACCAGGTTGTTGTCGCCGTTCTTGGCGATCAGCGCGTTCTGGATGTAGGGCAGCTCGCCCTCGAACTGCACGTCCACGACGGCGCCCAGCACTTGCGTCACGCGGCCGACGTTGTTCTTTGCCATGCTCGGATTTCCCTTGTTCAGACCGCTTCGGCGCCGGAGATGATCTCGATCAGCTCCCGCGTGATGTTCGCCTGGCGCGTGCGGTTGTAGTTCAGCGTCAGCTTGTTGATCATCTCGCCAGCGTTGCGGGTGGCGTTGTCCATCGCGGACATGCGCGCGCCCTGCTCGCCGGCTGCGCTCTCGATCAGGGCGCGGAACAGTTGGATCGCCATGTTGCGCGGCAATAGGGCGGCGAGGATGGTCTCCTCGTCCGGCTCGAATTCATATTGTGCGGCACCGGCCGCCGGGGGAGCCGTGTCCTCGGGCACCGACAACGGGATCAGCCGAGACTCGGTGGGGACCTGGCTGATGACGGACTGGAAACGGTTGTAAACGATGGTGCAGACGTCGAACTCGCCCGCAGCCAGCATTGCCGTGATGCGCGCCGCGACTTCGTCCACATCGGAGAACTCGACCCGCTTCTTGCCGGCGAAGCTGTATTCGCCCACCAGGCGGCTGGCATACTCGCGCCGCAGGTAGTCGCGTCCCTTGCGGCCGACGGTGATGACCTTGACGGTCTTGCCTTCGCCCTCCAGGCGTTGGATCGCACCACGGGCGGCACGGCCGACGTTGGTGTTGAACGCGCCGGCCAGGCCGCGGTCGGCGGTGACCACCACCAGCAACTGCACCTGGTCGCGCCCGGTGCCCACCAGCAACTGCGGCGCGGTCGGCGACCCGGCGGCGCTCTTTGCCAGGGCGGCCAGCATGCGCTGCATCCGCTCGGCGTAGGGCCGCGCGGCCTCCGCCTGCGACTGCGCCCGCTTCAGTTTGCTCGCCGCGACCATCTTCATGGCCGAGGTGATCTTGCGCGTGGACTTCACGCTGTT
>CAXTFY010000179.1:0-10333 GCA_964243265.1 uncultured Acetobacteraceae bacterium | reverse complement strand
GGTGCAGCAGCACGGCCCGGGCCAGCATGGCGTTGTAATCCCAGCCGAACGCCGCCAGCGCCAGGGCGGCAATCGTGGTGCCGGCGAACAGCATCAGCACCGCCTTGACGATCTGCACCCAGGTGGTCGCCATCATGCCGCCGAAGATCACGTAGCACACCATCAGCACGCCCACCGCGACCTCGGCATACACATAATCCAGCCCGAACAGCAGTTGCACCAACTGCCCGGCCCCGACCATCTGCGCGATCAAGTAGAAGATCACGATCACCAGCGTGCTGACCGCCGCAAACGCCCGCACCGGGGTCTGCGCCAGCCGGTAGCTGATGATGTCGGCAAAGGTGAACCGCCCGAGGTTGCGCATCCGGTCGGCGAACAGCAGCGTGATGACCGGGTATCCCACGCTATACCCCGCCGCATAGATCAGCCCGTCGAACCCGCTGCCGTACACCAGCCCGGCCAACCCCAGGAACGCCCCGGCCGAGATCACGTCGCCCGCAATGGCCAGGCCGTTCTGCATCCCCGTCAGGTGCCCCCCCGCGGCGTAGAAGTCCTGCGCCGACCGGGTGCGCCGGGCCGCCCAATACGTGATGCCCAAGGTCAGCAGCACCAGCAGCAGGAACAATCCAATGGCGACCGGGTTCGACCCCGACGGCTCCGCAGCCGCCTGCGCCGGGCTGGCGAGCAGCAGCAGCACGATGGCCGGCACGCTCCTGCGCGCCGCCGCGCGATTGGCCGCCAGCACATAAACCCCGCCCAGCGCCACCGACCCGGCAATCAGCGCCAGGCCATACAGGAACCATGCCGTCACCGGCTGGCCCGGGGTGACGGGCACCGCCAGGCTGCCCGGGCTGAACCCCGCGCAGGCAAAGAAGCCAACCACCGGAACCGCCAGCACCGCGGTCAACCATAGGCCGAGCCGTGCGGACCCAACGCCGCTGGCGCCGGCCCGCTTGCCGGTCGTCTGACCCGTCATCTGATCCACATCTGCCTCCGTGCTGTCCACGTGGCCATGCCCTGCGCCGATCCCGCAACCGGGCGTTCGCCCGCCCGGCCATTGCGCCAAGTCTCGCCAGGCAGTCAGGCCGGCGCAAGAGGCAATGCGCGGCGCGGCGGACAATGCACCGGCGCCGGATGCTGCACCCGCGCCGACGCATACTGCCCAGCGCCGGCAACGTCGGACCACAACCAGCATGCGACCGCACCAAGCAAGCGGCGGAGCAGTCAGCATCTGGCCAGTTCCCACGAACCGCCTGCGGAGTCAGCAACGTCTCGACGGACCGCCCAGCGGATCACTGGCCCGCGTCACCACAGGTGCTTCGTACAAATATTTTTACAGTTATCAAGAATTATTAGGGACTTATCGATACGAAGAATTGCATGGATGTCGCAACAACAACTTTAGGTAGTAATCTAATCAGCCCTCAAGGTGCAGCAAGGCTGCAGCCGTAGACGCCTTCTTCAGGAAGTCCCGAGCTGGATACCTGACCAAGTGCTCCGGACGCAGCCTGGAACGGCAGCTTGTGGACGGAGAACCGTTCGCGATGACGCCCACGAATCGCACGCATGGATCGTTGCAAGGCGAGTTGGCCCGGCTGCTCGGAAACCACTTGCTCGCCCAGTCCAGCCCCTGCACCGTCGTGGTCGAGCCAGGCGTCGTTCCGCCCATCCAGGCCGGCCATGCCAGGCGCGTGCCCGACTTGGCCGTCGCCTGCATGGCCTATGACGTCGAGCAATCGTCCCTCGTCGATCCCTTGCTGATCGTGGAGATCCTGTCGCCCAGCAACCAGCGCGACACCTGGGCCAGCGTCTGGGCCTACACGAGCCTGCCCAGCGTGTGCGACATCCTGGTGCTGTACAGCGCCATGGTCTGCGCCGACGTGCTGCGCCGGCACCCGGACGGCATCTGGCCGAGCACGCCGGACCGGGTCACCGGGGGCGACCTGGTGCTGGGCTGCATCGGCTTCGTCAGGCCATTGATGGACCTGTACCGCACCACGCGGCTGCGGCGCGTCGCCTAGAGCATGGTCGGACCAAGCGGCTTTGCCAGGGCCGAACAGATGCCCGCAAGAACAAAGCATTAGAGCATGTTTGGTGTCCCTGCTTGCACCAAACCTGCTCTACGCCGCCTGCCGCAGCGGGCCGTCACCATAAGGCCTGGCGCGCCTGCGCCCCGCCGGATAGGACGCCGCGATGTCCACCATCCCCGACACCCGCCGCGCCGGGCTGCGCCGCCGCTATGCGGAGCCGCACCGGGCCTACCACGGCCAGTCCCACATCGACGCCATGCTGCTCGGCCTGCACGGGCTGGGCACCGCCATCGCCGACCCGGCCGCGGTGGAGCTGGCCATCTGGTACCACGATGCGATCTATGATCCCGCCGCCCGCGACAACGAGGCACGCAGCGCCGCGCTGCTGCGGCAGGAGATGGCTGGCCTCGCCGCCCCCGCATTGCTGGAATCGGCGGAGATGATGGTGCGCCTGACCGCAGGGCACGCCCTGCCCGCGGAGCTATCCGGCCCTCGCCGCGGCGACACCGCGCTCTTCCTCGACCTGGACCTGGCGGTGCTGGGCGCCCCGCCGGACGCCTATGCCGCCTATGAGCGCGGCATCGCCGCCGAGTACCTCCCGGTCCATGGCGCCGCCGCCTACCAGGCCGGGCGCGAGGCGTTCCTGCGCGGGATGCTCGACCGCCCGCGCCTGTTCCACACCGCCCGGTTCCACGCCGCCCTCGACGCGCAGGCCCGCACGAACCTCCGGGCCGCCCTGGCCGCAGCCGCCTGACCCCGGCCAGCAACCGAAACGTTTTGTCACCCGCCGCACCCCGCCCAGGGTGCTAGATGCCAGGAATGGATGCGCAGACCGCCCATGCCTTGATCCGCTTCGGCCTGGGCCGCCGGGGCGAGGAAGCCGTGCCCACCGATCCCGTCGCCTGGCTGACCCAGCAGGTCGAGGCCCCCGACCCCGCCCCCTTCGACGCCCGCCTCCCCACCACCGCCGACGGCCTGACCGTGGCGCGCGAGCAGTTCAAGCTGGCCCTGCCCCCCGGCGCCTCCCTGATAAAACCGCTGTTCGAGCAGGACGTGCTGGCGCAGACCGGCCAGCTCCTGACCACAACCGCACCGTTCCGCGAGCGCCTGGTATGGTTCTGGGCCAACCACTTCACCGTCAGCACCCGCCAGGGCGGCACGCAGGCGGTGGTCGGCCCCTACATCCGCGAGGCCATCCGCCCCAACGTCACGGGTCCGTTCTTCGGCATGCTGCTGGCCGTCATGCGCCACCCGGCGATGCTGATGTACCTGGACAACAACAACTCCTTCGGCCCCAACAGCACCGTCGGAAAGGCGCAGAAGCGCGGCCTGAACGAGAACCTGGCCCGCGAGTGCCTGGAGCTGCACACCCTCTCCCCCGGCGCCGGCTACACGCAGGCGGACGTGACCGAGTTCGCCCGGGTGCTGACCGGCTGGTCCATCGACTACCAGCGGCTATACCCCGGCTGGCTGTTCCGCCCCGGCGCGCACGAGCCCGGCACGAAGACCGTCATGGCCCGCCACTTCGCCGAGGGCGAGGCCGGCGGCATCGCCGCCCTGCAGTTCCTCGCCAGCCACCCCGCCACCCACCGCCACCTCGCAACCAAGCTGGTGCGGCACTTCGTCTCCGACACCCCCGCCCCCGAGGCCGTCCGCACCATCGAGGGCGTGCTGCGCGACACCGACGGCGACCTCGGCGCCGCCAGCATCGCCCTGGTCCACCTGCACGACGCCTGGACCCCGCTCACGAAATTGCGCGCCCCGCAGGACTATGCCGTCGCCGCCCTGCGCGCCCTGGACCTGCCGCCCGACAAGCAGCCGCCGCTGGAGGGCGTGCTGTCCAACCTCGGTCAGCCGCTATGGACCGCCCCGCTGCCGAACGGCTGGCCCGACCAGGCGGCGGAGTGGGCCGCGCCGGAGGCGATGATGCGCCGCATCGACTGGGCCTACGGCGTCGCCGCCCACGCCGCCGCCGGTGGAGCCGGCGACCGCGACCCGGCGGCAGTAGCCGACGCCGCCCTCGGCCCGCTACTGACCCCCCGCACCCGAGACGGCATGCGCGGCGCCGGCAGCCGCCGCGACGCGCTGACCCTGCTGTTCACCTCCCCCGAGTTCCAAAGGCGCTGACACCATGCGGATCACCCGGCGCTCCGCCCTGCTCGGCCTATCCTCCGCCTGGATCGCAGGCGGAGGCCGCGCCTCCCTGGCGCTGGCGGCGGCGCCGACCGACCGGTGCCTGGTCATCGTGCTGCTGCGCGGCGCACTGGACGGCATGGCGGCCGTGGTGCCGTACGGCGACCCGGACCTGCTGCGCCTGCGCCCCGGCCTGATCGGCGCCGCGCCGGGCCAGCCCGGGGGCCTGCTGGACCTCGGCGGCTTCTACGGCCTGCACCCCGCGCTGGCGGGCCTGCACGCGATGTACACGGCCGGCGAGATGCTACCGGTCCACGCCGTCGCCGGGCCGTATCGCAGCCGCAGCCACTTCGACGCCCAGGACTTCCTCGAAAGCGGCGCCGGCACCCGGCTCAGCAGCGGCTGGCTGAACCGCGCCGTAGCCGCGCTGCCCGCTCACCGGGTAAACGAGGCGCTGGCGGTCGGCGTGCAGGTGCCGCTGCTGCTGCGCGGCCCCGCCGAGGTCGGCAGTTACGCGCCGCCAGCGCTGCAGGGACCGTCGCCGGACCTGTACGCCCGCATCGCCGACCTATCGGACAACGACGCGCTGCTCGGCCCGGTGATCGCCGAGGGCCTGCGCGACCGTGGCTTCTCCGGCGCGACCCTGCAGGGCGTCGTGCAAACCGGCGACCGCAACGCCTTCGCCGCGCTGGCCAGCGCGGCGGGTCGGTTGATGGCGGCGGCCGACGGCCCGCGCGTGGCGGCGCTAGAGGCCGGCGGCTGGGACACCCATGCCGCCCAGGCGCAGCGGCTGGACGCACCGCTGCGCCAACTGGACGCCAGCCTGGTGGCGCTGAAGGCGGGCCTGGGCGGCGCATGGGCGCAAACGGCGGTGCTGGTGATGACGGAGTTCGGCCGCACCGCCCGGGTGAACGGCACCGGCGGCACCGACCACGGCACGGCAGGGGCCGCGTTCGTGCTGGGCGGAGCGGTGGCAGGCGGCCGGGTGGCGGGAACCTGGCCCGGATTGGCGCCGGGCAAGCTGTTCGAGGACCGGGACCTGGATCCGACGACCGACCTGCGTGCGGTAGCGATGGGGCTGCTCGGCGGGCACCTGGGCGTGCCGGCGGCGGCGATGCCTGCGGTGTTCCCGGGCAGCGCCGGGGTATCGGCGATGGGTGGCTTGCTGCGGGCATGACGGGGCTGGCTGAAGCCAGCCACCCCCTTGCCCCACGCCTTGAGGACAGAACGGTCGCACATGGCACAAGAATGCCGCCTTTCTGCCCCCTCTCCCTCCGGGAGAGGGCCGGGGTGAGGGAAGCGGCAAGCGCCTATCTGTCCGCGTCAGGACCGAACCCGCGCTCCCAGCGGGAAACCAGGCCCAACCGGTTCCCACGCCACACGCGCCGGCCCTGCCTCGGAGCCACCCCCCACAACTCTCGATCAGGCCCGCCTGCACCATTGCCCGCCGTCAGCATGACCCGCGTCCACGGCATCGCCATCCTGGGCAGCCAGCGCACTCCATGCAATCCTGGGTCGCCGCGCCGCAGCCGGCCCGCAATGACAGCCTCTGGTCAGGGAGGGACCATGTCCCGCATCGCCGCCATCGAACCCGGCTTCTACCGCATCCCGCTGCCCGAGGTGCTGACCGACAGCATGCACGGTGAGATGCGCGCCTTCGAGCTCAACACCGTCCGCGTGCACGACGCCGACGGCGCCGAGGGCGTCGGCTACACCTTCACCGCCGGCCGCAACGGCGCGGCCATCGACGCCGTCCTCACCCGTGAGTTCCCCGACATCATGGCCGGCGAGGAAGCCAGCCACATCGAGCGCCTATGGCAAAAGGCCTGGTGGGCGCTGCACTACGGCGGCCGCGGCGGCCCGACCGTGCTCGCGCTCTCGGCCTTCGACATGGCCCTGTGGGACCTCAAGGCCCGGCGCGCCAGCCTCCCCCTGTGGACCCTGCTCGGCGGCTTCGACCCGGCGGTGCCCGCCTACGCCGGCGGCATCGACCTCGACCTGCCGCTCGACAAGCTGCTGCAACAGACCGACGCCAACCTCGCCAAGGGCTTCCGCGCCATCAAGATGAAGGTCGGCCGCCAGCACCTGCACGAAGACGTGGCCCGCGTCCGCGCCATGCGCGAGCACCTCGGCGAAGGCTTCCCCCTGATGGCCGACGCCAACATGAAGTGGACGGTTGACCAGGCGATCCGCGCCGCCCGCGCCCTGCAACCCTACGACCCCACCTGGATCGAGGAGCCGACCATCCCCGACGACCCCGCCGGCCACGCCCGCATCGTGCGCGAGGGCGGCCTGCCCGTCGCCGTCGGCGAGAACTTGCGCACCCTATGGGAATTCAAGCAGTTCATCGCCTGCGGCGGCCTCACCGTCCCCGAGCCGGACGTGACCAACTGCGGCGGCGTCACCCCGTTCATGAAGATCGCCCACCTGGCCGAGGCCTTCAACATGCCGGTCACCTCGCACGGCGCGCATGACGTGACGGTCCACCTGCTCGCCGCCTGCCCCAACCGCAGCTACCTGGAGGCGCACGGCTTCGGCCTCGAACGCTACATCGCCGACCCGCTGCGCATCCACGACGGCTTGGCCATCGCGCCGGACCGCCCCGGCCACGGCATCGCGTTCGACTGGCAGGGCCTCGCCCGCATCAGCGCCTAAGAGGCGGCATGGAACGCTTCGACCACATCGTCGTCGGCGGCGGCTCCTCCGGCTGCGTCGCCGCGGCCCGGCTGGTCTCAGGCGGCGCCCGCGTGCTGCTGCTGGAGGCCGGGCACTCGCACCGCCACCCGTTGCTCGACATGCCGCCGGGCATCTTCAAGATGATCAACGGCAGCAAGTTCATGCGCTACCACCAGACCGTGCCGCAGGCGCACCTGGACGGCCGCGTGCACGACATCCCGCAGGCCAACGTGCTGGGCGGCGGCTCGTCGGTGAACGCGCAGGTCTACATGCGCGGGCGCCCCTCCGACTACGCAGCCTGGCACGAGGCCTTGCGCGGCGACAACGACTACCCCGGCTGGGCCTGGCCCGACGTGCTGCCGCATTTCCGCGGCATGGAGGACAACGCCCGCCTGGACAACGACCGGCACGGCACCGGCGGCCCGCTGCTGGTCTCCGACCCCGGCCATGTCAACGACTTCTCCCGCTGGTTCATCGACGCGGTGCAGGCGCTAGGCGAACCCCCGAACCCAGACTTCAACGGCGCGGATCAACGCGGCGTCGGCCTGTACCAGTTCATGAACCGCCGCGGCAAGCGCAGCAGCGCCGCCTACGCCTTCATCGCCCCCCTGCACGGCGATCCCAACCTGGTCCTGCGCCTGCACGCGCGCGTGCGCCGGGTGGTCATCGAGCAGGGCCGCGCCGTCGGCGTCATCTACCGCGATAGCCAGGGCGCCGAGCACCAGGCCCGCACCGACGGCGAGGTGATCCTGGCGGCCGGCTCCCTGGTCACCCCGCAGATCCTGATGCTGTCCGGCATCGGCCCGGCCAGCCATCTCCAGCACCACGGCATCCCCCCCCTGGTGGACCTCCCCGGCGTCGGCGAGAACCTGGTGGACCATCCCGAGGTGCCGATCATCGCCACCGCGAACGGCCGGCACGGCTACTACAAACAGGGCGTCGGCTGGCGCATGGTCCGCAACGGCCTGCGCTTCAAGCTGTTCGGCGCCGGCCCCATCCTATCGGCCGGCGTCGAGGCCGGCGCCTTCGTCAACCCGGACGACCCGGCCGCCGAGCCGACGATCCAGGCATTCTGCGTGCCCATCGTCTACCTCGACCGCGACACGCTGACCCTGGTGCAGGACGGCTACGGCCTGACGGTCACCACAGTCGTCGTCAAGCCGCGGTCCCGCGGCTTCGTGCGCCTCCGCTCGGCCGACCCCGACGACATGCCGCTGGTCTCGCCGAACCTGCTGCACCACCCGTCCGACATGCGCGCCATGATCGCCGGGCAGCGCTTCTTCCTGCGCGCCTTCGCCACCAGCCCGCTCCGGGAGCGCATCAGGGCCGTCGTGATCCCAACCCCAGCCGACCCCGGCGACGAGGCACTCTCACGGCACTGCCGGCGCTTCGTGAAGACCAACTACCACCCGGCCGGCACCTGCCGCATGGGACCGCCGGGCGACCGCATGGCCGTGCTGGACTCCCGCCTGCGCGTGCGCGGGATCGAGAACCTGCGGGTCTGCGACCTGTCGGCCATGCCCGACATCACCGCCGGCAACACCAACGCCCCGGCCATGATGCTGGGCAGCCGCTGCGCCGAGTTCGTGTCTGGCGCGCTCGCCGCGCACCAGCAGGAGGCCGAACGGTACGCTTCGTGAGGCAGCACAGGTGGACACGCTTGCATGGCCAGCGTCACGCCAGGCACCCGCGGCCTCGACCGGTTTACCTGTCCCCCCGTCCGTCCCCTCGCCCGCCCCATCGCCCGTCATTGCGAGAAGCGCTTGCGACGCGGCAATCCAGGACCGCAAGACCAAAGCCGCAGTTCATGCACCCCCGGATCGCCGCGCCAAAGCCAGCTCGCAACGGCACCGGACCCTGGTTGCCGCATCGTCCGCCGGACGGATGCTCCCGCCGGACCGGCGCCCTAGTTGGGCACCACCGCATCCGTCCACCCCACCGCCTCCTCCGGGCCGGGCAGCCGGACCTCGGTGCGGGCGGGTCCATGGCGCTCGACGACGCTGACGGCCGTGGTGGCGGACAGCCGGTGGCAACCGCCAGGCTCCTGCATCGGATGGCCGTCCAGGCGGGCGGCGACGGCGGCTTGATGGCCTTGCAGGTCATCCTCGGTGCGGCACAGCAGGGCGCCGGGGTCCAGGCGGACGCGGGGCGGCTTGGAGGCGACCGGGACGTTCAGCGGCGCCTGGGCCTGTGCGGGGTCTTTCGCCGCCTCGCCGTGCCGTCCGCTGCGACCGCCGCCCCCGCCGCCGCCCGCCGCCTGCGCCCAGCCCGCCAAGGGATCAACCAGCAGGGCAGCGCATGCCGCGAGCAGCAGGGTCCGCCCAGGTGTGAAGCAGGTCGCCATCGCCCTAGACCTTCGTACCCGGCATGCCGGGCAGCGCCTGGAAGAATCGTCCCATCATGTCCTTCATCCCCTCTTGCGTTTGCGGCACCAGCGCCATCCAGGACCGCAGCAGCGCATCGGGCGACAGGCGGTCCGCGGCCTCGGCCATCTGCGCCTCCATCCGCGCCATCAGGGCGGCCTGCATCGGTTTCACGTCGGGCAGGCCCATGTATTGCCGGGCCTCGTCCGGGGTGCAGTCGATCTCGATGGTGACCTTCATGCGGGGTGCCTTCCGTGCTGGCGTCCGGGCCAATCATGGAGAACCATAACACCGCCGCATTGGGAAGGGGTTAGAACAGGCAGCCCCGCCCTCTAGCTTGGCGACGGTACCGCCCTGCCGGAAAGCCGCCTGGGTTCAGCAGGTCTCGCCCAGCGGATGGGTCAGCACCTGGTCGCCCACGCCCTTGACCAGCCCGCTACCGGTCCCGCGGGCGTTCAGCCCCGCCACCACCCGGCGCAGGCCCGCGGAGACAGCCTTCTTCCACACCCGCCCGGTCTCGGCGCCGAACGCGAGCACAAGACACAGGGACAGGTCCAATCCTGACGGGCAGCCCGCTACAACGGCAAGTGCTTTGCCGGGTTGCGGGGGGGGCCTCAGCGCCGGGCCTGGCGCCAGGCCTCGGGGATCGCGTCCCAGCGGTCGCGGAAGCCGGCGCGCACCTGCGGGCTGGGATGCGCGCTGCTCAGCACCCGCAGGCCGTCCAGCATCGGCCGCGCTGCCCCGGCGGTGCGGCCCACCAGCACCGCCGTGTCCAGCCCGGGCAGCAGCGGCAGCAGGCCGCGCAGGGCTGCGGCGCCCGCCAGCCGCTCCGCCGCCGTGATGGCCGTCGTGCCATTCCACCACGGTACCAGGTTCCACAGCACCGTCTCCGCCCGCGGCAGCCCGGCCTGGCGCATGAAGCCATGGATGGCCTGCGCGGTCGGCGTGTCGTTGTCGCGGCTGACGAAGCCGCCGGGAACGATGCCGGGGCCGGGCTTCTCCAGCACGAACAGCACCCGCGCGCCCGTGCCGCCGTCCAGCGGGTCGAAGTCGGGCACCTTGAAGTTGGCCACCTCGAAGTCGGGCACCTCGAAGTCGGGCGCCAGGCGGCCAGGCGCCGGCACGCCCGGC
>CAXTFY010000178.1:0-10377 GCA_964243265.1 uncultured Acetobacteraceae bacterium | reverse complement strand
CTGGGCGCTGACGCGCAGGGTCCACGCTTGCACCAGGCCGGTGCAAAGGATCACCGCGATTACGCTCGGAACCAGCAATTGCAAAAATATGCCGGGTCTGCCGAGGCGACGTAGGGACATGCTGCCACTCCTGTTGTCGCCGCAGGGTAGCCGCCATCGGCTTGATAAATTCCTAAGGACCTATCCCGGCAGGCGGTGGCGGAGGGCCTGCGAGGGATGCTTCATCCGGAAAGGAACCACAGACCCGATGCGGCTCATCGGGGCAAGGGCCTGACCCATGCAGGGCGCAAAGGCTCGCAGAACCTATCCGTCACCTCCCGGAGTCGGTTTCAAGCCGCAACTCGATCCAAGGCAGGCCGATGCGGTCACCCGCGTGCACCTGGCACGCCCGGATCACCCTACGGACCGCCCTGCCATCGGCAGGCCCGGCAAACCTACGTCACGAAGCGCAGCGGCAGCGCCCCAGCACTCAGCCGGGCCACCGCCGCGACCTCCCGCCCTACCGGGCCAGCACCCCTACTTCACCGTGG
Source organism: uncultured Acetobacteraceae bacterium (assembly GCA_964243265.1). Lineage (GTDB taxonomy): Bacteria > Pseudomonadota > Alphaproteobacteria > Acetobacterales > Acetobacteraceae > DASWOJ01. The sequence continues at coordinate 9,847 of CAXTFY010000178.1, read as the reverse complement.
AGAACCCCGTCGGCTGCAGCAGGCTGCTCGTGATGTTGGCGACGATTTGCCCATCGCGCTCGGTCCCCGCGCGCTTTTCGATCCACTCCGGGTCCGTCTGGAAGGCGGCCCACTTCGTTTCCCGCTCCGCCAGGCTGTCCCAGGCCAGCATGTAGGTCAGGTCCTGGTTCGACTCGCCGATCACCGTCGTCCAGAATCCGGCCGGCCGTATGCCGTGCCGCTCCCAAAGGCCGAGCGTGATGGTCTCGAATCGCTGCAGCAGCGCCGGCAGGCGGCCCGGCAGGCAACGGTAGATGCGGAGTTCATAGATCACTGGACCATCCCATTCACGTTATGGAAGCATCGTGACCCCGCCTGTTCGGCTCCGCAAGGCAACCCGACGCCTCCGGATATCGTTACCGCCGCATGACGGACGCCCTGCGAGCCACCCAAACGACCGCAGCACCCACGGCAAAGGCCAAGCCCGCCGCCAAGCGCCGACGCCGCTGGCCCTGGGTGATGGGCGGTATCGTCGCCCTCCTCGGCGCCGCCGTGGCGTTGTTCCAATGGGACTGGCTGATCCCGTTCGTGGACAAGCAGGCCTCCGCCACCCTCGGCCGCCCGGTCACCATCACCCACCTGCACGTGCAGCTCGGCCGCGTTCCCCACATCACCGCGGAGGGCGTCACCATCGGCAACCCCGACGGCTGGGAAGGCGGCGGCAACCTGGCGACCGCCGACAAGCTCGGCGTCGACCTGGATGCAAGGGCCTACATCCAGCGCCGCCAAATCGTCATTCCCAGCATCACCCTGGACAGCCCCAAGCTAGACGCCCAGCAGCTCGCCGATGGCCGCAACAACTGGACCTTCCCGTCCAGCGGCAGCAGCGACGCCCCGGCCGACCCGGACCATGCCACCAAGATCGGCGCCCTGCAGATCAACGACGGCCACGCCCACGTCGTATCCGCCAAGCTGCACGCCGACTTCAACGTGGACGTCGCGACCAAGGAGGGCGAAGGCGACCATGCCGGGCAGCCCGGCCAGATCGTCGCCTCCGCCAAGGGCACCTACGCCAACCAGCCCATCACCGCCCAGTTCACCGGCGGCGCCCTGCTGACCCTGCGCGACGAGACGCCCTACCCGGTCAACCTGCAAGTCGCCAACGGCCCGACGAAGGTAGCGCTGACCGGCACCATCAAGGACCCGCTGGCCTTTGCCGGCGCCGATCTCAAGCTGGAGCTGGCCGGCCCGGACATGGAGCAGTTGACGCCGCTGACCGGCATCGCCTTTCCCAAGACGCCGGTCTACCGGATCGCCGGGCACCTGGACTACCAGGCGGGATCGGTCAGGTTCACCGACGCCGCCGGCAAGGTCGGCAGTTCCGACCTGGAGGGCAACCTGGCCGTGGACACCACCGCGGCCCGGCCAATCCTGACGGCGGACCTGCGGTCGCAGCGGGTGGACCTCAAGGACCTCGGCGGCTTCATCGGCGCCGAACCCGGCGATGCCAGCAAGGGCACCAAGGCCGCCCCGGCCCGCAACACCGGCCGCATCCTGCCGGACAACCCGATCAGCCTGCCGAAGCTGAACGTCGCCGACGTGCATCTGAAATACCGCGCCGGACGGATCGAGGGCCGCAGCCAGCCGCTCGACAACATGCGGGCCGACCTGAACATCGTGAACGGCGAGGTGAAGCTGACGCCGCTGGCCTTCGGTCTCGGCAAGGGTCAGATCACCTCCACCATCGACCTCGCCGAGCAGGGCCAAGGTGCGCAGGGCGGCGTGGTCAAGGTCGATGTCGCAACCGACTTCCAACGCATCGACATCGGCCGGCTGCTGGCGAGCGCCGGTGCCGGGCAGGGTGCCGGGATCATCGGTGGCCGGGCGGTGATCCAGGGCTCCGGGCGGACCTTCGCCGAGGTCCTGGGGCACGGCAACGGCGAGCTGAAGCTCTACATGGGCTCCGGCGGCGACCTGAGCGCGCTGCTGGTGGACCTGGCAGGCCTGGAGTTCGGCAACGCCTTGCTGTCGGCCATGGGGGTGCCGACCCGCACGAAGATCGAGTGCCTGATCACCGACCTCACCCTGCAACAGGGCCTGGCGACCGTACGGGCGATGTTGCTCGACACCACCGAGGCGCGGACAGTCGGCAAGGGCACATTGAGCTTCTACAACGAGGCACTAGGGCTGCAGCTCAACACGGACTCCAAGCATTTCACGGTCGGCACCCTGAACGCGCCCATCAACATCACCGGCACCTTCGCCGCGCCGCATGTGCGTCCCGACGTCGGCGTGGTGGCGGAGAAGGCCGGGGCGGCAATCGCCTTGGGCGTCGTGCTGACCCCATTGGCGGCATTGTTGCCGACGATCCAGTTGGGCACCGGAGAGGACGGCGCATGCAAGGGCGCGTTGCAGGGCGCCCAGACGCCGCCTCGGGTCCCACCGCCCGCCGCGCCGCGCCGCCAGGCGCCGTAACCCGGATGGCCCTGCCTGCTCAAGCGGTTGCACCCCCTCCCCGGCTGGCGCGGCGCCAATCCAGGCTCGACCGGTTCAGGCCAGGCAGGAGCGCCGGGTCGGCGACGATCTCCTCCGCGACCGTGATCGCGGCCTGCAACTGTGCGGCATCGAGATAATGGATGGCCGGGCGGCGGACCGCCTCGTGCCAGGGGCGCCGCAGCGCATTGTCCAGGCAGACCCGCATGAAGCAGTGGTCCCAACGGATTGGCCAACGATGCGTCGCAGCCATTCCCGGCAGCACATTCCGGGTCAGGTCCAGCCAGCGCGCCACCAGGCGCTCGCGCTCCGTCACGGCCCGCCGCCGTGACCGCGCCGGCCCCGCCGCTGATCCTGACCCTGGCGCTGCACCCGGACGACCAGGCGCGCTTCGACCGCTTGCGGACCCTGCACTTCCCGGCCGAGCGCAACGTGACGCCGGCCCACGTCACCCTGTTCCACCACCTGCCCGGCGCCGAGATCGACGTCATCCAGCACACTCTGCGCCGCGAATGCACGGCCTTGCCAGCCTTCCCGGTCGAGGCAGCCGGTTTGCGCTTCCTGGGCCGCGGCGTCGCATATGAGCTGCAGGCGGCGGAGTTGCTGGCGTTGCGCGGCCGGCTGGCCCGGGAATGGCAGGATTGGCTGACGCCGCAGGACGCCCAGGGTTACCGCCCGCACGTCACGGTGCAGAACAAGGCACGGCCAGAGGACGCGCGGGCGTTGCGCGACGCCATGCAGGCCGGCTTCGCACCGTTCAGCGTCCGCGCCGAGGGTTTGCTGCTGTGGCACTACCTGGGCGGCCCCTGGAGGTTGGCGAGCGAACACAGGTTCTCCTGAAACCACCAAGGAAACTGCCCGCTTCCCCCTCTCCCTCCGGGAGAGGGTCGGGGTGAGGGAAGCGGCAGGGACCAACATCGGCTAGGCCAGGCGCCGTTTCTACCCTTGGGTGGGCAGAGTCTTGCCGCCCCCCTCACCCCTGCCTTGGTCCGTTTCACGGCTCAAGCCCGGAGCAAGCAGGCATCAGATGTTGCCCTGTTCTTCCACCGGCGGATCATCGTTCGGGCCGTAGCAAAGCGCCGCGCATTCCCCCGCCATGACGCCTGCCACGACCTCCATATCGTCCCGGTAGGCATCCTTGATGAAGTTCATGGTGTCGAGGTGCCGGCCCTCGAAGTACATCTGGTGGACGTGCTCATGCCCGGCCCCATACACCACCCGGCCGATCCGGCTCCAGATGCTGGCCATCGTGCACATGCCGCAGGGCTGCAGCGTGGAATACAGCGTGGCACCGCGCAGGTCGTCGCACTCCAGCCTGGCCCCGGCCCGGCGGATGGCGACCATCTCCGCATGCGCGGTCGGATCGTGGCGGAGGCCGACCTCGTTGTGCCCCTCGGCCACCACCTCGCCCGCCATGACGATCACGCAGGCGATGGGCGAAGCGCCGGGCGTGCGCTCGCCCAGCTTCGCCAGCGCCAGCGCGCGCGCCATAAAGCGGCGGTCAGCCTCCGATGCAGTCTCGGCAGCCGCCGCCCCGGGAGAGGCGCGATCGGACGGGGCGGCATCATCGGTCATGCACGCTCAAGCCCGGTTGCGCGGCAGAGTTCCTCAGCCCGCCTCCGCCCCCACCAGCCCACGGGCGAAGTCCATCGCGTCGAACGGCCGCAAGTCCCCCGCCTGCTCCCCCACGCCGACGGCATGGACGGGGAGGCCGAACGCCTCGGCCAAGGCCACCACGATGCCGCCGCGGGCGCTGCCGTCCAGCTTGGTCACCACCAGGCCCGTCACCGCCACCATGTCAGAGAACACCCGCACCTGCTCCACGGCGTTCTGCCCCGTGGTGGCGTCCAGCACCAGCAGCACCGAGTGCGGCGCCGTGGCGTCCTGCTTCCTCAGCACGCGGATGATCTTGGCCAGCTCCTCCATCAGGGCGGCCTTGTTGTGCAGCCGCCCGGCGGTGTCGATCAGCAGCACGTCGGCGCCGTCCGCCCGCGCCTGCGTCAGCGCATCGAACGCCAGCCCGGCGGCGTCGGAGTTCGGGGGGCCGCTGACCACCGGGGCGCCGGTGCGCCCGCCCCAGACCTGCAACTGCTCGACCGCGGCGGCGCGGAAGGTGTCGCCCGCGACCAGGACGGCGCGCATCCCCTCCTGCTTGTACTGCAAGGCGAGCTTACCGATGGTCGTAGTCTTCCCCGTGCCGTTCACCCCGACCACCAGCACCACGTGCGGGCGCAGGGTGCGGTCGATCACCAGCGGCAGCGCCACCGGCTGCAGGATGGCGGCGATCTCCTCGCTGAGCGCGGTCTTCACCTCGGCGTCGGTCACCTCGCGGCCGAAGCGGCTGGCGCGGAAGCTGGCGATGATGCGCGCAGCGGCATCGGGGCCGAGGTCGGCACCGATCAGCAGCTCCTCCAGCTCCTCCAGTGCGGCGTCGTCCAGCTTGCGCTTGGTGAAGACGGCGGTGATCCCGGTCGTCAGCTTCTGCGTGCTGCGGGTCAGGCCTTCCTTGAGGCGGGAGAGGAAGCCGAGCGCCATCAGATGAGGTCTTTCCCATGGGGTTGCACAGCCAGCCCGTCCACGTCCGCGGCGATCACCCGGCCGGTGAGAAGCTGTCCCGCCGGCCACGGTTGCGTCAGCCGCACCGGCGCGTAGTGCCCGGTATGGCCGCGTCCGCCGCGCTCCGCCACCACCTGAACCGTCAGGCCGACCATGCCGGCATGAAAGCGTCCGGCGTGGACGGCGGCGGCCTGCCGCAACGCCATGGCCCGCGCCCGGCGCACCGGCAGCGGCACGGCGGGCATCCGGGCGGCGGGGGTGCCGGGGCGTTCGCTATACGGGAAGACGTGCAGGTAGGGCAGCTCGGCCTCCTGCACAAAGGCCAGGGTCTCCGCGAACAGCGCATCGGTCTCGGTCGGAAAGCCGGCGATCAGGTCGGCGCCGATGGCGAGGCCAGGCCGCAGCCGCCGGGCACGGGCGATCAAGGCCAGTGCGCCGGCCCGGCCGTGGCGGCGGCGCATCCGCTTCAGCACCAGGTCGGACCCGGCCTGCAGCGACAGGTGCAGGTGCGGCATCAGCCGCGGCTCCTCGGCCAGCAGGCGCCATAGGTCGTCGTCGATGGCGGCGGGGTCGAGGGAGGACAGGCGCAGCCGCGGCAGTTCCGGCACCAGGGCCAGCAGGCGGGCGGCCATGGCGCCCAGGGTGGGGCGGCCGGGCAGGTCGGGGCCATAGGAGCAGAGATCGACGCCGGTCAGCACGACCTCGTTGTAGCCGGCTGCCGCCAGGGCGCGCACCTGTTGGACGATGCCGCCGACGGGCAGGCTGCGGCTGGGGCCACGGCCGCGGGGGATAATGCAGAAGGTGCAGGCGTGGTCGCAGCCCTGCTGGACTTCGACGAATGCGCGGGCGCGACCGTCGAGGCCGGTGACGAGGTGCGGGGCGTCCTGGTGGGCGGCGTGCAGGTCGGACACGGCGGCGGGGGCGCCGGGTTGCCAGGCGGCGGGGCGCAGCTTGTCCGCGTTGCCCAGCACGCGGTCCACGCCGGGCAGCGCGGCCCAGCCGTCGGGGTCGATCTGCACGGCGCAGCCGGTGACGACGATCCGGGCGTCCGGGCGGTCGCGGTGGGCGCGGCGGACGGCGGCGCGGCCTTGGCGCTCGGCCTCGGCCGTGACAGCGCAGGTATTGATCACCACCAGGTCGGACTGGCCCCCGGTATGGCCGCGGATGACCTCGGATTCATAGGCGTTCAGGCGGCAGCCGAACGTCTGGATGTCGGCGCTCACAGCACGACCGTGCCGCGGAAGCTGGTGACGGCAGGCCCGGCCATCAGCACGCGGCCGCCGGGCGTCCACTCGATGTCGAGCACGCCGCCGTCCATCTCCACCGCCACCTGCCGCCCAGTCAGGCCGCGGCGGTGCGCGTTCACCGCCGCCGCGCACGCGCCGGAGCCGCAGGCCAAGGTCAGACCGGCGCCACGCTCCCACACCCGCAGGCGGATGCGGCCGGGCGCGAGCACCTGGGCAAAGCCGATGTTGGCGCGCTCAGGGAACAGCGGATCGGTTTCCAGCGCGGGGCCGAGCTGCCCGGCAACCGCAGGGTCGGGCACGAACAGCGTGGCGTGCGGGTTGCCCATGCTGCACGCGGCGGGATCGCCGGGCAGGTCCAGGTGCAGGGTGTCCATCGCGCGGGCCAGCGGCACGTCCTGCCACTCAAGCTTTGCCGGCCCCATGTCCACGCGCTGCCGCCCATCCGCCAGCCGCTCCGCCGGCAAGTCCCCGGCGCTGGTGCGGATCACCTGGTAGGGCCGGCCGTTCTCCTCGAACAGCAGCTCGGCGACGCAGCGGGTGGCGTTGCCGCAGGCGCCGGCCTCGGAGCCGTCGGGGTTGCGGATGCGCATGAGCAGGTCGGCGTCGGTGCCGGGCGGCGGCGGATGCAGGGTAATAAGCTGGTCGCAGCCGATGCCGGTGCGGCGGTCGGCCAGGGCGCGGACGGCGGCGGGGAGGAGGTCGAGTGGGCGGGGACGCTCGTCGATGATGACGAAGTCGTTGCCGGCGCCGTGCATTTTGAGGAAGAAGATGGCCATGTGATGCTTCGTATAAGGCGCAGCCTGGTCCGGCGGTAGAGTCAGCCGCCGCTCCTGCAAGATGCTGGGCGCACATTGCGGCTACTCAGCAACATCGCGGCTTCCCGAAGCAGCACCTGAGATGCCAGGACATCAAGAGGCGCAACCGGTCCACCCGGCCCGCATCTGTAATCGTGAGTAGCGCAGCGCCGCAGGAATCCAGGGACTGAAAAATGGTCGCTGCTGCCTTTTACGCCGCGCCGCAAAAGCGGCTCGCCTCGGCAATGATCCGCGATCATCCAGGTCTTTCGGCATTTTGGTATGAGATATTGCTGGGGGTCGGCAAGCCTCGACGGTGCTGGGAAAATCGTGCATGTATTAGTTTCGCCAACTTCGATAAGGACTCGCCGCATGCTCATGCAGCGCCAAGCCTGTCTTGCCGCTATCCTTCTCGCGCTGTTCAGCCTCCCCGCCCATGCCGAGACTGAAGCCGAGGCGTTGGACCGCGCCAAGGCTGCGAACAGCCGGGGCGACTATGCCGCTTCTAGCGCGATCTATCAGGCGTTGGAACAACAGGGCAGCGCTGCCGGGGCGAGGGGTGTCGGCCTGCTGCTGTGGGCCGGCGCCGGCGTGCCGACGGACCACGCCCAAGCCTGCGACAAGTTTGCGAAAGCCGAGCAGGGCGGCGACGCCTTGGCAACGGAAATGCTGGGCGACTGCTACCACAATGCAGACGGCCGGAACCGGGACTATGCCCGGTCGGCGCAGCTCTACACCGCCGCAGGCAGCCGCGGCCTGCCGATTGCGTTCTGTGCGCTGGGAAACCAGTACCTGCTAGGCCAGGGGGTCGCACCCGACCCGGCCAAAGCCGCCGCACTCTGCCGCCGCAGTGCCGACCTGGGGGTTGCCGATGCCCAAACCGACCTAGGCCAGATGTACCTGGCCGGCAACGGCGTCCCGCACGACCCGGCCGAGGCCGCGCGCTGGTTTGGAAAGGCGGCCGCCCAAGGACAAGCCAATGCGTCCCTGTTGCTGGGCCAGCAGCATTGGAACGGCGACGGGGTAGCACAGGACCGTCCACGCGCCGCCGTGCTGTGGCACGCTGCCGCATTGCGGGGCCAGCCGAGGGCGCCGGGGCTTCTTGCGGGTTACTACTTCACCGCTGCACTGGTCCCAGCCGGTCCATCATCCGGACCGTCGCTGCGGACGGACCCCGCCGTCAAGGCGGCCTACTGGGGCAGCGTTTCGGCTGGGAGCGATCCGGACCCAGCCGCTCGCGCCAAGTCGCAGGAGCTTGTGGATATGATTTACGGCGTCGCGCCAAACCTGCGTCGCGACGTGTCTGCAATGCTCGCCTCGCACCAACCCCCGCCAGAGTAGCGTGCCCGTTCGAACCTTTCCACTCCGTCGCCTGGTGCAGTCCCTAAAAGGAGTTTCCATGAGCTACGGAATATTGCGAGCGATCGGCTTGCTGGCCGCGATCGCCACGGTGTCCGGGTGTGCTGTTACGGTTGAGTCGCGGGCTGTGTCGGACTACGCCGGCACGCCGAAGCGGATGCTCATCGTTGTTTCTCCCGACCGTGCTGAGATCACTCCTGAACGGCGGGCGATGGAGGTCGGCCTCAAACAACAGCTCGGGGCGTGCAATGTCGAGGTCGACCTGAGCTACGCCGGCTCGCAGGGCGCAAACGACATCGTGGGTCGGCTCAGGGGCGGCGATCTCGTTGGCCGTTATGACGCCGTTATGCGGTTGCACCCGGTTGGCAGTTTCAGCTTCCGGCAGTACGGGGTCACGCGTCTGTCCTCGGTGAAGTATGAGGCGCTGGTGACTGAGCAACCATCGGGTCGCGCCGTCTTTCGAGGCCGGTTCTCGCTGGGCGTCACAGCGCAGTTTGGCACGGTGGGCAGCCGAGGTCGCGACGCCGCCGAGGCGCTCTTGCGACAACTGGCGAAGGACGGGACCATCCGCTCCTGTCCTGCAACGGTTGCTGGGTCCTGAGCCGCGTCGTGCTGCAATCCCAGGAGTGGACATGAGGCATCGAACCCCGCGTTGGCTGGCCGGCGCCGTTCTGGCGCTCGTCCCCAGATGCGCCCAGCCATTCAGTGGTGCCGCGGTCAACATACCGGCCGCTCCGATTGGCAGTGTCTTGGTCTATGAAAATCTCGGCACCGCGATTTCGGAGAGCGCGCGCTCCAGCTTCCGCAACGGCATGGTCGACGCCTTGCGGGCGTGCCGCCTCACGGTCACGGTGCACGACATCGATCCGTTCTCGTTGGACAGTGGCGGCGACGACGCATCGATCGCCCGAGCGCTGGTGGCACGGACCAAGTCGGACGCGCTGCTGGTGATCGCGCCTGCGGGCTCGGTTAGCTACAGCTACGACGACATGACGACCTATCAGTTGCGTTTGGTCGACACCCGGTCCGGGCGCCTGGCCTGGCAAGGACGCGGCCTGGTGCGGTCGGGACTGGCGCTCAGTGGCCCGGGCAGCACCGTCGGTGCGAACCTGGTGCAAACCATGGCGAAGTCGGGCACGCTGACGACCTGCCCGTCGTAATCCCGATCTGGATGCTGGGCGTGCTGTCTGCCGCAAGCAACCTACCAATTGCTGCGGGTGCAGGCGCGGGCCAAGACGAGGGCGGCGCTGATTCGGCCGATGCAATAGGCATGACGGCCCGATCCCCTTGGCACAGGAGGGATCACCTTGCATCCCCCCGCCCCCTCCCCTATACGCTGCCCCCCCAAGTCAACGAGACCGGGCCTGGGTCGGGCATGCCCGGCCGCGACGCCCGCGCACCCCCCCCCCGGCGCCGGCC
>CAXTFY010000177.1:0-10398 GCA_964243265.1 uncultured Acetobacteraceae bacterium | reverse complement strand
CCGCGGCAGCACGATCTGGCACCCCGCCCGGTGCGCCTCCTCCATGATCTCCCGCGCGATGCCGTGCATCTCCGCCTCCTGCAGGCTACGCCCGACCCCGACGCCCTGCGCCGCCAGGAAGGTATTGGCCATAGCCCCCCCGATCACCAGCACGTCCACCTTGCGGCTCAAGTTCCCCAGCAGCTCCAGCTTGGTCGAGACCTTGCTACCCCCCACCACCGCCATCACCGGCCGCGCCGGATTCCCCAGCGCCGCATCCAGCGCCGCCAGTTCCGCCTGCATCATCCGCCCGGCGTGCGACGGCAGGTGCTGCGCCACTCCATGCGTGCTGGCATGGGCACGATGCGCCGCAGAGAACGCATCGTTCACATACAAATCCGCCAACCCCGCGAGGTCACGCGAAAACTCCAACTCATTTGCCTCCTCGCCAGGGTGGAACCGGGTATTCTCCAGCACCAGCACGTCGCCGTTCCCCAGCGCCGCAACAGCCGCCCGGGCCACAGGCCCCACCGTATCGCTGGCAAAGGCAACCGGCCGCCCCAACGCCTCCTGCAGCGCCGCCGCCATCGGCGCCAGCGTCATGCTGGGAACATGCTTCCCCTTAGGCCGGTCGAAGTGGCTGCAAACCACCACCCGCGCCCCACCATCCGAAAGCTCCCGGATAGTGGGCGACAGCCGGTGGATACGCGTCAGATCGGTGATGCGCCCGTCGCGCACCGGCACGTTCAGGTCGGCGCGCAGCAGCACGCGCTTCCCCGCGACCAGCACGCCATCGAGGGTAAGTGCCGCCACCTACATCGACCCGAACAGGGCGGCGGTATCGGCCATGCGGTTGCTGAACCCCCACTCGTTATCGTACCAACCCACCACCCGCGCCATCTCCTGATCCACCACCGCAGTCTGCGTCGCATCGAACGTGCAACTCGCCGCCTGATGGTTGAAGTCGATGCTGACAAGCTTGTGGGCGTTGTAGTCCAGGATGCCCTTCATCGCCCCAGTGGCCGCGGCGAGCATGGCATCATTGATCTGCTGCACCGTCGCATGCTGCCGCAGGTTCACGTCCAGGCTGACCAGGCTGACGTTCGGCACCGGCACACGGATGGAACTGCCGTCGAGCTTGCCCTTCAGCTCCGGCATCACCAGCCCCACGGCCTTGGCGGCACCGGTGCTGGTGGGAATGGCGCTGACCGCAGCGGCACGGGCGCGGTGCAGGTCCTTATGCAGGGTATCCACCGTGTTCTGGTCCCCCGTATAGGCGTGGATCGTCAGCATGTAGCCGCGCAGGACACCGAAGTTGTCATGCAGCACCTTCACCAGCGGCACCAGGCAGTTGGTGGTGCAGGACGCATTGCTGATGACCGTCATATCCTTGGTGATGACGCCCTGGTTCACCCCGAACACCACCGTCGCATCCACCCCGTCCGCCGGCGCGCTGATCAGCACCTTGCGCGCCCCAGCCCCGGTAATAAGCGCCGATGCCGCCTCCTTGGTCGTAAAGCGCCCCGTGCACTCCAGCGCGACATCGACGCCCTGGTACGGCACCTTGGAGGGATCGCGCTCGGCCGACACCTCGATCGGCCCATAGGTGCGCCCCCGATACCGGATGGTGATGGCCTGGCCCTTCACCTCGACCTCCCCCGGAAAGCGGCCGTGCACGCTGTCGAAGCGGAACAGGTGGGCGTTGGCCTCCACGCTGCCGAGGTCGTTAATCGCGACCGTCTCCACGTCCGTGCGCCCGTTCTCGATCATCGCGCGCAGCACCAGGCGGCCGATGCGTCCAAATCCGTTGATGGCGACCTTAACGGCCATACTCTTCCCCTTCTTGCAGCAGTGGCAGCAGCCGCTTCTTCACGGCGCTGGTGATGGCCTCCGGCGTGATGCCGAAGTGCCGGAACAGGTCCGGCCCGGGCGCACTGGCCCCGTATCCGTCCATTCCAATGAACATGCCGTCCGTCCCCAGCCACCGCTCCCAGCCAAAGCTGCAGGCAGCCTCGATCCCCCAGCGCGGCGCGGTGCCCAGCACGGCGTTGCGGGCAGCCTCGTCCTGCTGCGCGAACAGCTCCCAGCACGGCAGGGAAACCACGGCGACCGCGATGCCTTCGGCGGCCAGCATCCGCCGGGCCTCGACGGCGACGGCGACCTCGGACCCGGTGGCGGTCAGCGTGGCCTGCCGCGGCCCGTCGGCCTCCTGCAGCACATACCCCCCCCGGGCGCAACGGTTCTCCGCCGCGTCGGTCCGCAGCGCCGGCACGGCCTGGCGGGACAGCACCAGCAGCGTCGGCCCATCGGCCCGGCGGATCGCCAGCTCCCAGCACTCCGCCGTCTCCATCGCGTCGGCCGGGCGCATGACGTGCACGCCGGGCATGGCGCGCAGGCTGGCGAGCTGCTCGACCGGCTGGTGCGTCGGGCCGTCCTCTCCCAAGCCGATGCTGTCATGCGTCAGCACGTAGATCACCCGCTGCCGCATCAGCGCCGCCAGCCGCAGGGCGGGGCGCATGTAGTCGCTGAACACCAAGTAGGTGCCGCCATAGGGCAGCATCCCGCCATGCAGCGCCAGGCCGTTCAGGCAGGCCGCCATGCCGTGCTCGCGGATGCCGTAGTGCACATACCGCCCGCCGTAGCTGCCCGGCCCCACCGACGCCATGCCGCGCCCCTGGGTGAGGCTGCTCTCGGCCAGGTTCGTCGAGCCGCCGACCAGTTCCGCCACAGCCGGGCCAAGGGCGTGCAGGACGCGCTGCCCGGCCTCCCGGGTGGCCATGGCGGGGCGGCTGTCGGCGAGGCCCGCCTTCAGCTCCGCCATCGCCTCGTGCCAGGTGTCGGGCAGGCGGCCGGCGGTGGTGCGCTCGAACTCGGCGCGCAGCGGGTGCTTGTTCAGGCGCTTCAGCCAGGCGCGCCGGGCGGCGGTGCCGCGGGTGCCGGCGGCGGCCCAGCGGTCGCGCAGGTCGGGCGGCACGGTGAAGGGCGGGTGCGGCCAGTCGAGGGCCTGCTTGGCAGCCTCGGCCTCGGTGTCGCCCAGCGGCTCGTCGTGGCGGGCGTTGGTGCCGGCCTTGGTGGGGGCGGCGAAGCCGATGATGGTGCGGCAGGCGATCAGCGTCGGCTTCTTGGAGCGCAGCGCCAGCGAGAGCGCGGCGGCGACCTGCGCCGGGTCGTGGCCATCGACGCGCTTGGTGGCCCAGCCCAGGGCGGCGTAGTGGCGCAACTGGTCGGCGGTCTGCGACAGCCCGGCATCGCCATCGGCGAAGGCGCTGTTGTCGTCCCACAGCACCGTCAGCCGGTCCAGCCGCAGGTGGCCGGCGAGGGCGGCGGCCTCATGGCTGACGCCCTCCATTAGGTCGCCGTCGCTGGCGATGACCCAGGTGCGGTGGTCCACCAGGGACTTGCCGAAGCGGGCGGCCATCATGCGCTCCGCGAGCGCCATGCCGACGGCGGTGGCCAGGCCCTGGCCGAGCGGGCCGGTGGTGGCCTCGATGGCGGGGTGCTCGCCGTGCTCGGGGTGGCCGGCGGCGGGGCTGCTGAGCTGGCGGAAGCGCTGCAGGTGGCCGAGGTCCATGCCGGCGTGGCCGGTGAGGTGCAGCAGGGCATAGAGCAGCATGGAGCCGTGCCCGGCAGAGAGCACGAAGCGGTCGCGGTCGGGCCAGCGCGGGTCGGTGGCGTCGAAGCGCAGGGTGCGGGACCAGAGGGCGGCGGCGGCGTCGGCCATGCCCATGGGCATGCCGGGGTGCCCGGAGCCGGCGGCCTGGGTGGCGTCGATGGCGAGGGCGCGGATGGCGTCGGCCATGCGGCGCTCGATGGTGGCCGGGCGCGCGAGGATGGCCGCCTGTGCGAGCAGGGCGGGGGCCTCGTGGGGTGGTGGAGCGTCGAGGGTGGCGGTGGGCGCGCCGGGCATCGGGCCTCCGGTTGGCACGGACTGGTGCCCGTGCGGGGGTGGGGTTGGGGCTATACGGGGGGTGAGCGCGGGGAGCAAGAGTGGGGGCTTATTGAGAGTGATGCTAGAATTGTGGCGTTTGGGTTGATACAGCGATTATATGCAACCGGGCGTTTGTGGTCGTCAGGACCGGCTTAACGGCTCGGTTGGGGGCGGCGAACAGTTAGTTTTATGGAAACGCTGCATATGCTAGAATTGCGTCGCGAACACCAAGTGATATACCGCAACCTACTCTTGGGAGGTGCACATGACCATCATCACTATGCGCATCGCAGTTGCGCCTGATGGCACCATATCTGGCCGAGCACCTGCTGGTCAGTTGCCGCCTGGCGAACATGACGTCTCGATCACCCTAGGGGCGGCTGCGCCGAGACCACCAAAGGGCAAGCCGTTCACGATGGATAAGTTCCCCATCCACGATGTTCCTTGGGATAGCAGCATCTCGCTTCACCGTGAAGACATGTACGATGATGAAGGTCGGCTGCGCTGACTGAACCAAGCGATCCGACCTTTGTTGATACAAACGTATCGGTCTACGCGAGTAGGCCAACAGTGTCCCAGCATGGGGCTGCTCAAACTGCGTTGAGACGCTTACAGACTAAGGCAAGCTCAACCTGGATTAGCCAGCAGGTGCTGCGCGAGTACCTTGCAGTTGCAACCCGACCTCAGGCATCCGTAGCAGGTCTTTCCATGAAAGAGGCAATAGCCGATGTGCGCCGGTTCCGGCTTGCTTTCAATGCTCTAGGCGATGGCCCGGATGTGTTCGACTTTCTGCTGCACCTCTTGGCTGCCCACCCCGGCGCAGGCAAGCAGGTGCATGATGCCAACCTAGTAGCCGTCATGCTCACGCATGACATCACCCGGCTGCTCACATTCAACAGCGCCGACTTCCATCGTTTTGGTGATCTGATCGACGTTATAAAACCGTAGAGCTTGCGGAGCAGTCGCGCCGTCCAAGTAGGGTGCAGCATTTTCGCCCTACGTTTCATATCCAGCTTTCCATAATGCCCCTGATGTAAGTCCGTAAATCGTTCTCAATCTGGTTTTTGCCTCCTATGCTATTGTCATAAAATATCGTTCTGTAGGCTCTGACACCGAATGGCTTCAATCCCTCTTTGCGGTCAGAGATGAGTATGATCGGCTTGTTAAGAGCGTCTGCATAACCCACCTCATAGTACACGTTTGGATTCTGCGGAGTTATCTCGGCGATTATTACACGAGCTTCGGATATTTGCTCCTTGATATCTTCAATAATCAAGCCAGGAAGATAGGTGGAGTCAGCTCGATAGGCATAGAGGCCCTCTGCTTTGCAAATGGGATCAATCACATCGCGAAAAAGCGCCTCGTACTCTGTAGTTTGAAACTGCATTACCACAAAGGCTTTTGGCTGGTTCGCCTCGACAAGGACGTTTTTGAACCTAATCGTGTTATGACCAAGGCAGAAAATCCCACATGGCTGGCCAGGAAGTGATGGTGCCGCAAGAGTGTACTTCCCAATCTCTACGCCATCCACATGCAAGATTATCACTGCCCCGCGCACGATCACCTCAAGATTATAAGGGCGCTTGGATTTCAAGTTTGAGCCCAGTCCAGCTTCAAACAGCGAAGTCCATATCTTGGGATATTCAACGGGAGTGCTTTGTTGTCTCCCAAGCTGTTCAGATCGCGGCCCCCAGGATTGTAGCTTGAACAAAAATCCAGCTACTCCTGGCTTGATCGGAATACCTCCCCCGGTTATCACGAAAGCCAACATGTCTTGAGTTTCAAGCGAATATTGGATTATTATGCCAGCAGCCGATCGATAATCTACATCCTCAAACTCGACCTGAAGTCTGAGCCGTCCCTCTCGGAAAGACTGGCTGAATATGACATTGCCCACATCAACAAACTTGGCTTGAGACCCGCCGTCGGAAACTGCCTTAGATGAGGAAGAGTCACTGCTCTTATCAGTAGGTGAGAACTCGCTTCCGGAAAAGGATAGACCACCTCCCTTGGTGTTTTCCCAAAGTCCAGCCAAGGGAACCCAAGAGAGATCCTGAAGGGTCTTTGAGAACAACTGCATCAAGAAATCCCCGTCTCAAGACATGATGTTTCGACAAGCCCGCGCCACCACCGCCTCAAACAACACCTGGCACCCAGCCTCCGCCTCCCCCGGCTCCACGCTCTCCGCCTCGTTATGGCTCAGCCCGTCCTTGCACGGCGTGAAGATCATCGCCGTCGGCACATGCGGCGCGACATACACCGCATCATGCGCCGCCCCCGACACGATCTCCCGCGCGCGCAGCCCCAGTCGGGCCGCCGCCTGCCGCACCAAATCCACGCACCCGGCGTCGAACGGCTGCGCCGGGATGCGGAACAGCTCCGTCACCTGCAGATCCACCCCGCAATCGCGCGCCAGGAACCCGGCCTCCCGCGGGAACTGCGCCGCCAGCCGGGCGATCTCCGCCGGGTCCGGGTGGCGGAACTCGGCGCTGAAGCGGACCTCGCCGGGGATCACGTTGGGGCTGTTGGGCAGCACCTGCATCCGGCCCACGGTGCCGCGGCCCTGCTCGCCGCGCGCCCGCATCATGCGGTCCACCAGGTCCACCACGCGGGCGGCGCAGACCAGGGCGTCGCGCCGGGCGCTGGGGGGCGTGGTGCCGGCGTGGCTGTCCTGTCCCGTCGCCACCAAGTCGTACCACACCTGCGCCTGCGCCCCGGTGACAATGCCGATCTGCAGGCCCTCCTGCTCCAGGATCGGCCCCTGCTCGATGTGCAGCTCGAAGTACGCGTCGGCGGCGAACGGCCGCACCGGCTCGGCCCCGCGATAGCCGATGGCGTCCAGCGCCGCGCCTACCGTCGTGCCGTCGGAGTCCCGCAGCGCCTGCGTTTCGGCCAGGTCGAACATGCCGCCCCACACGCCGGAGCCCATCAGGCTGCGGCCGAACCGGGCGCCCTCCTCGTCGGTCCAGTTGACCAGCTCTACCGGAGCGTCGGTCTGCAGGCCCAGGTCGTCCAGCGTCCGCATCACCTCCAGCCCGGCCAGCACGCCCAGCGCGCCGTCGAACTTGCCACCCGAGGGCTGGCTGTCCAGGTGGCTGCCCATCAGCACCGGGGGGCGGGAGGGGTCGGCGCCCTCACGCCTGGCGAACATGTTGCCCATGCCGTCCACGCGGACGCGCAGGCCGGCGGCTTGGCACAGTTCGGTGAAGCGGTCGCGGCCGGCGCGGTCCACGTCGGACAGCGCCAGGCGGCGGACGCCCCCCTTGGGGGTGGCGCCGATGGCGGCCATCTCCATCAGGCTGGCCCACAGGCGCTTGCCGTCGATGCGCCGGTTGGTGGCGGGCGGCGGCGCACTGCCTACCTGCGCGTCTGTTGCCGGCTTGCCAGTCGCCTGTGTGCGCATTGCGTCCATGTCCGCCTCCATATCCTGCTATCCGCGCTGCCGTCGTCGCCTGCGTGCCTGCCACCAGCGCACGCGCGGCATCCATGCCTGTAATGCCCGGCGGCTCCAGTCTCGCCATCCCTGCCGCCGCCGGGCTCGCCGCCATGATTGTCCGCTCCGGTGCGCCAGGGCATCATGCCAACCCGCACCGCATCCGCAACCCATCCCGAGGCCCGCCATGCCCCCTGCCCTTCTGAGCAACAGCCCCCTGGACCGCGACGCCGCCTGGCAGGCCCGGGTCGATCTGGCCGCCTGCTTCCGCGCCTGCCACCGGCTGGGCCTGCACGAGGGCATCTGCAACCACCTGTCCGCCATGGTGCCGGGATCGGACGAGCTGTTCCTGGTCAACCCCTACGGCTGGGGCTTCGGCGAGGTCACGGCCTCGCGCCTGCTGGTGTGCGACCTCGCCGGCAACGTGGTGGCCGGGGTGGGCGTGCCGGAGATCACCGCGTTCCACATCCACGCCCGCCTGCACCTGCGCCTGCCCCGGGCGAGGGCAGCGTTCCACACGCACATGCCGAACGCGACGGCGCTGGCGATGCTGGACGGGCCGCCGCTGGCCTGGGCCGGGCAGACCGCGCTGAAGTTCTGGGGCCGCACGGTGGTGGACGAGGACTACAACGGCCTGGCGCACGACACGCAGGAGGGCGACCGCATCGCCGCCAGCATGGGCGACGCCGACGTGGCGTTCATGCGCAACCACGGGGTGATGGTGCTGGGCCGCAGCATCGCCGAGGCCTGGGACGACCTGTATTACCTGGAGCGCGCCTGCGAGGCGCAGCGCCTGGCGCTCTCGACCGGACGGCCGTTGAAGCCGGTGCCGCCGCACGTCGCGGAGGCTACCGCTCGGCAGATGCAGTCCGGCGGCGATGAGGCCGCGCGCCTGCACCTGGCCAGCCTCAAGCGCACGCTGGACCGCGAGTGCCCGGATTACGCGGCGTGACGCCAGCCGCCTATGAGGCTGACCAGTGAGGTGCGCCTTGTCGTTGCAAGTTGCGCTTGCGGCATGGCGATCCAGGGCGGCCGGCTGCGTCCGTGCGGCTGCTGGTTTGCCGCGCCGAAGCCGGCTCGCGATGAGGGTGCGGGCTTGGGGCGCAGCAGGACCGAAGTCGGCTGGCATGAGGCGCATGGCCCTGGTGCTGCTGTTGCCAGGCTGCACGCTGATCGACCAGAACACCTTCTGGCCCGGCGCCGGCACCGCCCCGGTGATCCCGCCCGCCCCGCCGGTCGTCGCCCAAGGCCCGCTGCCCGGTCCGCCGCCGCTGCTGATCATCGCCCCGCAGGAGGTGGCTACCAGCGACGCCGCCCTCCGCCAAGCCATCGCCGCCGCCCGCGCCCGCAAGCCCGACGTGGCGTTCGACGTCGTCGCCATCCTGCCCGGCTCCCCGCCGCCGGATGACCTGGCCCAAGCCTCCATCCACGATGCCGAGGACGTGGCCCGGCGGCTGGTCGCCCTCGGCGTCCCGGAGTCCCGCGTCCGCCTGGTCGCCCGGCCCGAGGCCGCCGCCCTGTCGCGCGACGTGCGCGTCTTCGTCCGCTAACCCCACGCCCCTCCCCGGGCAGGAGGGGGAGCAGGAAGCCCAATGCCGCACCCCCTGATCCGCCTGCACCCCAAGCAGGACCGCCGCCTGAAATCCGGTCACCCCTGGGCGTTCAGCAACGAGCTGGCCACCACGCCCGAGCACCGCGCCTGGCCCCCCGGCGCCGTCGTCCGCATCGAGGGCGACGACGGCTGGCGGCACGGCACCTTCATGTTCAATCCGCACAGCCTGATTGCCGCGCGCCTGCTGGACCGCGACCCCGGCGCTGGCATCGACGCCGCCTGGGTTCGCGCCCGCCTGGCAGACGCCGTGGCCCTGCGCGCCCGCATCCTCCCCGGCGCGCACCACCGCCTGGTCCACGCCGAGGCCGACCGCCTGCCGGGTCTCATCATCGACCGCTTCGGCGACGTGGCGGTCCTGCAGGCCAACACTGCCGGCATGGACCGCCTGCTGCCGGACATCGCCGCGGGCCTGCTGGACCTGCTTCCCCTGCGCGCCATCGTCGCCCGCAACGACAGCGGCGCCCGCGTGCAGGAGGGCCTGCCGCAGGATGTCCGCCTGCTGCACGGCGACGCGCCCAACCTGGGGGACGCCGTGGCGGAGGAGGGCGGCGTGGCCTTTCCGATCGATCCCCTGGGCGGCCAGAAGACTGGCTTCTTCTGGGACCAGCGGCCCAACCGGGACCAGGTGGCCGCCCTGTCCGCCGGCGCCCGGGTGCTGGACGTGTTCTGCCACACCGGGGCCTTCGGCCTGCGCGCCGCCGCCGCCGGGGCCACCGCGGTCACCCTGGTGGACAGCAGCCAGCCCGCCCTGGACCGCGCCCTGACCGCCGCGGCCCGCAACGCCCTGCCCGGCGTCACCGCCACCCGCGCCGACGCCTTCGACGCCATGGGCGCGCTGGCCGCGGCCGGCGAGCGGTTCGAGGTCGTCGTCTGCGACCCGCCCGCCTTCGCCAAGTCCAAGCGCGACCAGGACGCCGGCCTACGTGCCTATCACCGCATGACCCGGCTGGCCGCGTCCCTGGTCGCCCCGGGTGGCTTCCTGTTCGTGGCCTCGTGCAGCCACCATGCGCCGCTGGACCTGTTCGCAGCCCAGGTCACGGGCGCATTGCTGCGGGCGAAGCGGGAGGCGCGGATCATCCACACCGGCGGCGCCGGGCCGGACCACCCGGTGCACCCGCATCTGCCGGAGAGCGCCTACCTGAAGTCCCTGCTGCTGCAACTGACGTAGCCGGCAGGGGATGTCCCGGTTTCGATGCCGGCTTCTGATCCGGAGCAAGCCGTCGCTCCCCTTCGCAAGCTGGCGAGGGATGTAGCCGTGCAACACGCCTAGAGCGTGATTGGTTCAGGTGGATGAACCAACCACGCTCTAGCCATTGTTTTAGCGAGCATGTTATCGTTCAGGTCAAGCAACCTGATGCGATCATGCTCCAAGGAGCTTGTCCGCCCTCCTGTCCGCCAATCGCGTGTCCGCTTCGCCGTCTGTGTTGAACTGAACCCCTTGGGTGA
>CAXTFY010000176.1:7038-10435 GCA_964243265.1 uncultured Acetobacteraceae bacterium | reverse complement strand
TCGGCACGGCGATCACCGGCAGCCCAGGCGCGTCTGCCTGCACCGGCACCTTGAAATCCCGCATGTGCGACCCCGCCCCGGACGCCCGCCCCGCCGCCAGGATCGACATCGCCTTCGCCGTATCGATCGGCGATCCCCCGCCAAAGCCGATCAGGCAGTCATACGAGCCGGCCTGCAACAGCGCCGCGCCGGCTTCAATGACGGTGTCCGTCGGCTCGGGCACCGTGTCGCTGAACACCGCCGGCGTCAGCCCCGCCGCCTCCAATGGGCCGAGGCAGCGCCGCACCAGGCCGGAGCTGACCATGTAGGGGTCAGTCACTACCAACGGCCGCGACAGCCCGAGCTTCGCCAGGACACCCGGCAGCTCCGCCACTGCGCCGCCGCCGACCAGCATGATGCGCGGATGGACCAGGGTGGCGATCATTGCGCGGCCACCTCGGCCAGGGCGCGGCGGTCGGCATACAGCGCCAGGCGCCGGGCGGCGGCGGGCGGGGCGGCGTGGGCCTGGATGGCCTCCGCGGGGGGCAGTTCCGCGGCGCGATGGCAGGCGGACAGGTGGGCGGCGGAGTTGGGCGCAGGGTCCAGTGGGAGCAAGGCGGGGTCCTCAATGCGGCAGCGGTCGATAACGTAAGTGCAGCGGGTGTGGAAGCGGCATCCGTTGGGGATGTTGGCCGGGCTGGGGACGTCGCCGCCGGCCACTTGCCGGGCCAGGCGGCGGTGCGGGTCGGGCCGGGGAATCGCGGCCAGCAGCACTCGGGTGTAGGGGTGGCGCGGGTTGGCGAACACCTGGCCTTTCGGTCCGACCTCGACGATGCGGCCTAGGTACATCACCGCGACGCGGTCCGCGACGTGCTTTACCACTGCCAAGTCGTGCGCGATGAACAGGTAGGACAGCCCTAGCCGGGCCTGCAGGTCCTTCAGCAGGTTGACCACCTGCGCCTGGATTGACACGTCCAGCGCGCTGACGGGTTCGTCCAGCACCACCAGCGCCGGCTCCACCGCCAGCGCCCGGGCGATGCCGATGCGTTGGCGCTGGCCGCCGCTGAACTCATGCGGATACCGGGTTGCGTGGTAGGGCGCCAGACCCACCAGCCCCAGCAGCTCCGCCACCCGCGCCCGCCGGGCGGCGGCGTTCCCCATGGCGTGAACAATGAGTGGCTCCTCTAGGATGTCGCCCACCGTCATGCGGGGATTCAGAGAGGCGAACGGGTCCTGGAACACGATCTGCATCCGCCGCCGCAGCGCCCGCAGCGCCGGGCCGCGCAGGGTGGTGATGTCCTGGTCCTCGAACCGGACCGTCCCCGCCGTGGGGTCGATCAGCCGCAGCACCAGCCGGGCGGTGGTGCTCTTGCCGCAGCCGCTTTCGCCGACCAGGGCCAGGGTCTCGCCGCGCTCCAGGGTGAAGCCCACGCCGTCCACCGCGCGCACTGGCCCGGACGCGCGGGACAGCAGGCCCGACCGCACTGGGTAGTGCTTGGCCAGGCCCTCCACCGCCAGCAGGGTCATGCGGCAAGCTCCTCGACCGGGGCGCGGATGCAGGCGGCCTCGTGCGCCGTGCCTAGGGGGATCAGCGGCGGATCGACCTCGGTGCATTGCCCGGCGGCGAACACGCAGCGCGGGTGGAAGCGGCATCCGTCCGGCAGGGCGAAGGGCGCGGGGACCGAGCCCTCGATGGCCAGCAGGCGGTCGCGGGTTTCCTCGATCTTGGGGATGCTGCCCAGCAGGCCCAGCGTGTACGGGTGCTGCGGGTCGTCGAAGATGTCGGCGCCGCCTGCCCGTTCCACCACGCGGCCGGCGTACATGACGGCGACCTCATCCGCCATCTCGGCCACCACGCCCAGGTCGTGGGTGATCAGGATGATCGCCATCCCCGTCTGCCCCTGCAAGTCGCGCAGCAGGTCGAGGATCTGCGCCTGCACCGTCACGTCCAGGGCCGTCGTCGGCTCGTCGGCGATCAGCAGGTCCGGGTTGCAGGACAGCGCCATGGCGATCATCACGCGCTGGCGCATGCCGCCGCTCATCTGATGCGGGTAGTCGTTGAAGCGCCGGGCGGCTGCGGGGATGCGGACACGGTCCAGTGCGGCGACGGCGCGGGTCCGCAGCTCGGCACGGCTGGCCCGGCGGTCATGGGCGCGCATCGCCTCGGTAATCTGGTCGCCCACGGTGAACACCGGATTCAGGCTGGTCATCGGCTCCTGGAAGATCATCGCGATGCGGTTGCCGCGGATGCCGCGCATGGCGGCGGGGGGCAGGGTCAGCAGGTCCTGGCCCTCGAACAGCACGCGGCCGTCGGCGACGCGGCCGGGGTTCGGCACCAGGCGCATGACGGACAGCGACAGCATGGACTTGCCGCAGCCGCTTTCGCCGACGATGCCCAGGGTCTTGCCGGCGGGGACGGACAGGGTTACGCCATCCACCGCCGGCACGTCGCCCTTGGGCCCGCGGAATACGGTCCGCAGGCCCTCGATCTGCAGCAGCGGCCGGGTCAAGTGCGGTAGTCGGTCCGGTCGTGCTCGATCAGGCGCAGGCAGGATTCCCACATCATCTCGTAGTGCAGCACGCTGCCGCCGCGGTCGAACTGCTCGGCGGTGTGCAGGCGCACCTCCTCGGGGGGATAGACCAGCTCGGTGCCGCCGGCGAGGGCGGCGACCTGGGCCTGGCAGGCGCGCTCCAGGTAGTAGATGTTGTTGAACGCCTCGCCGAAGGTGCGCCCGGCGACCAGCAGGCCGTGGTTCTGCAGGATCATGGCGCGGTGCTGGCCGAGGTCGGCAACCAGCCGCTCGCGCTCGTCGAGGTCCAGCGCGATGCCCTCGTAGCCGTGGTAGGCCAGGTGGCCGTAGAACTTCAGCGCGTGCTGGCTGATCGGCAGCAGGCCATGCTTCTGCGCGGCGATGGCCATGCCGGCGGCGGTGTGGGTGTGGATGACGCAGATCAGGTCGTGCCGGGCCATGTGGATGGCCGAGTGGATGGTGAACCCGGCGGCGTTCACCTGGCGCGATTGGGCATCGTCCTGGACGATGTTGCCGTCCATGTCGATCTTCACCAGGTCGGAGGCCCGCATCTCGTGGAACTGGACGCCGTACTGGTTGATCAGGAAGTGGTCCTTGGACCCCGGCAGGCGGGCGCTGATGTGGGTGTAGATCAGGTCGGTCATGCGGTGGTGCGCCACCAGGCGGTACATGGCGGCGAGATCGCAGCGGATGCGCCACTCCTCCTCGGAGCAGCCTGCGAGGGCGGCGGGGCTGGTGGCAATATTCATGACGGCTCCTTGACGGTCGGGATGGAGGATCATCGGCCCGGGGCGGCGCTTGGGTCAAGCAGCGCGCGGCTGTGGCCAGGACTGACCCATGAGTCGCAAGCACGCTGCCCGCCTTCTCCCTCTCCCTCCGGGAGAGGG
>CAXTFY010000176.1:0-6938 GCA_964243265.1 uncultured Acetobacteraceae bacterium | reverse complement strand
CGGGGCCGGCCTGTTGCGCGCCAGGGTGCGTCGGGGCGAAAAGGGCATGATGACCGCCATCCGATCCCGGCTTCCCGACCTACGGCGAGCGTTGCAAGCCCTGCACGCCGGAGAGTTCGCCGCTGCCGCAGCCGGAAGCGCGGCATGGGCCAACGGCACGGACCCGGAGGCCGGGCTGATCCACGCCCTGGCCGTCGCGGCAGGCGGCGACACGTCGGCCGCCCCTGCCCTGGCCCGCATCGCCCGCGGCCGCCCGGCGGCCAACCATCCGGTCCAGGACGTGCTCGACCTACTGCGGCGGCAGGGGCGCCCGGCGGCTGCGGTGCCCCACCTGCGCGCCGCCATGGTCGAGATGCCAGGGGACGCCCGCCTGCCGGCCCTGCTAGGCACGCTGCTGGCGGAGGTCGGACCGATGGCGGCCTCGGTCGATGCCTTCCAGCGTGCCGTCGCGTTGCGGCCAGATGCCGCGGCCTGGTCCAACCTGGGCAAGGCGCTCGCCGCCGAGGGGCGGTTCACCGAGGCGGACAACGCTTTCAGCCGCGCGCTGGCCCTTGCACCGCACGACCCGCAACTGGCGCTGAACCATGCCGTCGCCCTGCTGAAGTCCGGACGGCTTGCCGAGGGGTGGGCCGCGTTCAACTGCCGCCACCGCCTGCCCGGCCGCTCGCGCGCCCTGCCCGGCCTGCAGCTTGCCGGGCTGGACGGGTTGCAGGGCCGGACGGTGCTGCTGCGGCATGAGGAGGGGTTCGGCGACACCCTGCAGTTCATCCGCTACGCCCCGTTGCTGGCGGCCCGCGGGGCGCGCGTGGTCGCCTGGGTGCCGGCTCCGCTGGTGCGCCTGATCGCAGGGGTGCCCGGCGTGGCTGCCGTGGTGCCGCCGGGCGCACCACTCCCGCCCTATGACGCCTGGTGCCCGATGCTCAGCCTGCCCCAGGTGTTCGGCACGACCCTGGACCACCTGCCGCCTGCTGCGCCCTATCTAATAGTCGATCCCGCGGAGGCAGCGCGCCAAGCTGCCACGCTGCCCGGCACGGGGCTGCGGGTCGGCGTGGCCTGGGCCGGCGCCGCACGCGCCACGGACCCGGCAGCAGCGGCAACGGACCGGGTTCGCAGCACGACGCCGGATGTCTTGGCGCCCCTTGGCCAGGTGCCCGGGGTGCGGCTGGTGAACCTGCAATTCGGGGTGCAGGCGCCGCACGGCATGGTGGACCCCATGCCCGGCGTGCGGGACTTCGCCGACACCGCGGCCATCATCGTCAACCTGGATGCGGTCGTCAGCGTCGATACCGCCGTCGCCCACCTTGCGGCCGGCATGGGTAGGCCGGTGCTGCTGCTGGATCGCTACGACAATTGCTGGCGCTGGCTGCACGGCCGGACCGGCAGCTCCTGGTATCCGACGCTGCACATCCACCGGCAGCCCAGCCCCGGCGACTGGGCCTCCGCGGTCGTCAGCGCCGCGGCGGCCCTCAGTGGATTTCGCCCGCCGCCTGCACGGCCGCCCGCAGCCGCGCTGGGCTGAAGTCCGGGCTGGCGCAGATGTCGAGGATCACCTTCTCCCGCCGGGTGCACAGCGCGATGGCGTCCGGCAAGCGGCGCACCGCGTCGGCCGGGATCACGACGGCACCGTGGAAGTCGGCATGGACCACGTCGTCATGGATGGCGTTCATGCCGAACACGTCCACCGGCCGGCCGAAATCGACCATGTGGACGTGGGCGTGGCTCGGCCCGATGCGCCCGCCGATGATCTGGAAGCCTGGCGCCAGCATGTCGCAATCGCGGAACGACCCGTTGGTCACGCAGCCCTGGGCGCCCAGCGCCTTGTGGACGGTGCTGTGCACCTCGCCCCACCAGGCGCCGTAGCCGGGCCGGTCGTCCAGGTCCTGCAGGACCACGACGGTCGGCATGTCGGCGTCGGCCACGTAGTCGAACCAGTCCAGCCGGCTCGCCACCTTGCCGCGCGGCGCCTCCTTGGCGCGGATGGTTCCAACGCGGGCCAGGCCGACGATGGGCTTGAGGCTCCGGTCCGCCGCGAGCATCGGCTCCACGGTGAAGCCGATGGCCCGGCGCTCCGGGGCGATCAGCTCCAGGCCGTTGCAGATGGTGGGCGTGTCCCACTCTTGCAGGGCGGCCAGGTCGGCGGCGGTGAACGGGCGCTCGGTCATGGGTGCCTCCTCGGGTTCAGGCGAACCGGCGAGCCGAGTACGGCGCCGGGTCGATGATGGGCGGACGCCCGCCCAGCAGGTCCGCCACCAGCCGCCCCGTCACCGGCCCGGACGCCAGGCCGACGTGGCCGTGCCCGAAGGCGTGCAGCACATCAGGGCAGCCGCTGGCCGGGCCGATCACCGGCAGGCCGTCGGGCGTGCTGGGGCGGTGGCCCATCCAGAACCTTACCCGGTCGGGCGGCAGGTCGCGCGGCAGGTTGGGGAAGGCGCGCAGGGCGTAGTCACGCAGGATTTCGGCCCGGCGCCAGTCCGGCGCGGCGTCCAGGCTGGCCAGCTCGACCTGGCCGGCGATGCGCAGGCCGCCCTGGGTGGGGGTGGCGCACATCTTGCCGTCGCTGGGCATGACCGGGTGGCGCGGGCCGGTGCCGGGCTGGGTGATGACGGCGTGGTAGCCGCGCTCGGTCTCCAGCGGCACCCGGTCCCCGGCGGCGCGGGCCAGGGTGCGGGACCGGGCACCGGCGCAGAGCACGGCAGCGTCGCAGGCAATTTCGCCGGCGCTGGTCAGGACGGCTTGGAGCCTTCTTGCGCGGATACGGAGGCCGGTCGCGCCCGCACGCAGCAGCGCTGCGCCGTGGTCCTGCGCGTGCCGCACCAGGGCGGCGACATAGCCACCGGGATCGGTGCAGTTGCCGCCAGCCTGCACCAGGACGCCGAAGGTGTAGCGCCGGTCCAGCTCCGGCTCCTGCTGACGCAACTCATCGGCGTCCAATTCCAGCCACTGCACGCCGTTGTCCCGGCGCAGGCGCCAGGCGAGGGCCTCATGCACGAAATCGGCGCGGCTGGGGAAGACATAGAGCAGGCCGCGCCGATCGATCATCTCGGGCACCCCGGCCTCCTCGGCCAGGCGGCGGTGCCGCTCCGGCGCGTCGGCCACCAGAGGCCTCAACGCGCGGGCGGTCGCCTCCACCCGCGTCACGGTGGACCCGGCCCGGACGAAGCGCAACAGCCACGGCGCCAGGCGCGGCAGGTGTTGCCAGCGGATCGCCAACGGACCCAACGGATCGGCCAGGAACCCCGGCACCCTGCGCCACAGGCCCGGCATGGATGGGGGCACGACCGAACTGGGGCTGAGCCAGGCGCCGTTGCCGTAGCTGGCTGCCTGCTCGCCGCCGGGGTCGCCTGGCTCGATCAGCGTGACCTGGTGGCCGTCCCTGATCAGCTCAAGCGCACAAGCTGCGCCGACGATCCCAGCGCCGATGACGGCGACGTGCCGGGTATGGCCAGCTTCCGCCTTGCCAGCTTGGGCCGTCAATGCCGGCTACCGACGGACGATGGCCTTTTCCTGTCCCCACTTCTCCGGGCAGCGAATGCGGAACGGGCCATCCACCAAGTAGGTGAACACCTTGCGCTTCGGGTCTTCCGGTGAGTGGCGCCAGGCCTGGATGGTGCCGCCGTAGTAGGCCTCCTCGGCCCGGGCGGCGTGCAGGTAGAGCCGGCCGCCCAAGGCCTCCTCGGCGACCTCGTCCGTCACTGGCCAGTTGCCGGTTTCATACCGGGTGGGTTCCGGGCCGACACGCTTGTTGCGCTGTCCTTGTTTACACAGCAGATGCAGGTCAACGACCAACCGCCAAACTCCTTCAACGCCAGCGGGGCCGCAGGGGACGATCCCCGGCAGCCCTTCCCCGCCTAGGCCGAAGCGACGGCCCGCCGGGCCATTACGCCGATCAGGTGGGCACGATACTCCGGACTGGCGTGAATGTCGCCATTCAACCCGTCGGAGGGCGTCGTGATGCCGGCGATGGCGTCCGGGGAGAAATTGGCCGTGAGCGCCTGCTCCATCTCGGTGTGCCGGAACACGCCGTTCTGCCCGGCGCCGGTGATGGCGACGCGCACGCCGAAGTCGCCCTTGGCCACGAACACGCCGACCATGGCGTAGCGCGACGCCGGGTTGCGGAACTTCTCGTAGGCCGAGCGCTCCGGCACCGGGAACTCGATGGCGGTGATCAGCTCGCCCGGCTCCAGCGCGGTGGTGAACATGCCCTGGAAGTAGTCCTCGGCCGGGATGGTGCGGTGGTCGGTGTGGATCGTGGCGCCCAGGGCCAGCACGGCAGCCGGGTAGCAGGCGGAGGGGTCGTTGTTGGCCAGCGACCCGCCCATGGTGCCGCGGTGCCGCACCTGGGTGTCGCCGATCACCGACGCCATGTAGGCCAGGCCGGGGATGCCGCGCTTGATGTCCGGGTTGGACCGGATGGCCTCATGCGTCGTCATGGCGCCGATGGTGATGCGGCCGGGCGCGGTGGTGATGCCGGACAGGCCCAAGGCGGACAGATCGACGATCACGTTGGGCTTGTTCAGCCGCTGCTTCAGCACGGGGATGAAGGTCTGCCCGCCGGCCAGCGCCTTCGCGTCCATGTCGGTGCCGAGCGCCTGCAGGGCCTCGGGGACGCTGGACGGCTTGTGGTAGGTGAAATCGTACATTGTTCGTTCCTACTCGGCGGCTTCGGCAAGCTGCTTGCCGTGCATGATCGGCCAGGCTGCCGCGATGGCCTTGACGATGTTGTGGTAGCCCGTGCAGCGGCACAGGTTGCCCTCCAGGCCATGACGGATCTCGTCCTCCGTCAGACCGTCCGGGTGCATGTGCACCAGGTCGATCGCCGACATCACCATGCCCGGCGTGCAGAAGCC
This sequence comes from uncultured Acetobacteraceae bacterium, assembly GCA_964243265.1. GTDB lineage: Bacteria > Pseudomonadota > Alphaproteobacteria > Acetobacterales > Acetobacteraceae > DASWOJ01. The sequence continues at coordinate 2,091 of CAXTFY010000176.1, read as the reverse complement.
GCACTGCAGCGCATGGTGCTCGCGGAACATGGCCTGCATCGGGTGCAGGGTGCCGTCGTTGGCGGCAAGGCCCTCGATGGTCAGCACGTCGGCGCCGTTCGCCTGGATGGCGAGCATGGTGCACGCCTTGACCGACTTGCCGTCCACGTGGACGACGCAGGCGCCGCACTGGCTGGTGTCGCACCCGACGTGGGTGCCGGTCAGGCCCATGCCTTCCCGCAGCAATTCGACCAAGAGGGTGCGGCCCTCGATCTCGGCGGTGTGGCTGTGTCCGTTTACTGTCAGCGATACCTGCGGCATTGCGTGCCCTTCCCCAATTGCGTGCGGTCGCCCAGGCGTTGGGCCGTGCGGAGCCTTTGCAGTCCGCTTCCCGCTATTTGCCTAGTGTTGGGCGGACAGCCGCAGCGGTCAAGCAGCGTTGCCGGAACGCTGGGCGATCTCCCATGGTGGGACGCTGCCTGATCCGTTACCCCGGCCCTCGCAGGCGCTGGCACAATGGCGATGGCGCCAGTGCGTCCGTCATGGCCGGGCATGCCAAGTTCGGCGTCCATGAGGCTTGAGGCCTTGCCTAGACTTGGGGCGGCGGTCGCAATTGGCCGTGGATGCGCGGGGGGTGGCGCAAGATCGTGGCAAGGGTGCCGGCTGCGTCTTCTGGCGGAGTGCTGCCAGGGTGGAGGGGGCCGGGGTGGATGGGGCCGGGCTGCGCTGGGGAGATCGCGGCAGGCCTGCCCGGCTGCGGGCCGGGGATGGGCTGCGCGACGCCGCGCCTGGGTGCTTGCGGACCGGTGCCGGGCTGGGCCGCGCCGGGCTGGCAGGCACCGCTTGGGGCGGCGGCCTCGGCGCAGAGCTGCCTGATGTCCCCGGGCGTGCGGCGCTTCCAGGGGCGGATGCCGGGCAGGGCGGCGATGCCGAGGTCGCGGCAGATCTCGGCGATGATGTCGGCAGCCGGACGTGTGCTGATGTCGTCATCGAGGTCGGGGCCGTCCAGGCGCTCATGCAGCTCGGCGTGCAGGGTCTCGGAGCCGTCGGGGCCGTCGCTGGCGCTGCTGTCCAGGCGCTGGATGGCGTCCTCGACCGCGCGGATGACCTGCCGGCGGGCGGCGGCGCGTGCCTGGGCCGAGACGTGGGCCGGGTCCGGGGCGGGCGGGACCGGGCGGGCCAGGCTGCGGGCGAGCAGGATGCCCCGCCGGACGCTGCGGGCGATGCGGTCGAAGGCCAGGGTGAGGCTGATCAGGGCCTCGGACGCCGGGGCGGGCTGCGCGTTTGTGACGGGCTGGGCCTGCTGGGCGAGAGGGGCCGCAGCTTGCTGCGCGACGTGGGCGGCGGCCTGGCCGTGCAGGAAGCGGGCGAGGTCAGCGCCCATGGCGATCAGGTCGTTCAGGACGTGCCGGTGAGCTTGCGTGTCCGCGTCGTGCGGGCCGGGGCCGTGCGGGCCGGGGTCGGCGTGGGCTTTGGCAGGGATCGCGTGTGCGGACATGAACGGAACAAGAACATTGCTGGGAAGTAGAGTCAAGGCGGGCGTGGGTAGCGTCTCGGTTTGAATATCGGCTCCTGGTGGAAACCGGCCGGTCCGCTTCCGAACGCGATAAATGTATAAGCGGACATGTAGCGTCAGTTGGCACAATTGAACATAACATCAAGTTGTTGCGGCGTCTTTTCAAACGTCCAACAGAAGCGTCTTGTCGGCAAGCGCGTTATACCGTGCTCCAACAGCCTCGATGATTGCCTTCGCCCCGGCACTTGGCTGACTGTCGACGTATAGGCCCATAGCGTTGAGCATTGCTGTCGTGGCGAAATGGAGTGTGAACCCGAGATCCTGAGCACTCATCGGCGGTTCTATGAAAAACTCTTTAATATAGCCGTCGACGTTCGTCGGAATGTGGCGAGACAGCGCTTTTGCCGATGGATGGGCGCTATCGCCGGACAAGCCCTTGAAAATCAGATATTCACTTTGGGCCTCGTCTCTATCGGCATTGTCTGACGGGCTGATCTTCTTCGGACCTTTGAGCATCGCGTGCTGCTGAAGCTCTTTCCGTTCCTGGTCGGACAAGAATGCGGCCACTGGGAGAAGCGTGCGGGCAAACGAGAGAT
>CAXTFY010000175.1:0-10575 GCA_964243265.1 uncultured Acetobacteraceae bacterium | reverse complement strand
TGCCCTGCGGCCAGAACAACGGCTTCAAGCTGCGGCCGGAGGACCTGGAGGCCGCGATCACCCCGCGCACCAAGTGGCTGGTGCTGAACAGCCCCTGCAACCCGACCGGCGCCGCCTACTCGGCCGAGGAGCTGCGCGCCCTATGCGACGTGCTGCTGCGCCATCCCAATGTGTGGGTGTTCACCGACGACATCTACGAGAAGCTGGTGTACGGCGATTTCCAGTTTTCCACCATCGTGGAGGTCGAGCCGCGGTTGCGCGACCGCACCGTGACGATGAACGGGTGCAGCAAGGCCTACGCCATGACCGGCTGGCGCATCGGCTTCGCGGGCGGCCCGGTGCAACTGGTGAAGGCGATGGACAAGCTGCAGTCGCAGAGCACGTCCAACACCAGCAGCATCAGCCAGGCCGCCGCGGTCGAGGCGCTGAACGGCCCGCAGGACTTCATCGGCGAGATGGTCGAGGTGTACCAGGCCCGGCGCGACATGGTGGTGTCGATGCTGAACCAGGCACCGGGCGTTTACTGCCACACGCCGGAGGGCGCCTTCTACGTGTTCCCCAGCGTGCACGGCTGCATCGGCAAGACCAGCCGCGGCGGGACGGCGATCACCGACGACGAGAGCTTCGTGTTGGCCCTGCTGGAGGAGGAGGGCGTGGCTGCCGTGCACGGCAGCGCGTTCATGTACCCCGGCCACCTGCGGATCAGCTACGCCGCCGCGACGGAGCAACTGCGGACGGCGTGCGAGCGCATCCAGCACTTTTGCGCCGGCCTGCACTGATGCCCTGCTTCCCCCTCCGCCTTCTGGAGAGGGAGTCGTTGTCCGCACAATGACCCCCACTCTGGCCCGGCGCCTCGCCCGCGTCCCCGTTGCGGCCACCGTCGCCATGACCATCAAGGCCCGCGCCATGCGCGCTGCCGGGACCGAGGTGATCGCTCTCACCATCGGCGAGCCTGACTTCGACAGCCCCCGCCACGCCATCGAGGCCGGCTACCAGGCTGCCCTGGCCGGCGACACCAAGTACCCGCCGCAGGACGGCCAGCCCGCGCTCAAGCAGGCCATCCAGCGCAAGTTCCAGAGGGACAGCGGCCTGGACTTCGCCCTGGACGAGATCACGGTCGGCAATGGCGGCAAGGGCGTCATCTTCAACGCGCTGATGGCCACCGTTGATGAGGGCGACGAGGTCGTCATCCCAGCCCCCTACTGGGGCGCTTACCCGCTGATGACCCGCGTTGTCGGCGGCGAGCCGGTGGTGGTCAACTGCCCGCAGAACAACGGCTTCAAGCTGCGGCCGGAGGACCTGGACGCCGCCATCACTCCGCGCACCAAGTGGCTGATCCTGAACTACCCGAACAACCCCACCGGCGCCGCCGCCAACGCCGCGGAGCTGGCGGTGCTGGGCGAGGTTATGCTGCGCCACCCGCACGTCTGGATCATGTCGGACGACATGTACGAGCACCTGGTGTTCGAAGGCCGGCACAGCACGATGGTGGCAGTGGAACCGCGGCTGCGCGACCGCACGCTGACGGTCAGCGGCGTGTCGAAGACCTACGCCATGACCGGCTGGCGGGTCGGCTTCGCCGCCGGGTCACGCGCATTGGTGAAGGCGATGGTGAACGTGCAGGGCCAGGTGGCGGCCGGCGTGTCCACCATCGGCCAGGCTGCCGCAGCCGCCGCGCTGGACGGGCCGCAGGACGCAGTGCCGGTGATGGCGGCGGCCTACCGGCGGCGGCGGGACCTGGTGGTCGAGGCGCTGAATGCCGCGCCGGGGGTGCTGTGCCACCGGCCGGAGGGGGCGTTCTACGTGTATCCCAGCATTGCCGGCTGCCTGGGCAAGACCACCCCAGGCGGCACCGTGCTGCACACCGATGAGGACTTTGCCCTGGCCCTGCTGGAGGAGCAGCATGTCGCCGTCGTGCACGGCGCGGCGTTTGGCATGTCGCCCTATTTGCGGATCAGCTACGCGACCAGCGACGCCGCCCTGGCTGAGGCGTGCCGGCGCATCGTGGCGTTCTGCGCCAGCCTGCGTTGACGACCAGCCTGCGTTGAGGATCAGCCTACGGTGAGGGCTGGGTCCATGATGGTGGTTCATTGATACGGGCGGGCCGGGACGGAGACTCGCGTGACATCATTGCGCTGATCCGCCGGTGCTGGGCGAACTACCCCGGATGCATCCTGGATGTGGAGCGGGAGGAGCCGGCCCTGCTGGCGCCCGCCAGCCACTTCACTGGGCGCGGCGGGGCGCTGTGGGTCGCCGAGGCTGCGGGTGACTTGGTCGGCATGGCGGCGACCGCGCCGATTGACGGGCCGGCTTGGGAGGTCTGCAAGGTGTATGTCCATCCAGACCGCCACGGCGCGGGGCTGGCCCACGCGTTGCTGGACATGGCGGAGCAGCACGCCATGGTGGCTGGGGCCACCTGCCTGCGCCTGTGGACCGACACCCGCTTCGACCGGGCGCACCGGTTCTACGAGAAGCGGAGCTGGGTCCGCGACGGGCCGATCCGCGCGCTGGACGACGTGTCCAACAGCTTGGAGTTCGGCTACGCCAAGCCCGTTGATGGCGTTGCGGTGCTGGATGCCGCCGCCGCGGCGTCCGCCGTGCGCCGGTTGGCCGAGGTGCTGGTGGCCTGCGTGGACGGTGGAGCCTCCGTATCGTTCTTGCCGCCATTGGGCCAGGATGTCGCGCGCGAGTACATGCGGGGCGTCGCCAGCCATGTGGCGCAGGGCCGGTGCCTGTTGCTGGGCGGGTGGTCCGGCGGTGTGCTGAGCGGGACGGTGCGCGTGCAGATCGACACGCCACCCAACCAGCCGCACCGGGCCGACATCGCGAAGTTGCTGGTGCATCCGGCCGCCCGCCGCCGCGGCCTGGCCCGGGCGCTGATGCTCGCAGCCGAGGTCGCGGCGCAACAGGCAGGGCGCACCCTGCTGACGCTGGATACGGAGACCGGTGGGGCAGGGGAGCGGCTCTACGTGAGTGTGGGCTGGACCGCCGTGGGGTGCATCCCCGGCTATGCCAAAGACGCTGCAGGCCAGCCTGTCGATACGACCGTCTTCTACAAAGTCTTCAAGTAGCGGATTGCGATTTGCCAACGGCCCTTCGCTGCGGCAGTTTTGGCTACCTCTCCGCCCCTTGTTGCCCTTCTGTCATTGCAGGAAGCGCCTGCGACGCGGCGACCCAGGAATACGAGTTGGGAACCACAACCTGTGCAGCCCTGGGTCACCATGTCGCAAGCGCCGCCCGCAGCGACGGCAGCAAACCTGACGCAGTAGCGTGAGACGCGTCGCGGATGGCCGCCTCGCTACTTCGCTGGCGACACCTGTACCGGCGCCGGCGGCCCCGAGGTCGGTGACGACTGCACGACGATGCGGCCGTCATCGACGACGATGGTCTGCGCGTCGCAGTCGTTGATGCCGTTGGCCTCCAGCTTACGCCCGCCCTCGAACGTCACGTTTACCTGCGTGACGCACATCTTGGCCGGGGCGGCGAAGGTCTGGCCCTCCGACCTGGTGATCGGCTGCTTCTCCGTCAGCACACGGGTGCTGTCATCGGACAGGCGCACCCGGGCGTCGATAATCTTCTCCTTGGAGGTGTTCTTCATCGTGAAATTGCGGATGTTGCTGCTGCCGGGCAGCGAGCGGTCATAGGACTTCGTGGCGTCGCTAGCCTGGGCAAAAGCCAGGGACGGCAGCAGCGCGGCGACGGCGATCAGGGCATAACGCATGGTGGTGTTGTCCTTTTTGGATAAGGGCGACGTCAGTCTTGCTGGCCGCCGTCCGGACCCTGCTTGTTGGCAGGGCTGCGGCGGCCGTGGCTGCCCTTCTCGTCGCCAAAGGCGCCCTCGGCCTGGTGCGTGTCGGGCTGCCCCTTGGTGCCGGTGCCGCCGCCGCCGGACTTCGACTGGCCCATGCCGGCGTCGCCGTCCTCGCCGATGCCCTCGGTGCCGAAGCCGTCCTTGCGGGTGGATGGTTGCGTCTTGTCGTTCATTGTTGGACCCTTTCCGTGTGGTGCCGGAGACAACGGGCCGGAAGCGCTTGGGGTGGCATGGCTGGATGTGACAAGGTTGTGTGGCCGCCGCGCAGATCCCTGCCCGGCGCCGCACCGTTCACCCGACAGCCGCCAATGGAGGTTCGCCATGTCAGCACACCCACCCCCGGTTCCGCCCGCGAATCGCACCACCAAGGGTCCCGGCGACCCGGCCGCGCCCACCGGCGGCAAGAAGCACGAGGTCCATCCGGGCAAGGCCGACGAGAACCTGGCCGAGCAGGGCGGCCACGGCAACATGATGCAGAACATCAAGCATCCCGCCGGGCACCAGGACCGCTGACCGTGCCGGACAAGCATCCCAACGCCAACCGTCACCACGGCGGCCCCGGCAGCAGCCACGAGAACGCCGACAAGCCGGAACCGGAGCCTGCGCGCAGCGGCAGCGGTGGGCGGGACAACAACCCGCCCAAGCCGGGCGATGCGACCAACGGGGATAGCAGCCACGTCTCCGGCGGCGGCGGCGAGCGGGATAAGCACCACACGCACGATCCGAAGACGAAGAGCTAGCCGGTCCAGACGGGCGCGCGGCGTTGCAGGAAGGCGTCGATCCCCTCCTCGGCGTCGTGCTCCACCATGTTCCGGACCATCACCGCGGCGGCATGGGTGTATGCCTCGGCCAACGGCATCTCGGCTTGATGGTAGAAGGCGGGCTTGCCCAGGCCGATAGCCGCTGGACTGCGGGAGGCAATGCGTCGGGCTAGCGCCCACACGGCTTCGTCCAGCGCCGCCTCCGGCACGGCATGGTTGACCAGGCCCAGCGCGGCGGCGCGCGGGGCGTCCACCGTGTCGCCGGTCAGCAGCATCTCCATCGCCGCCTTTCGCCCGACCGCGCGGGACAGCGCCACCATCGGCGTCGAGCAGAACAGGCCGATGTTGACGCCCGGCGTGGCGAATCGCGCCGTGTCGGCTGCCACGGCCAAGTCGCAGCTCGCCACCAACTGGCATCCGGCGGCGGTGGCGATACCATGCACCCGCGCGATCACCGGCGCCCGCAGGCCGACGATCCGCTGCATCAGGCGGGAGCACTGGGCGAACAGCGCCGCATGACCAGCCAGGTCCATGCCGCGCACCTCTCGCAGGTCGTGCCCGGCGCAGAAGGCCGGGCCGGCGCCTGCAACCACCACGACGCGAACGGCGGGATCGGCCTCCACCCGGTCCAGCTCACCGAGCAGCCGCGCCATCAGCGCGGCCGACAGCGCGTTGCGGGCGGCAGGGCGGTTCAGGGTCAACCAGGCCACACCATCCCGGTCGTCACGCAGCAGGATGTCGTCCTCGGTCATCGTGGCCTCCTCCCCGGCAGGGGCTGCCGCGCCGCCGGTCTGCCCCTATGCTGCCGGCATGATCACGCCAGCTTACGTCCAGGCCATGACCGCCTACAACGCCGAGGTCAACCGCCGCCTGTATGCCGCCGCCGGCCGCCTGCCGGACGGTGAACGGCAGCGGGACCGTGGGGCGTTCTGGCGCTCGATCCACGGCACGTTCAGTCACCTGGTCTGGGCGGACCGAATGTGGATGTCCCGGCTCGACGGCTGGGACAAGCCGGCACTGCCGCTGGCCGCGAGCGGTGCGCTGTTCTCCGATTTCGCTGCGATGCGGGACGCGCGGGTGGATGCCGACCTGGACCTGCGGGAGTGGGCTGGCCGGGTGCGGCAGGATTGGCTGGATGACACGACAAGCTGGTTCAGCGGCGCCACCCAGCAGCAGCAGGTGCGGCCGACGGCGCTGCTGGTGGCGCACATGTTCAACCACCAGACGCACCACCGCGGCCAGGCGCATGCCATGCTGACCGCCGCCGGGGAGCGGACGGGGGACACGGACCTTTGGCTGATGGAGTTGTAGGCGGCCACCGCCAGCGTGGGACAGCCGCGACCGTTGGGTTGAGCGTGAGGCGGGGCGGAATAGCCGGCCAGTCCTCGCCCTTGGCCGCGCAGGTCTGCATCGACGCCCGGGACCTGCTGCAGCGCCATGGCACCGGGGTCGCCACCTACGCGCAGGGCCTGGCGGACTGCCTGGCCGACTTGACGGTGGAGCGGCTGGTCGAGAGCGGCGCCCCAGGCCGGCTCCGCCGCTGGTTGGCCGCGTTGCCGCCCTGGGAGCGGCGGGCGCCGCTGTCCCGGCCGGGGCTGCGCGTCAGCCCGGACGTGTTCCGCACGGCGCAGGTTTACTTCGACGTCCACCGCCGCTTCATGGCTTTGCGGGATGCGGCGCCGCCGGGCTTGATGCACTGGAGCTACCCGGTGCCGCTGCGCTTCGCCGGGGTGCCCAACATCTACACCGTGCACGACGTGATCCCGTTGCAGCACCCTGACCTGTCCCCGGTGTCCCCCGCGCGGCTGCGGCGGCTGCTGCGCGGGGTAGGGTGGGCAGCGGCGCACGTCGTGACGGTGTCCGAGGCGTCGCGCGCGGCGATCCTGGCCGCCACCGGCTGGCCTGGGGACCGAGTGACCTGCACACTCCAATCGGTGTCGGTGCTGCGGGACGCCCCGGACCCGGACGCGATCCGCACCGCCGCCCGCACCCATGGCCTGGAGCCCGGCCGCTACTTCCTGTGCTGCGGCGCCATCGAGCCACGCAAGAACATCGCCCGCCTGATCGAGGCCCACCGCGCCAGCGGCGTATCGACGCTCCTAGTGCTGGTCGGACCCGATGGCTGGCGCGCTGCCGAGGAGCTGCACGGCGCCGGCCCACTGGTGCGCCGCGTAGCCTGGCTGCCGCGGCCCAGCCTGGTTGCGCTGATGGCCGGCGCGAAAGCCGTGCTGATGCCATCGCTCGCGGAGGGCTTCGGCCTGCCGGTGGCGGAGGCAATGGCCCTGGGCGTCCCGGCGCTGGCCAGCCATGGCGGGGCACTGGCGGAGGTGGCCGGTGGGGCGGCGCTGCTGGCTGATCCGCTGGACGTGCGCGCCCTGGCCGGGGCGATCGCAACCTTGGACCGGGACGCCTCCCTACGGGCCGGGCTAACGGTGCGGGGGCTGCGCAGGGCAGAGGCATTCACGCCGGCAGCACACGCCCGGCGGCTATTGGCAGTGTACCAGCAGATCGGCGCGCTATGACCTTGGTGACCGCGCAGTCCAGGTTGCCAAGGCCGTGTGATTGGCCGCTTCCACGGCCGGACCGCGGTCCGCCGCACGCAGTCCGGCGCTTTTGAAGCCCTACGCCTCGACGATATACGGAATGTATGATGCCGGTTTCAGGTGGCAGTGGGGTCTGGTCAATGGATGGGCATGGGACGGTTTCGGGCCGGGCCGTCATCCGAGACGTTTTCGTGCTCAGCCTTCGCGGCAGGGTGCTGGTGTTCGGTCGCTTGATCGGAGGCTTGGTGCGACGGGGTGGCGTTGTGAGCACCAGCCACGGCACGATGCCCTACACCGGGCCGGAAATCGTGGACCACACCGACGGCACCGCCAGCTTGGCGATCATCGTGCCCGACACCGTGGAGGCCGGATGCTTGCAACCCGGCGACACGCTGACCGTCCAGGAGCCGCCCGCCCCGGCCCGCGTTGCCGGCGCTGCCGAAATGTGACAAGCCCCAAGGCATGGACCAGGGGCAAGCAGCCGTCCTCAAGGACGCATCGGTCATCCCGCCCGGGATGCGTGTCGGCGTGGACGGCTTCAACCTGGCGATGCCGCGCGGCACTGGCGTCGCCACCTACGGCCGGGTGCTGACCCAGGCGCTGACCGGCATGGGCCACCCGGTTGACATGCTATACGGCCTGACGATCGGCCCCCGCACGCCCAGCCTGATGCGCGAGGTCATCTTCTTCGACAGCCTCGACCAGGAGAACAGGCGCCCGCGCCCCGTGATCCTGTCCACCCGTTGGCTGCAGGAGTCGCTGGGTGACCTGCGCCCCAGCACGGCGATCACCATTCCCATCACCGGCCGCGTGCTGTCCCGGCCGTTCGAGGCGCGGATGCCCGCCCATGACCGCGTCCTGAACGTGATCGACCTGTGGGGCCGGGCGGAGCGGCACTTCAAGCGTTGGGGACGCTTCATGACGGTCCGCATCCCCAATCCGCCGGCCGTGATGCACTGGACCTACCCGCTGCCGATCCGGCTGGAGGGCGCGCGCAACGTCTATACCTTGCACGACATGGTGCCGCTGCGGATGCCCTATACCACGCTGGACAACAAGCGCGCCTACCTGCGGCTGATCCGCGGTTGCCTGCGCTGGGGCGACCATGTCTGCACCGTGTCGGAGGCGTCGCGGCGGGACATCATCGACCTGTTCGCCGTGCCGCCGGGGCGGGTGACCAACACCTATCAGTCCGCCGTGCCCACCACGCCGGCCGCCACGGCCGAGGAGCTGGAAGCCTGGCTGCATGGGCTGTTCGGGCTGCCGCGGGATGGTTATTTCCTGTTCTTCGGCGCGCTGGAGCCAAAGAAGAACGTCGGCCGCCTGCTCGAGGCGTACTTGGCGTCCGGGCTGCAGACCCCGCTGGTGGTGGTGGGCGGACGCGCCTGGAAGTCGGAGACCGAGCTGCGCCTGCTCAAGGCATCCCCCGGCAGCAAGGGCGTCGAGTCGGTCCAGCAGGTGCGGCAGTTCGAATACATGCCGCGCGACTGGCTGACCGGGCTGATCCAGGGCGCCCGCGCGGTGGTGTTCCCCTCGCTCTATGAGGGCTTCGGCCTCCCCGTGCTGGAGGCGATGCAGTTGGGCGCCCCGGTGCTGACCAGCACGGAAAGCAGCCTGCCAGAGGTCGCCGGCAGCGCGGCGCTGCTGGTCGATCCCTACGACACCGCCGCCATCGCCGGTGCGCTGCGGCGGCTGGACGGCGACGCGGCGCTGCGCGCCCGGATGTCGGCGGCGGGCCGGGTGCAGGCCGAGCGCTTCTCGATCTCCGAGTACCAGGCCCGGCTGCGGACGCTGTATGCGGCGGTGCTGGCTGGGCCGGCGGGGATGCCCATCGTGCCGCCGGGGCCGCGGGACGGTTAGAGGTTGTTGTAAACCTCGACCGCCTCGTCAACGCTGTCGCATAGCTCCAACTGGCTGTTGTGGATCACCGCAGCCGTGTCGCACACGTCGCGGATGAAGCTCATGTCATGCGACACGATCACCAGCGCCCGGTCCGCCCGTTTCTCGAACAGCTCCTCCTGGCAGCGGCGGAAGAAGCGTTGGTCGCCCACCATGATCACCTCGTCGATCAAGTAGCAGTCGAACTCGATGGCGATGGTGAGCGCGAACGCCAGCCGTGCCCGCATCCCGGACGAGTAGGTCTTCACCGGCTCCGCCAGTTGCCGCCCCAGCTCGGCGAAGTCGTCCACGAACTCGCGCGTCGCGTGGTAGTCCAGGCCGTAGATCCGGGTGATGAACTTCAGGTTGTCCAGCCCGGTCAGGCTGCCCTGGAACGCCCCGCCGAACGCGAGCGGCCAGGATACCGACATCGTCCGCTCGACCTTTCCCGAAGTCGCCAGCTCCACCCCGCCGATGATCTTGATCAGCGTGGACTTGCCGGCGCCGTTGCGGCCCAGCACCGCCATCTTCTGGCCCGGTGCCACGTCCAGGCACACGCCGTCCAGCACGCGGCGGGTGCCGCGGCCGGCGACGTGGTACTCCTTCACGACATCGATGCAGTGGATCATAGCCAATAAATCATGGTTGATGGCCCAGGTTTGAAGTGGGACGGCCGCAGCCGCCGATCACTGTACCTGGATGTGCTTGCGCGACCTCAGCGTCAGCGACAGGCCGATCAGGATCATCACGGCGCAGGACGCAGACAGGTAAACCTGGTCGTAATAGGCATGCACGCTGCTGCCGAACTGGCCCTTGCGGATGATCTCCAGCGAATGAACGCTGGGCGACCATAGGAGCACGGTCTGCAGGCTTTTCGGCACCCAGTCCACCATGGTGAACGCGCCGGAGAACGGCAGCGACAGGTACATTACAGCGCCGACGAACTTGTCGAGCACTTCGCCCATTTCACTCAGCGGGGCCATGATCAAGGCGCAGGCCAAGCAGAACATCGCCTGGTAGAACAGGCCCAAGTACATCAACCCAATGTTGTCCGGTGGGTCCATGTAGCCGAGCAGTATGGCCCCGGCGCTGACCACGACGCCAGCGATCAGCGCGCCGATGATCTCCAGCACGCAACGCGACAGGATGATGTCGAGCGGCGTGACCTGGCGGTGGAACAGCAGGCTGCCGTTGGCGTCGAACGCCTTGACGCTACGGCCGACGCAGTGCCGCCACATGGTCAGGGGCACATACCCCGTGATGACGAACGCCGTGACAGGGACGCCATGCTCGTGCGCCGGACGGATCGCCGTCCACATGATGGCGACGCCGACGCAGAACAGCATGGGTTCGCCCACCACCCAAAGGTGACCGATGTTCTCCCGGCCGTAACGGGTGTGGATTTCCCGCATCAGCAGCGCGCCGATCACCGTATACTGCAGGCGGAACAGGCGGAGCAGGCCCATCGCAGGACGCCCTACGCCGTCCGGTGCTCGCGCGCCCCGGCCACCAGCAGCTTGCCAATGCTGAACAGGCCGAAGCAGGTGGCGAACACGATGGCCACGTCGGCGAAGCGCTTCGG
>CAXTFY010000174.1:6652-10635 GCA_964243265.1 uncultured Acetobacteraceae bacterium | reverse complement strand
AGAACCCCGACCAGATCACCGCCACCTGCGCCGGCAGGCTGTGGGTGTAGATGACCGTCGCCACCGCGTTCGCCGTGTCATGGAAGCCGTTGACGAACTCGAACCCCAGCGCGATCAGCAGCGCCACGCCCAGCAGCACGAAGGCGCCAATGGCCAGCGGCGGCCCCCCGGCGTCGTGGATGTCGTGCACCAGGCCGTTCACCGTATAGCCCAGCCCGAATACCAGCAGCGCCAGGAACACGATGCCGACCGAGGCATGCGGCTTGGCACTGAGGTTAGGGCCTTGGCGCGGGGCCAGGCCGGAGGGTTGCGACAGCGTGGCTTCAGACATGGATGCGGCTCCTGGCTTTTGAGGGCCAGTTTAACCGGGTGAGCCATGATCCACCGGCTACAGAAAAATGACAATTTCTAACCGGCGGGCGGTTTGATTGCCCTTGCCGGCCAGGCTGTCGCCGGTCCGGCCGGGGTAGCCCCGCCGGCAGGGCTACGCCGCCCGCGCCAGCCGCTGCTCCGCCGTGCCCAGCCTGACCGTGATCGGCCGGTGATCCGAGGCCTCCCGCACCAGCGCCGCCGCGTCCGCGCAGATCAGCCCGCGCACCAGGCAGCGGTCCAGCCGCAGCGGCAGCATGTCCAGCGAGTTATGCGTCGGCTCCCGCGGCCCCACGTCGCGGAACCCCCGCAGCATCGCCGGCCCCACCAGGTTGTAGTCGCCCAGCACCGCGGCCCGCGGCGGCAGGCTGTCGGCGATGCAGCGCAACTGCCGGCGGTTCAGCAACTGCCCATGCGACAGGTGGACGTTGGCGACCGAGAACGCGCCGAGGTCGATCACCTGGCACACCCGCTCGAAGATCGCCCCCGCCGGCAATTCGATCACCACCGGGGGCGGCAGCTTCAGCGGGCTCCACATCGCCAGCCCATGGATGCGCCCCGGCAGCAGCACCCGGGCATAGGTGCCGCCGAGCCGGGCCGGCAGATCGTCGATCCGCTGGGTGGCCTCCTGCATCAGCAGCAGGTCCGGCTGCTCGCGCCGCACCAGGCCGGCCACGTCGTCCAGGCTGGCGCCGGTCAGCCGCAGCAGGTTCCAACTGACAATTTTTATCATCCCATCCCGGTCGGGCCGAGGCAGCCGGGGCCGGACGGCGAGGGCACGGACACGTCTGAACAACATGCAATGCCCCTAGGTGGCGCCCGGCGGACGCGAACGGCGCAGACGCCACGCCCGCACCAGCAGCGTCACCGCCGTCCAGCCCGCAAGCACCGCTACAGGTATGGTGAGTAATCTCGGCATTGCGACCGCAACGATGGCGATCGCCAGCAGCAGGCCGCCGCCCAGCGCCAGCACCTTCGACTCGGCCGGCCCAAGCGCCCGGTGGTTGGTGATGGCGGCGCTCACCGCGCTGCCGAGGCCGACCGCGCCCGCCGCGAGCCGGCCGGGACTGCCACGCCGCGCCGGATGGCCGCGCTGCCGGGTGGAATGCACCCGGCCCAGGTCCAGCACGATCTCCGTCGCGCCCTCCAGGTCGTCCTCGAACATCCCCTCCATCTCCGCGGCGAAGCCCTGGTCCTCGATCGCGACATCCAGCTCCCAGTTGCCCATCCAGCTCGCCAGGTTGAGGTTGCTCGATCCGATGCGCGCCCACCGGCCATCGGCAACGGCGGTCTTGGCGTGCAGCATGGGGCCGTTCCACTCGTACACCCGGATGCCCGCCTCCAGCAGCGCGCGGTATCCGGCGCGGGACAGCGCCTTGGCGACCAGGATGTCCGACGCGCCGGGCACCAGCAGGCGCACGTCCACCCCGTCGCGCGCCGCGTCGCACAGGGTCTGCACGTAGGATGTCGTGCCGACGAAGTAGGCGTCGGTCAGCCACAGCGACTTGCGGGCAATGCCGGCGATCAACTGGTCGAACCGATACAGGCCCATGGTGTTGGGGCGGCTGCCGATGACGCGCAGGGACACCGACCCGACCGGACCCGGCGCATGCTCGACCGGCGGCACGGGCACCGGGATGCCGCCGGCCGCGGCCCAGCTTTGCGCAAACGCGGCGTCGAGGTCGGCCACCGCCGGGCCGCGCAGCTCGATGCCGGTGTCGCGCCAGGCCGGCACGCCCTTGGCCGGGTTGCCGACCCAAACCTGCCCGACGCACAGCCCGGCGACGTAGCCCACCGTGCCGTCCACGCCGACCGTCTTGCGGTGGTTGCGGCTGAACCAGCCGAACGGACTGTCCAGCCGCGGCCGGTTGAAGCAGCGGACCTCGACGCCGGCTGCGCGCATCCGGGTCCAGAAGCCCAGCGGCACCTGCCCGAGGCAGCCCATCCAGTCATACAGCAGGCGAACGGGCACACCCTGCGCGGCCTTCGCCATGAGGGCGTCGGCGAAGCGGCGGCCGACCGGATCGGCGCGGAAGATGTAGTTCTCGAAGTGGACGAACCGCCGCGCCGCGCCGATCGCCGCCAACCAGGCGTCGTAGTTCTCCCCACCATCCCGCAACAGGCGGACGGCGTTGCCCTCCACGGGCGCGCTGCCCGCGATGCGGCTGAATAGCTGCTCGACCACCAGGCGGGCCAGCGGCCGTCCGGACTCCACCGGGGTCTGGGCACGGTGGCGGTCAAGCGCGGGCAGGGTTCGCGGGACATGGCGGGTCCGGCCGGCCAGCAGGTTGCGGCTGAGGCGGCCAAGTCGCTTCCCAAGACGGCGCATGGCGCTGCTTCGCAGGGGCGTCCCCCCATGGCAAGGCCCGGTCCGAACAAGCGGCCGAAGCCTCCTGCAAGGGCCGGGCGTAATGCCGCAACTCGCCCGGCGCTCCCCAGCACCAGGGTATCGAGGTGCCGCCAGCCCCGGCCAACGGCTCGAAACCGGCGGGACGACGGCTTACCGGACCGTCGTGGCGCCCGGGTTGCCTTGCGGCAGCGGCGCTGGATACGCCAGGATGCCGGTGTCGCGCGGCTGTGGTCCGGTCGCCATAGGGTCATTGCGCTGCCTCGCCGGCGCTGGATCGGCCAGGATGCCGGTGTCGCGCGGCTGCGGACCGACCCGGGTGGTGCTCAGGCTGCCCTGCGGCAGCAGCGCCGGATAGGCCATGCTGCCGGCGTCGCGCGGCTGAGCCTGCGCCAGGGCGGGAGCGGCGAGGGCGAGGGCGGCGGCAAGTGGAAAAACGGACTTCATAGGGAGCATCCCCTTTCTGAGCCAAGCCCGCCAGCCGCGTGTCTGCGCTAGGAAGGATAGGCCGCATGCCAGCCGGCTGACGGTTCGGCCAGAGGACCCTCCGGGCACGGCGCCGGATCGCCCCCGCCCGGATCGCCCTGCATCGAACGATAAAACGCCCGCCTCCGCAAGCACCGCCATACGATAGCCGCCGCCGGCCCGGCGCCATGCCTGTTACGTCTCATGCCCCGCACGCCGGCGCATAAAACCTGGGACCCGCCCATTCGTTCCATGCCCAGCCAGGACCCCATGCCTGGCCAGGAAAGGAGCACGGCGATGTCGGACACCACGGAGACCAATGAAACTCAAGACCTGATCGCGTCGGACAAGGTGGAGGGCACCGCGGTGTATGACCGCGACGGTGCCCGCCTGGGCACGGTGCACAACTTCATGGTGAACAAGCGGTCCGGCCAGGTCGCCTATGCCGTGCTTAGCTTCGGCGGCTTCCTTGGCCTGGGCGAGAGCTACCATCCCCTGCCCTGGCGCACCCTGACGTATGACACCGGCCTTGGCGGCTACGTCGTCGGCCTGTCCCGGCAGGAGTTGGAGGCGACCCCGCGCTATCCGACCAGCTCGATCCCGGACTGGGCGGAGGGCACCGTCTCGACCATGCCATGATTCGTTGGACCCTGATGCGCCCGGCCCTGATGCACCGGGAGACCCATGCCAACTGGCGGCCCATCCCAGCCGGTTGATGCGCCGGACCATGGGCAGCTTGCTGGCTGGCGCGCTGATCGTGTCGCTGGCCATGTGCTGCGCACCGCTCTAGCCGGGGTGGGCG
>CAXTFY010000174.1:0-6552 GCA_964243265.1 uncultured Acetobacteraceae bacterium | reverse complement strand
CCGGGGTGGGCGGCTCGCGCCAAATGATCGATCTGCGCTCATTGGAGGTGTTCTACTGGGTTGTGCAGTTGGGCGGCTTCCGGCGTGCAGCGGCGAAATTGAACACCACCCAGCCAGCGGTGTCGTCCCGCATCGCTGCCTTGGAGGTGGCGCTGGGTGGCCATCTGCTGGACCGCGGCCAGCGCCGCACGCCCCTCCTGACGCCGCGCGGCGCCGAGGTGCTGGCCTACGCCGAACGGCTGCTGGCCCTGCACGGCGAGTTGATCAACGCGGTGGTCGCGCCGGGCGGGCTGCAAGGGACGGTGCGGCTGGGTGTGTCGGAAACCATTGTCCACACCTGGCTGTCTCACCTGATCCGCCAGCTGCACGACGTCTATCCGAATCTGACAGTGGACATCCAGGTCGATATCTCCCCCAGCCTGCGGAATTTCCTGCTGGCCGGCGAGATTGACGCCGCCTTCCTGCTGGAAGCGGTGGCGGCACCGCGGGTCCGCAGCCTCGCGCTGTGCGAGTACCCGCTGGCCTGGGTCGCCCGGCCCGGCATGCTGGACGCCGGCCGGCCCCTGAACCTGCAGGACCTGGCGAGGTGGCCCATCATCACCTATGCCCGTGGCACGGCGCCCCACGCGGAACTGGCCGGGTTGTTCAGCCAGCCAGGGCTGCCGCGGCCGCGCCTGTTTGCCAACAGCTCCCTCGCGTCCATCGTTCGCATGGCGCTCGACGGCATCGGCATCGGCGTGATTGCCCCGGCTGCGATCACCCGTGAGCTGGCGGCCGGCGACCTGCAGGTGCTGGACGCCGAGCCTGCCTTGCAGCCATTGGCGTTCTTCGCCTGCTGGACCGAGACGCCGGGCAACAGCCTTGCCGCCGCCGTGACCCGGCTGGCGAAGGAGGTGGCGGACGCCTATTGACCGCAATGCCTACTGATCACCAATGGCGATCAAGGCCCATCGAGGATGACAATTTGCAGACAACGGCCAAGCCATGCGGATATGCCACCATCAACGCAAGTGGAGCCGCCGTTGTCCGCCACTTCATCACCGGTTCAATGTGCCATCCCTGACGCCGAGGCCGCAGGCAATGACGCCCTCGAACTCCGCCGGCTGATCCGGGCTGGGCAGATCGACGGCCATACCTCGGCCCGGGCTGTTGGCTATGTGCAGGGCAACGTGGTCATCCTGCCCGCCGCGCACGCCGACGACTTCGAGCGCTACTGCCGCAGCAACCCGCAGGCGTGCCCCTTGTTGGCAGTGTCGCAGCCGGGCGATCCGCACCTGCCGGCCCTGGCCGCCGACCTGGACATCCGCACCGACCTGCCGCGCTACCGCGAATACCGCCAGGGCTACCCCGTGCAGGAACGGACCAGCATTGCCGAGGTCTGGCGCGACGACCTCGTGACCTTCGTCATCGGCTGCTCCTTCACCTTCGAGCGTGCGCTGATCGCGGGCGGCATCCCGTTGCGCCACGTGACGCAGGGCCGCAACGTGGCGATGTACCGCACGGGCATCCCGACGATACAAGCTGGCCCGTTCGGCGGCCCGCTCGTGGTCTCCATGCGCCCGGTCGCGCAGGCAGACGCCGCCCGGGCCGCCGACATCACCGGCCGATACCCCGACATGCACGGCCGCCCCGTCCACATCGGCGACCCGGCGGCCCTGGGCATCACCGACCTGTCCCGCCCCGACTACGGCGACCCGGTGCCGGTGCTGCCCGGCGAGGTCCCGGTGTTCTGGGCCTGCGGCGTCACCAGCCAGGCGGCGGCGGAGGCGGCGGGCCTTCCCTGGTTCCTCGCCCACGCGCCGGGCTGCATGCTGGTCACCGACCTACGGCACCCGGCAGGCTGACGGCATGAGCACTTCCCAGGCGTCCTGGCAGTTTTGGATCGACCGCGGCGGCACCTTCACCGACCTGGTCGCCCGCGCCCCCGACGGGGCGCTGAGCACCCACAAGCTGCTGAGCGAGAACCCCGGCCGCTACCGCGACGCCGCCATCGCCGGCATCAAGGCGGTGCTGGGCGTGGCGCCGGACCAGCCGGTGCCCGCGGGCCTGGTCGGCCAGGTCCGCATGGGCACCACCGTCGCCACCAACGCCCTGCTGGAACGCAAGGGCGAGCGCACGCTGCTGGTGGTGAACCGGGGCTTCGCCGACCTGCTGCGGATCGGCAACCAGGCCCGCCCCCGCCTGTTCGACCTGGACGTGCGGCTGCCCTCGCTGCTGCACGAGCGCGTCGCCGAGGTGCCCGGCCGCGTCGGCGTGGACGGCGACGAAATCGAGCCGCTGGACGAGGCCGCCGCCGCCGCCGCGTTCCAGGCGGCCTACGGCGACGGCATACGCGCCTGCGCCATCGCCTTGATCCACGCCTGGCGCCACCCAGCCATGGAGCAGCGCCTGGCCGATTTGGCGCGGGCGGCCGGGTTCACCCAGGTCTCGGCCAGCCACGCGGTCAGCCCCCTGCTGCGCCTGGTGCCGCGCGGCGACACGACGGTGGTGGACGCCTACTTGTCCCCCATCCTGCGCCGCTACGTGGACCAGGTGGCGGCCGAGCTGCCCGGCGTGGCGCTGTACTTCATGCAGAGCAACGGCGGCCTGGCGTCGGCCGACCGCTTCGGTGGTAAGGACGCCATCCTGTCCGGACCCGCGGGCGGCATCGTCGGCGCGGCGCGCACGGCGGAGATGGCCGGCCTCAACCGCATCATCGGCTTCGACATGGGCGGCACCAGCACCGACGTTGCGCTGTATGACGGCGTCTTCGAACGCACCTTCGAGACCGAGGTCGCCGGCGTGCGGATGCGCGCGCCGATGATGGCGATCAACACCGTCGCGGCTGGGGGCGGCAGCATCCTGCACTTCGACGGCGCGCGCATCCGCGTCGGCCCCGACAGCGCGGGCGCCAACCCCGGCCCGGCCAGCTACCGCCGCGGCGGCCCCCTGACCGTCACCGACGCCAACGTCTGCGTCGGCAAGATACAGCCCGCGCACTTCCCGCCGATCTTCGGTCCCAGCGGCGACGAACGCCTGGACGCCGCAACCGTCCGGGACGGGTTTGCCCGCCTGGCCGACGACATGGCCGCGGCAGGCGGCGCCCGGCAGGACCCGCGCGCGGTGGCCGAGGGCTTCCTGCGCGTGGCGGTCGCCAACATGGCCAATGCCGTCAAGCAGGTCAGCGTGCAGAAGGGGCACGACGCCGGCCGCTTCGCCCTGGCCTGCTTCGGCGGCGCGGGGGGCCAGCACGCCTGCTTGGTCGCCGACGAGCTAGGGATGAAGACGGTGTTCATCCACCCCTATGCCGGCGTGCTGTCCGCCTACGGCATGGGCCTGGCGGACCAGGCGGTGCTGCGGGAGCAAGCGGTGGAGCGGCAGTTCGAGGCCGCGGCGATGGCCACGCTGGACGATCTGGCAGACGAGCTTGCCGGAGCCGCGTCCACCGGGTTGCGCGATCAGGGCGCGAACGCGGCCGACGTCCAGGTCCGCCGCACCGTCCACCTGCGTTACGCGGGGACCGAAGCCGCCCTGCCGATCCCGCTGACTGACGCCGCCGGCACGCTGGCCGCCTTCCACGACGCGCACCGGAGCCGCTTCGGCTTCGCCACGCCGGACCGCGCCGTGGTGGCCGAGGCGCTCGCGGTGGAGGCGGTCGCCGCCGGGGAGAAGGTTGTCGAGCCGCGGCTGCCCGGCCGTGACGGGCCTGGACCCGCACCTGTGGATACCATCGCCATGTGGACCGGCGGCGCCGAGCACAGCACGCCGGTCTATGAGCGCACCCACCTGCGCGCCGGAGACCGCCTGCCCGGCCCGGCGCTGGTCAGCGAAGCCAACGCCACCACCGTCGTCGAGCCCGGCTGGTCCGCCGAGGTAACGTCGCAGGACCACATGATCCTGCGCCGCACCCAGCCCCGGCCGGACCGCACCGCCGCCGGCACCGGCCGCCCCGACCCCGTGCTGCTGGAGCTGTTCAACAACCTGTTCATGGCCGTGGCCGAGCAGACCGGCGCCGTGCTGCAGAACACCTCGATGAGCGTGAACATCAAGGAGCGCCTGGACTTCAGTTGCGCCATCTTCGACGCCGAGGGGCGCCTGGTCGCCAACGCGCAGCACATCCCGGTCCACCTGGGCGCCATGGGCGAGAGCGTGCGGACGGTGCTGCGCTCCCGCGCCGCCACCCTGCGGCTGGGCGACGTGGTTGCGCTCAACAACCCCTTCAACGGCGGCACGCATCTCCCCGATGTCACGGTTATCACCCCCGTGTTCGACCCGGCGGGCCAGGAAATCCGCTTCTTCGTCGGCAACCGCGGGCACCATGAGGATATCGGCGGCACCGCGCCGGGCAGCACGCCGCCGGACTCGCGCACGCTGGAGGAGGAGGGCGTGGTGATCGACGACTTCCTGCTCGTGCAGGGCGGCGCGTTCCAGGAGGCCGGGTTCCGCGCCCTGCTGTCCGGCGCCCGCTACCCGGCCCGCAGCCCCGACGTGAACGTGGCCGACATCAAGGCGCAGGTCGCCGCCAACCAGCGCGGCGTGCAGGAGCTGTCGCGCGTGGTCGAAGCCTACGGCTGGGACACCGTACGAAACTACATGCGCCACGTGATGGACAACGCCGAGGAGGCGGTGCGCCGCGTGCTGTCCCGCATCGGCGACGGCGCATTCAATTACACGATGGATGACGGCACGCCGTTGCAGGTGGCCGTGACGGTGGACCAGGCGGCACGCACGGCGACGGTGGACTTCACCGGCACCGGCCCGCAGCGGCCCGGCAACTTCAACGCGCCGTCCGCCGTGCTGCGCGCCGTGGTGCTGTATGTGTTCCGCTGCCTGGTCGGCCAGGACATCCCGTTGAACGACGGCTGCCTGGCGCCGATCCGGATCGTGCTGCCGCCGGGCACTTTCCTGTCGCCGCGGCCCGGTGCCGCCGTGGTGGCGGGCAACACCGAGGTCAGCCAGGCCGCCTGCAACGCCCTGCTCGGCGCATTGGGCGCCCTAGCGTGCAGCCAGGCCACCATGAACAACGTGCTGTTCGGGGATGCGGCCCGGCAGTACTACGAGACCATCTGCGGCGGCATGGGCGCCGGCCCCGGCCATCCCGGCGCCAGCGCAGTGCAGACGCACATGACCAACACCCGCATGACCGACCCGGAGGTGCTGGAGCTGCGCTACCCCGTGCGGCTGGAGGCGTTCGGCATCCGCCGCGGCTCCGGCGGGGACGGCGCGCAGCGGGGCGGGGACGGCTCGATCCGGCGCATCCGCTTCCTGGCGCCGATGCGGCTCTCGGTTGTCTCATCCCGGCGGACCGTCGCGCCCTTCGGCCTGAACGGCGGCCATCCCGGCATGGTCGGCCTGCAATGGGTCGAGCGGGCGGACGGATCGCGCGAGGACCTGTCCGGCGCCAGCAGCGCCGACCTGCTCCCCGGCGATGTCTTCGTGATCCAGACCCCCGGCGGCGGCGGCTACGGCCCACCGGGAGAGCCCGGCGAGTGAGCCTGGACCTGCTGGCGCAATCCCTGGTCAGCGGGTTGCTGATGGGCCTGATCTACGCGCTGGTGGCGGCCGGCCTGTCGCTGATCTTCGGCTTGATGGACGTGGTGAACTTCGCCCATGGCGAGCTGATGATGCTGGCGATGTACGCCGCTGTGATGATCTTCGGCGCGACCGGCCTGGACCCCCTGGTGCAGTTGCCGCTGGTATGCCTACTGATGTTCGGGCTGGGGGTGGGCATCTACCGCGGGGTGATCGCGCGGGCGCTGGGCGTCAGGTTCAACCGCGGCATGGTGCAGATCTTTGCGACGTTCGGCCTGGCGATCTTCATCCGCGGCGCGGCGCAGTTCGTCTTCGGCGGGGATTTCCGGTCGGTGTCGGGCACCTGGCTGGGCAATCGCACCGTCAGCCTGCTCGGCGTCTATGTCCCGCTGCCGCAGTTGGCGGCCAGCGCGGTGTGCCTGCTGGCGTTCGCGGGCCTGCTGCTGATCGGCCGCACCGAGTTCGGCCGCGCCCTGGAAGCCACGCGGGAGGACCGGGACGCGGTGGCGCTGATCGGCATCGACCGGGACCGCATCTTCGCCCTCGGCTGGGGGCTGGGGGCGGCGACGGTGGGGGTGGCCGGGGTGATGCTGATCGGCTTCTACTACGTGTCGCCCAACGTCGGTGCCAACTTCGCGGTGATCGCCTACGTGACGGTGGCGCTGGGCGGGTTCGGGTCGATCATCGGCGCGCTGGTGGCGGGAGTCATCATCGGCGAGGTCGAGGCCCTGAGCGCCTTCGTGCTGGAACCGTCGTTGAAGCAGGTGGGCATGTTCGTGGTGTACCTGGCGGTGCTGATGGTGCGCCCGCGCGGCCTGTTCGGGCGGCTGTAATGGACAGCGCCACCCTGCCCCCCGTCACGGCCGACAACGCAATCCTGCGGCGGCGGCGGCGCGAGCTGGTGACCGGCGCCGTGCTGCTGCTGCCCCTGGCGGCGCTGCCGTTCCTGGTGCGCGACGTTTACGTGCAGAACCTGCTGATCATCACCATCCTGTTCGCCGGGCTGAGCCAGGCCTGGAACATCCTGGGCGGCTACTGCGG
>CAXTFY010000173.1:0-10649 GCA_964243265.1 uncultured Acetobacteraceae bacterium | reverse complement strand
CCCCGCCACCAACGAGCCGCTCCCCGTCATCGGCTGCGGTACCTGGCGCACCTTCAACGTGCGCGCGGACTCCGGCCACCGCCCCCCGTTGCAGGCCGTGCTGCAAACCCTGTTCAATGGCCGCGGCACCGTGGTCGACAGCTCCCCCATCTACAATCGCGCCGAGGGCGTCGTCGGCGGCTTGCTTGCGGAGAGGCCCGCCCACCCCCGCCCGTTCCTCGCAACCAAGGTCCGGACCGAGGGCCGTGACGCCGGCCTCGCGCAGATGACCCGCTCGCTCGACCGCCTGGGGGGCCGGCAGATCGACCTCATGCAGATCTACAACCTCGAGGACTGGCGCACCCACCTGGCGACCCTGCGCGAATGGAAGGCTGAGGGCCGAGTCCGCCTCATCGGCATCACCCACTTCAAGAACCAGGCCCACCCGGCGCTGGAGGCCGTCATGCGCGCCGAGCCCATCGACTCCGTGCAAGTGAACCTCGCCCTGAGCAACCGCACGGCGGAGGGCAGCCTGCTGCCGCTGGCCGCCCCGGTGGACCGGCCCCAAACCCTCCCCAACCCCAGCCCAGCAGCATGGGCCGCGCTGGCGGGGCTGGCGCTGTTCTCGACGGTGCTCGCCCACGCCCTATGCTTCCGCCTGGTTCAGCACGCCGGCCCCGCCAACGCGTTGCTCGCCACCGGCCTGATCCCAGTCACGGCGCTGCTGCCGGGCAACCTTGCGCTGCATGAGCCGATAACCCCCAGCGCCGTGCTGGGTGCTGCTGTGATCCTCGCCGGGCTGGCCCTGCTGGACGGGCGCTGGCTGCCGCGAACAGGAGTTGCCCGATGATCCGCGTCCTTGCCCTTCTGATGTGCCTGCTGCCCTGGTCCGCCGCCCTGGCCCAGCCGAAGCCCGGCGCGGACAGCACCACCACCCACACCCTCGTCCTGCCCGGCCGCAGCCTGGCCTTCACCGCCACGGTATCGACCATCCGCCTCGCCAACCCCGCCGGCGCGACGCAGGCGGAGATCGTCACCACCGCCTTCCAGCTTTCGGGCGCACCGCCGGGGTCGCGTCCCGTGACGTTCGCCATCAACGGTGGCCCCGGCGCGTCCTCGGCCTGGCTGGATTTGGGCGCCATCGGGCCTTGGCGCGTGCCCCTGGCCGGCACCCCGCCCAGCGCCGACCCGACCGTGGTGGACAACGCCGACACATGGCTCGACTTCACCGACCTGGTGTTCATCGATCCCGTCGGCACCGGCTACAGCCGCGTCACCGGCGGGGACGAAGTGCGCCGGGGCATGCAAGGGGTGGACGGCGACATCCAATCCATCGCCGCCACCATCACCCGTTGGCTGCAGGCGCAGGGCCGCCTGGAGTCGCCGAAGTTCATCGTCGGCGAAAGCTACGGCGGCTTCCGTGGGCCGAAGCTGGCGCGGGCGTTGCTGGACGACCAGGGCGTGGGCATCCGCGGCCTGGTGCTGATCTCGCCCGTGCTGGACTTCAACGGGCGGGAGGCGCCGTGGGACCCGCTGCGCTGGGTGGGCCGCCTGCCGTCCTTGGCCGCCACCGCCCGCGGCGCCTCCAGCCGGGCCGACATGGAGGACGTGGAGCGGTATGCCGGCACCGCCTACCTGGTGGACCTGGTGGCCGGCGAGCACGACCCGGCCGCGGTGGACCGCATCAGCGCCCGGGTGGCGGAGCTGACCGGCATGGACCCCGCCCTGGTGCGCCGCCGGGCCGGCAAGCTGGACACCGGCACCTTCCTGCGGGAGCGCGACCACGGCCGGGTCGGCAGTCCCTACGACGCCACGGTGACGGCTGAGGACCCGTTCCCCTCGGCGGTGAACGACAACTCGCCAGACCCGATCCTGGACGGGCTGCGCGGCCCCGTGACCGGCGCGATGCTGGAGCTGTTCCGCACCCGGCTGAACTGGGCGCCCGAGGGCGCGCCGGCCCGGCAATACCAGTTGCTGAACGAGGCCATCGCCCGCGAGTGGGACTACGGCCGCGGCGGCCACCGGCCGGAGGTGCTGACCGACCTGCGCCAATTCCTGTCGCTGGACCCGACCGCCCGGGTGCTGGTGGCACACGGCCTGACCGACCTGGTGACACCCTACTTCGCCGATAAGCTGCTGCTGGACCAAGTGCCGGAGACCGCACCGCCCGGACGGCTGCGGTTCCAGGTCTATGGCGGCGGGCATATGTTCTACGGTCGCGACGCCTCCCGCGCCGGGCTGCACGGGGACGCGGAGCGGCTGGTCAGCGACGCGCTGGCGGCACATTGAGTCCGCTTCGCCGGTGTCCGGGGGAGGCAGCATGCTCCAACGCGCCCTGATCGCAGCCGCCGCATTCACCGGGCTGGCCGTCGCCGCAAGCTCCCCCGGAGCATCGGCCGAGCAGCCGTGGAAGGTGCTGCCGCCGATGCCGAACCTGCCGGCGGCCAGCGTGTCGGGGCCGGTCCACGTCAACGACATCGAGATGTGGCGGGCCGAGTTCGGACCCCGCGATGGCAAGCCCGTCATCATGGTCCACGGCGGGCTGGCGAACTCCAACTACTTCGGCAAGGTCATCCCCCTGCTGGTGGCCGAGGGCTTCCACGTCGTCGCGGTGGACAGCCGCGGGCACGGCCGCAGCACGCGGTCGGCGCAGCCCTATGGCTACGAGCTGATGGCGTCCGACGTAGTGGCGATGATGGACGCGCTGCACATCCCGAAAGCGGACCTGGTCGGCTGGAGCGATGGCGGCATCATCGGCATCGTCATGGCCATCCGCTATCCCGAGCGCCTCAACCGGGTGTTCGCCTTCGGCGCCAACACGGTTCCGGAGGGCCTGATCCCCAATTTCGACAAGCAGGGCGTGTTCGCGGATTACGAGAAACGGGCCGGCGACGAATACAAGGCACTGTCGCCGACCCCCGGTCAGTACAGCGGTTTCCTAGCGCAGATCAGCAAGATGTGGGCGACCCAGCCGCACATCACGGAGCGGCAACTCAGGGCCATCCACACGCCCATCGCGATCGCGGACGGGCGCTATGACGAGGGCATCAAGCAGAGCCATGACCGCTACATGGCCGGCGCCATCCCCAATGCGCGCCTGGTGATCCTGCCCGGCGTGTCCCACTTCGCGATGCTGCAGGACCCACCGCTGTTCGCCCGCGCCGTGCTGGACGCCTTGACTGCTCCCTGGGAGGATTAAGCCATGCCGCCCGGCGCGGGCTTGGCGCTCAAGGCAGTTGCGCGACCGCCGCCAGCGCCGCCGCCACGCCGGGCGCCGCCGCCAGGATCGGCGCGCCGCCCAGGTTGCCCCGCGGCAGGAACGGCAGGGTGACGGCCCCGGCCTCGTCCAGCAGCGCCAGCGCCGCCGCGCAGTCCCACAGGTTGATGTGCAGCTCCGCGTAGCCGTCCATCCGCCCCGCCGCCACGTCCGCCAGGCCCAGCGCGCCCGACCCGCCGAAGCGCAGGCTGGCACCGCTGGCCTGGACGCGGGCGGACAGCGCCTGGTAGGCGGCGTTGTCCACCCGCGGCGACCAACTGACCTCGATGATCGACCGGGCCAGCGATTCGGTCCCGGCGGCATGGATCGGCGTGCCGTTCAGCGTGGCGCCCCGCCCCTGGCAGGCGGCGAAGGTCTCTCCTAACGCCGGGGCGGCCAGCACGCCCAGCAACGGGGTGTCGCCGTCGAGCAACCCCACCGACACGCACCAGCGCGGGGCGCCGCGGGCGTAGTTGCTGGTGCCGTCGATGGGATCGACCACCCAGCGCAGGGCGCCCACCCGGGTGCGGCCGGCCTCCTCGCCCTGAAAGCCGTCCTCCGGGAAGGCGGCGGCCAGGGCGTCGGACAGCAGGCGCTCCACGGCGCCGTCCGCCTCGGTCAGCCAGTCCTGCGCGCCCTTCAGCGTGGCCTGCGCGGCGCCCGGCGGCGGCCGCATCCGCATGGCGAGCGCGGCGGCCTGGGCGGCGAGGTCCTGCGCGGCGGCGAAGCGGGCGTCGAGCGCCGTCCGCCGGTCGATCCCGCCGGTTGACAGGGACGGCGAAGGCGGCTGGATGGTGGGCATGAAGCGCTTTGTCCTGCTGATGGTGCTGTCCGCCGCCGGGTGCAGCGCCTATGCGCCTGCGATGCAGGCGGGAACCGATGTTGCCGCGCCGGCATACCAGGCCGACCTGCGGACGTGCCAGGGCCAATCCGCGGCGGTGGTGGACAAGCGCAACGCCAAGACCGGGCTGGCCTGGTTCGCCTCCCCGGTGCGGCGGCCCTTCCAGGTGCGGGCGGAAATCCGGGCCTGCCTGCGAGCGAAGGGCTACCCCGTCCAGGGTTGACGGCGGGGCCGCCGGGCGATGGCCAGCAGGGACGCTGCGTGCCAAGGCCGCAGCCAGTGACAGGAGAGCCGTCATTGCGAGCCGGCTTCGGCGCGGCAATCCAGGCGGCACGGACCGCGCTGGCCGCCCCTGGATTGCCGCGCCGCAAGTGCGGCTCGCAATGACGGTGCCTTTGCTACAGGACAGAACCCGCGGCGGTCGCCATCAGTCGCCACAGGCAGCCAGTTCCAGCATCGCCATATCCGCATCGGCGATGCCCACGTCCGCCGCCGGGTAGCCCGGCTCCACCCGGCTATACACCAGTTGTAGGCGCGGTGCGGCGGCTTTCACCGGCTCGCGCGGCCAATCCCGGGCCGGCGCCAGCAGTTGCGTGCGGGCCAATGCGGCAAACAGCCCGTCCTGCGCCACCAGCTCCCCGAACGTGCCGGCCTCGGCCACCACGCCGTCGCGGAAGAACAGGATGCGGTCCGCATCGCGGATCGTCGCCAGCCGGTGCGCGATCACGAACGTCGTGCGCCCGGCGGCGGCGGCCTGCATCGCCCGCACCACCTTCTCCTCCGTGGCGCCGTCCAGCGCGCTGGTCGCCTCGTCCAGGATCAGGATGCGCGGGTTGCGCAGCAGGGTGCGGGCGATGGCGAGCCGCTGCCGCTGCCCGCCGGACAGGGCGGCGCCACGCTCGCCGACCAGGGTGTCGTAACCCTGGGGCTGCCGCAGGATGAAGTCGTGCGCCTCGGCCAGCCGGGCGGCGTGCTCCACCTCGGCCTGCGTCGCGTCCGGCTTGCCCACGCGCAGGTTCTCGCCGATGGAGCGGTTCAGCAGCAGGGTGTCCTGCGGCACGGTGCCGATGGCGTCGCGCAGGCTGGCCAGGCTCACGTCGCGCAGGTCGTGCCCATCGACCAGCACGGCGCCGCCGTCCGGGTCCCACAGGCGCTGCAGCAGCGACATGGCGGTGCTCTTCCCCGAACCCGTCAAGCCCACCAGGGCGACGGTCTCGCCGGGCCGGGCGACCAGGTCCACGCCGTCCAGCACCGCGGGGCCGCCGGGGTAGCCGAAGCGGACGCCACGGAACTCGACCTGCCCCGGCCCCGCCGGCAGCGCAGGCTGGCCTACGGGGTCCGGCACGGTACTGCTGGCGTCCAGGATGGCAAAAAAGTCCTCCAGCCGCGGCAGGCTGCCGCCCAGGTGGGACAGGGTGCCGACCGCGCCCTCCAGCCGGCCGACCAGCATCCCGGCAAAGCCCATGAACGTCACCACGTCCGCCGTGCTGGCCCGGCCCTGGCCATGCAGCCAGGCGCCCAGACCCACCACCGCCACGGTGGCGACGGTGCTGGCGAACCGGTTCATCACGCCCACGCCGGCCCACCAGGCCAGCACGGGGAACTGGTGCCGCACCACGTCGCCGGCCAATTGGCCGAACGCGGCCGCCTCCAGCGGCGCGCGGCCGAAGGCGCGGATCAGCGGCGCGTTGCCCAGCACGTCGCCCACCTGCGCCGCGAGGGCCGAGTGCGCGTCCTCCGCCCGGCGCTGCCCGTCCCGGGTGCGGCGGATCGTGAGCGACGCCGTTGCGGAGAACACCACCGCCAGCACCACCAGCACCGCGCCCAGCGCCGGGTTGAGGTACAGCGCCAGCGGCAGCAGCCCGGCCAGGCACAGGACGGTGCTCAGGTGCTCGCGGAACAGGCCGAGCCACAGCCAGAACATCTCGTCGCTGCCGCCCAGCAGCGTCTTCATCAGGGTGCCTGTGGGATGGCGGGCATGGTGCGCGGGCGGCAGTTGCAGGACGTGGGCGAAGGCGCGGCCCATCAGGCGCAGCCGCAGCCGGTGCGCCAGCCGGTCCGCCGCCAGCGATGTCGCCATGCCCGCCGCGATGCCCAGCACGCCCATCGCCGCCCAGGCCAGGATGTTGCCGCTGGACGGCCCGGCCCCGCCCAGGCCCTGGATCACCTGGCCGAACAGCACGGGCTCCACGAACCCGGCCACGACCAGCGCCACGTTGGCGGCGCTCAGCATCGCCGCCACGCGCCAATGCGGGGCAAGGAAGCCGAGCACCCGTCCATACACCTTAAGGAACCGCTTCATCGACGCCTCTCTGCCGCCCCTGTGGCGGCCTCGAAGTGTCAGCTAGGATCTGATTGCGGCGAAGGCGGCGCCGGATTGCGCCGACATTGTGCGGAGGTCAAAAAAAAGCCGTGGAGTCAGTGCTTCGGGTGCTGGATGTCCTCGTGGACGGGACGGGCCTCGAAGCCCTCGTTGGCCAGTTGGATCACCACCAGGTGCTCCTCCGCGCCGCCTATCACGACGACCTCGCCGCGGTCGGCATCGACGGTCACGCCCTCGACGTTGGCGACCAGGCCGAGCGATCGCCGCAGGGCTGCCACCCGGATCGCGTCATCCAGGCCAGCGATCTTGAACCGTAGGGAACGTGACATCGGGTCATCCTTCTTGAAAACCAGGCACAGGACGCGCCGGCAGCGGCAAAGTTGTCGCGAGCCGGCAGGGTCAGGCGGCACGCAACCTTGCGACGCGCGTAAGCGTTCCGCCGGCACAACAACCGGGATTGGACGCCAACATGGGCATGTTCAGCTTCATCAAGTCGGCTGGGCGGATGCTCGGTCTGGGCCACGACGCCACGCAGGACGAGAGCAAGCCCGCCCCGCCCACCCCGGACGCCGCTGCCATTAAGACCGAGCTGCAGGGCCTGGGCTTCGATGCGCCGGGCATGGACGTGCAGGTGCAGGGCGACACCGTCAGCCTGACGGGCACCGCCCCAGATGCCGCCACGCGGGAGAAGATGATCCTGGCCGCCGGCAACATCGCCGGGGTGGCGGGCGTGCAGGATGCGGTCACGACGGCCGACGCGGCGCCGGAGCCGAAGCTGTACACCGTCGTCAAGGGCGATACTCTGTCGGCCATCGCGCAGAAGGCGATGGGCAACGCCAGCCACTATCCCGCGATCTTCGAGGCGAACAAGCCGATGCTGAAAGACCCGAACAAGATCTATCCGGGCCAGGTCCTCCGCATCCCGTCCTGACGCTGCGGCCGCGTTTACGGCTGGCAATGTCCGGTGGATGTTGCCTCGGCAGCCGGCAGAATTCCGCCATCGCGAGTCGCATTTATGATGCAGCAATCCAGAGGCGGCCGGCGCCGTCCGCGCAGCATCTGGATTGCCGCGCCGAAGACGGCTCGCGATGGCGGAGACAGGCAATTCCCAGCGTGCGTCAACGCCGGCGTAGTAATGCCAATGCTGCAGCACCCGCTACCAGCACGCCCACGCCGGCGCTCATCGCCATCCGGGACTGGGCAGCCTGCGGGCCGTCGTCGGCCATCGGCTTGAACAGCGCGCCGCTGGTCCGCGCCTGCTCCGGCGTGCGGCTCAGCCCGATGCCCAGCACCTTGGCCATCATCCACCGGCCCAGCCCCGGCGCGATGGCATAGGCCACCGGCGCCAGCTTCGCCAACGCGCCTACCGAGGTCTTGTCGCGCGGGCGCTGGGCGACGCGCACAATGGCCTCTGCGACGTCCTCGGGCTTGTCGGGCGGCGAGGGATGCAGCTCATGCCCGCTGTAGTTGGCCGCATGCTGGACGCCGGGCGTATCGACAAAGCCGGGGTAGATGTCGCAAATGCGGATGTCCGGCTGGTCTTGCAGCTCGGCCCGTAGGCTTTCGGACAGGCCGCGCAGGCCGAATTTGCTGGCTGTGTAGCTGGCGGCGAACGGCGTGCCCATGAAGGCGCCGAAGCTGATGACGTTGATCAGCACGCCCCGGTGCGCCGCCTGGAACAGCGGCAGCACCGCGTAGGCGCCGTGCAGGTAGCCCATCAGGTTGGTGCGGATCACCTGGTCGTGCGCCTCGACCGGGGTGTCGTTGAAGCGGCCGACCGCGCCGACGCCGGCGTTGTTGACCCACACGTCCACCCGGCCGTACCGCCGCTCCGCCGCCTGGGCCAGGGCGCTCATGGCGGAAGGGTCGGTGACGTCCGTTTCGACATACTGCGCCTGGCCGCCGGCCGCCACGCAGTCCTTGGCCAGCGCCGCCAGCTTGCCGCCGCGGCGGGAGGCCAGGGTGACGCTGGCGCCCCGGGCCGCGAACGCCAGCGCGGTCGCCCGGCCGATGCCGCTGGACGCCCCGGTGATCACCACGCTTATGTCCCGTGCTTGCATGTCCGCCTCCTCAATGGTTTGACCCGAACAGGCCGGCCCGGCATGGGTTCCCATCAGAGGAGCGGAGCATGGAGGACGAGGGGGCAGTGCGCGCAGCATTCGCGCGCCAGGCCGGGTGGTGCCGCAACCTTGGCTCGCCGCTGACAGCGATGGTGGTGGAACTGGCGGCGGAGCGGATGGACCGGGATACAGCGCTGGGCCGCCGCATCCTGGACTGGCCTGCGCAACCCGGCCCGGCGGTGGACATGCTGCCGCTGCGCCTGCCGGGCGGGCTGCACGCGCTGGCCCAGCGCGGCCATCCGGCGCTGGCGCCGCTCTACCCGCCGCACCCGCTGCCCGACGCCGACACGCTATGGACCGCCATTCAGGCCGCGCTGCTCGACCCGGCGCTGGCGCCCTGGCTGGACAGCGTGCCGCAAACCAACGAGGTCGCCCGCTCGGCCATCCTGATGGCGGGGCTGCTGGTGGTCGCGGCGGAAACCGGGCTGCCGGTGGCGTTGCATGAACTCGGCGCGAGCGCAGGGCTGAACCTGCTGCTGGACCGGTATGACATCCGGCTGGCCGGGGTGCAGGCCGGCACGCCCGGCAGCGCCCTGGCGCTGGCACCGGATTGGACGGGACCGCCGCCGCCAGCAGCACCGGTGCTGGTTGTGCGACGCGGCGGTGTGGACCTGCTGCCGCTCGACATCACGCAGGAGGCCGACCGCGAGCGCCTGCGCGCCTACGTCTGGGCCGACCAGCAGCCGCGGCTGGCCCGACTGGGATCGGCGCTCGCCGTGGCGCTGACGCAGCCGCCCCGAGTCGTCCAGGGGGATGCCGCGCCCTGGACGGAGGCTGCGATCAGCCTGGCGCCGGAACCGGGCGTTGTGCGGGTGCTGATGCACTCGGTCGCGTTCACCTATTTCCCAGCCGGGACCCAGGCCCGCATTGCCGGGCACATGGCAGCGGCGGGCCGGCAGGCAACCCCGGCGGCACCGCTGGCCTGGCTGCGGTTCGAGCCGCCGCCGGGCCACGCGGAGGTGCCGACCTTGCGCTTGCAACTTTGGCCCGGCGGGGAGGACCGCGTGCTGGGCACCGGCAGCCCGCACGGCACCTGGATCAAGTGGGCGGGTCAGGTGCCTTCGTAGAACTTGGCCAACGGCACCTCGGCGCCGATCTCGGGCATCCGCAGCATGTCGCCGGCAGACAGCGACATCTCCTGGCGCATGACGACGTCCATGCAAACACCCTACCACGCCACCCCATATCCAGGCAGCATAACCACCCGCCACGAGGTTGCACGCCCTATGGATTTCACCATCCCCGCCGAGCTGTCCGACCTGCAGGACCGCACCCGCGCCTTCATCCGCGACAAGATCATCCCCCTCGAAGGCGACACCCGCCAGGAGCGCCACGGCCCCACGGACGAGCTGCGCCGCGAGATGAACGCGCTGGCCGCCGAGGCCGGGCTGCTGGCCCCGCACGTGGCGCGGGAGTACGGCGGCCTAGGGCTCAGCCACGTCGGCCGGGCGGTCGTGTTCGAGGAGGCCGGCTACTCCGTGCTCGGCCCGCTGGCGATGAACCTGTCTGCCCCGGACGAGGGCAACATGCACCTCATGGAGGTCGTCGCCACCCCGCCGCAGAAGGACCGCTGGCTGCGGCCCCTGGCGTCGGGCGAAATCCGCTCGTGCTTCTGCATGACCGAGCCGCCGCCTGGCGCCGGCTCCGACCCGGCGGCGCTGCTGACCACCGCAGTGCGTGACGGCGACGACTACGTGATCAACGGGACCAAGTGGTTCACCACCGGGGCAGTTGGCGCCGGGTTCGCCATCATCATGGCCAAGGGCGAGGATGACCGCGCCACCATGTTCCTGGCCGACATGGACCAGCCCGGCATCCGCGTCGCCCGGGTGATGGACGCCATGGACCAGGGCTTCGCCGGCGGCCACGCCGTGGTGGAGATCGAGGGCCTGCGCGTGCCTGCCGCCGACGTGCTGGGCGAGATCGGCCAGGGCTTCCGCTATGCCCAGATCCGCCTGGCCCCGGCGCGGCTGACGCACTGCATGCGGTGGCTGGGGTCGGCCCGCCGCGCGCAGGACATCGCCGTGTCGTATGCCGCCAAGCGACAGGCATTCGGCAAGCCCATCGCGCAGCACGAGGGCATCGGCTTCATGCTGGCCGACAACGACATGGACATCCGCACCAGCCGGC
>CAXTFY010000172.1:0-10705 GCA_964243265.1 uncultured Acetobacteraceae bacterium | reverse complement strand
CGTCGCAAGCGCTTTTGGCAATGACAGACGGGGCAATGACAGACGGGGCAATGACGAGGGGCTAGCCGGCGGACCGGTCAGGGCGGAGGGCGATTGGTCTCATGCCATCACCAGCTCGCCCACGCGGATGCAGCGGGCCGTCCGGCCCGGCGCCACCACGCGCTCCAACGGGACCGCGGCCGTGCACGCCGCCACCGTCCAAGGGCAGCGCGGCGCGAAGGCGCAGCCCGGCGGCGGCCTCCGCATATCGGGCGGTGCGCCGGGGATGGCGGCGATCTCCGCCCCGGCCTCCCGCACCGTGGAGGCCAGCAGGCCCTGCGTATAGGGGTGCGAGGGATGGCGCAGCACATCGCGCACCGGGCCTTGCTCGACCACCTGGCCCGCGTACATCACTGCAACCCGGTCCGCGACCTCGGCGGCGACGCCCAGGTCGTGCGTTACGATCACCATGCCCATGCCCAACTCCCGCTGCAGGGCGCGCAACAGCACCAGGATCTGAATCTGCACGGTGGCGTCCAGCGCCGTCGTCGGCTCGTCGGCCAGCAGCAGCCTGGGGCGGCTGGCCAGCGCCATGGCGATCACCACGCGCTGCCGCAATCCACCGGACAGCTCGTGCGGATAGGCGTCCAGCCGCCGGGCAGCATCGGGCACGCGGACCAGCTCCAGCACCTCCAGCGCCCGTGCCCGGGCCGCCGCATGGGTGCCACCCAGGTGTTGCCGTACGCCCTCGATGATCTGCTGACCCACGGTGTAAACGGGATCGAGCGCGGTCATCGGCTCCTGGAACACCATCGCCGCCGCGCCGCCGCGCAGGCTCCGCAGCGCCTTGCCGGACAGCCGCATCACGTCCTGCCCGCCGACCCGCACCCTGCCCTCGATGCGCGCCTGCGGCGGCAGCAGGCGCAACAGGGCGCGCAGGGACACGCTCTTACCCGAGCCGCTCTCGCCGAGCAGGCACAGTACCTCGCCGGGCATGACGCTCAGGCTCACGCCGCGCACTGCGTCCACCGCCGCCGCTCCGGCGCCGAAGCGCACCCGCAGGTCGTCCAACTCGGCCAACGGCGTCACGCCGGCATCCGGGGTCAAAGGCGGCACCCCGCTTCACCGCAGGCCCCCGTCATTGCAAGCCGCCCTTGCAGCGCGGCAATCCAGTGGCTGACAGGACCGTGCTGGCCGCCCTGGATTGCCGCGTCGCAAGCACTTCTCGCAATGACGGCGGGGCAATGCCGGATGGGGCATTGCTGGGTAGGGCAACAACGGGCGCGTGGGACGCAGCCATCCGCATCATGCCGCCAGCACGGCCGCGGAATGCCCCGACCCCGGATGTGCCATATGGCACGCCGCCTGGTGCCCCGCCCAGCTTGCCGGCGCCGGCGCCCGCTCGGCACACACCGCCTCCGCATGCGGGCAGCGCGTGCGGAAGCGGCAGCCGCTGGGCGGGTTGGCCGGGGACGGCGGGTCGCCGCCGATGGGCGCCCGCTCCACCCGGCGATCCGGGTCCAGGCTCAGCCGCGACGCGAGCAGCGCCCGCGTGTAGGGGTGCAGCGGGCGGTTGAATACCTCCGCCGCCGGGCCGCTCTCGGCGACGCAGCCGAGGTACATCACCAGCACCCGGTCGCTCACATGCCGCACCACCGCCAGATCGTGCGAGATGAAGATGTAGGTCAGCCCCAGTTGCCGCTTCAGCCCCGCCAGCAGGTTCAGCACCTGCGCCTCGACCGACTTGTCCAGCGCGCTGACCGCCTCGTCCAGGATCACCAGGCGCGGCTGCAGCGCCAGGGCGCGGGCGATGTTGACCCGCTGCTTCTGCCCGCCCGACAGTTCGTGCGGATACCGGGGGCCGAACAGCTCCGGCGCCAGCCCGACCCGGCGCAGCACGTCGTCCGCCTCCGACGCCGCCTGCCGCCGGCTGCGCCCCAGCACGCGCGGCCCGAACGCCACGCTGTCCCGCACCGGCATCCGCGGGTTGAGCGAGCTGGCGCTGTCCTGGAACACCATCTGGGCCTGCCGCCGCAGGTCCTGCAGCGCGATGCCGCCGGGGGCGCCGACGGTCTCGCCATCGAACACCAGCGCCCCGGCGTCGGGGCGGACCAGGTGCAGCAGCAGCCGGGCCAGGGTGCTTTTGCCGCAGCCGCTCTCGCCGACCACGCCGAGCGTCTCGCCCTTCGCCACCTCGAACGACACGCCGTCCACTGCCCGGACTGCGCCGCCGCCGGGGAGGGCGAAGTGCTTGCGCAGGCCCTCGGCGATCAGCATCGGCTGCGCGGGTCCGCCGCGGTCGCGCCCAGGCGTCGTGTCAAGTCTCAAGCGGGAACATCCTCACTTCAGCCGCACGTCCATCGCCGAGCGCAGCCCGTCGCTGACCAGGTTGAAGCACATGCTGGTGACGAAGATCGCCGCCCCCGGCACGGCGCACACCCAGGGCTGCACGTAGATCGCCTGGCGCAGCGTGGACAGCATCAGCCCCCAATCCGGGATCGGCGGGCGCACCCCTAGCCCCAGGAACGACAGCCCCGACGCCAGCAGGATGCTGACGCTGACCAGGCTCGACGCATACACCAGCACCGGCGCCAGCACGTTGCCCAGCAGGTGGTGGCGCACGATCATCGCGTGCCCGGCCCCGGTCGCCCGCGCCGCCTCCACGAAGTCGAGGTTGCGCACCTGGGTCGTCGCCGTCTCCGCCACCCGGCACACCGCGGGGATGAACACCAGCGCCAGCGCGATCATGCCGTTCAGCATCCCGCCGCCCATCGCGCCCGAGATCGCCACCGCCAGCAGCACCGACGGGAACGCATAGAACACGTCCATCGTCCGCATCACCAGGGTACCCACCCAGCCCCCGGCATACCCCGCCAGCACGCCCAGCGCGCCCCCGACCAGCCCGGCGAACACCACCGGCGCGATGCCCATCAGCAGCGACGTGCGCCCGCCATACAGGATGCGCGCCAGGATATCCCGCCCCAGCTCGTCCGTGCCCAGCAGGTGGTCGCGGAAGCCGAACGGCTTCAGCCGCAGGATGATGCCCTCCTTGTAGGGATCGAACGGCGAGACCAGCGGCGCGAACACCGCCGCCAGCACGATGGCCAGCATCAACGCGCTGAACACCAGGGTCACCGGGTCCCGCCGCAGCCGCCGCCCGACCATGCCCCAGTAGCCCGGCGTCGCCTCCGCCGGCAGCGCGCCCGCCGCCGGCGCAACTAGCGCCTGGGAGTCGAAAACCCTCGCCTGCTCCCCTGTCGCCTCAAGCACGGCGCACCCGCGGGTCGATGGCCACCTGCAGCAGATCGACCAGCAGGTTGGTCGCCACAAAGATCAGCGACAGGCACAGGATCGCACCCTGCAGCACCGGCACGTCGCGGTTGACGATGGCGCGGCCGAGCAGGGTGCCGCTGCCGGGCCAGGCGAACACCGGCTCGACCAGGATGGACCCGCCCATCAAGTAGCCGAACTGCAGCCCCATCACCGCCAGCATCCCCGGCGCGGCGTTCTTCAGCACGTGGCGCACGACGGCCCACTCGCCGAGGCCCTTCGCCCGCAGGGTGGTGACGAAGTCCTGCCCGCGCACCTCCAGCACCGCCGCGCGGGTGGTGCGGGCGATGATGCCCACCGGCACCAGCGCCAGGGTGATGACCGGCATCACCAGATATCGCAGGTCGTCCAGGTGCAGCGGCGAGAAGTTGTCGGACCCGCTGGCCCCCATGCCCGACGCCGGCAGCCACGCCAGCTCGACGGCGAACACGATCACCATCACCAGGCCGAGCCAATAATTCGGCACGCTGACGCCCATGACGGCCGTCCCCGTCACCACCCGGTCCAGCAGCCGCCCCAGCCGCCCCGGCGGCGCGCACCCCGCCACCGTCCCCAGCCCGGCCCCGATTACGAACGACAACGGCACCGCGAACACCGCCAGTTGCAGGGTGTTGAGCAGCGCGCCGCCGACCTCCAGCGACACCGGCCGCCGCGTCGCGACCGACAGCCCGAAATCGCCCTGCACCGCCCGCCACAGCCAATGCACGAACTGCACTGGCAGCGGCTTGTCGAACCCATAGGCTCGCTTGACGACCTCGATCATCTCCGCGGTGGCGTCGGGCGGCAGCACGGTCTGCAGGGGGTCGCCGGGCGCAAGATAGACCAGCATGAAGCACACCAGGCTGACCCCGAACCCGATGGGCAAGGCATACAGCAGCCGCCACAGGATCGTGCGGGTCATGCCGCTACTTGGCAATTGTGATGGGCGTCAGGTCCTGGAACCAGCTTTGCGCCTGCACGAAGCCGTGCACCTTGGGCGACAGGGCGCGCGGGTTGATGTCGTGCACAACCCAGATCATCACCGCGTCGTCCACCATTCTCTCATGCATCCGCTCCAGGATCGGCTCGCGCTTGGCCGGGTCGAACTCGTTGAACGCCTGGGTGATCAGCACCTCCATCTCGGGCGAGGTGTAGTGCCCCCAGTTGCTGCCGTTCGGCGCCCACTGCGCCCGCTGCGTGAACCGCGTCATGCCGGCGATCGGGTCCTGGATCGACCGGCTGACGTTGATGCCGTCCACCCCCGGCGCACTCTGCTCGCCCGCACGCGCCAGGGCCAGCAGGGCGTTCCAGTCCATCACCTGCAGGGTGACGTCGAACCCGGCCTCGTCGAGCTGCGACTTGATCAGCTCGTTCATTGGCAGCGGCTGCATCTGGCCGGAACCGGAAGTGCTGATCGCCAACGTCACCTTGCACGGCAGGCAGCCGGCCTCCTTCAGCAGGGCCTTGGCCTTCGCCGGGTCGTAGGCGTAGCTGACGGGATGGCCGTAATAGGCGGTGCCCGGCGGAAAGTTCGCCGGCCCCTCGATGGCGATGCCGCCCAGCAGCTCCACCACGTCCGCCCGGTTGATCGCATAGTTGGCGGCCTTGCGGACCCGCACGTCCTTGAACGGCCCGTTCTCGATGTTGAGCTGGTAATTCCAGTTATGCGGGTAGGAGTTGGTGACGATCTGCATCCCCGCCGCCTTCAGCCGCGGGATGGCGTCCGGCGACGGGGCCTCGATGAAGTTCACCTGACCGCTCAGCAGCGCCGCGGTTCGGGTGCTCGCCTCCGGCATCGGCAGCAGCACCAGGCGGTCCTGCTTGGGGATGCGCGCCTTATCCCAGTAGTCGCGGTTGGGCACCATCTCCAGCCGCTCATGCGCCACCACCCGGTCGAACCGGTAGGGGCCGGTGCCGGAAGGCTGGTTGGCGACCGCCGCCCAGTCGTACTTCAGCGCCTCGGCCCGGCACCGGCTGGTCATCACGACGAAGCTCATCTCGTAGGGAAACAGCGAGCTGGGCACCTTGGTCGTCAAGGCGACGGTGTGGTCGTCCACCTTCTCGACCCCGGCGAAGTTGGGCAAATAGGCGCGGGCCAGCGCGAATTGCTGGGCGTTCCACTGCGGCGCCTTCTCGTCGAAGCGGCCGAAGTTCCACACTACGTCGTCGGCGGTGAACGGGCAGCCGTCGTGCCACTTCACGCCGTCGCGCAGGGTGAACAGCCAGCGGCGGGTGTTGGCGGGGTCCACGTGCCACTCGGTGGCGAGGCCGGGCTTGATCTCGGCGGGGTGGTCGGCGCTGGACAGGTCCCAGTTGATCAGCGAGTCGTACAGGTTGAGCGCCACGAAGCGGAAGCCCTCGAAGCCCTGGTCGGGGTTGCCCGTGGTGACGGGGATGTCGCCGGCGGTCATGGCCACGGTCAGCACGCCCTGCGCCTGGGCCTGTGCGGTGAGGAGCAGGCCAGCCGCCAGGCCGAGAAAGGGTCGAAATCGGGCCATGCGGTGCCTCCATGCCGGTTGCGCCAGGGTGGCGGCGCGACCGGTGGGGGCGCAACCGGGAAGTGCGGCCATAATTGCGGTGCCAGATCTGGAATGACGTTGAAGCGGGCTTTCTGCACATAACGTAGGCACGGGCGGGCTGTCGCTGCTCCCTCTCCCTCCGGGAGAGGGTCGGGGTGAGGGAGGCGGCAAGCACAGGTCCCTCCCGCAACAGGAGCCGCTCCACAACGGGCCGAGGATCGTGCCGCAAGACCCCTCACCCCGGCCCTCCCCCGGAGGGAGAGGGAGAAGTAGGCAATGCGCTCCTCGTCCTGCCCGTCACGCGGCCATGATGCAGGGCGCAGCGGCGGCTACCGCCAGGAGCTGCCGGTCAGTGAAGCGCGGGCCGGTCAGCGTGCCCGCACGGATCATGGCAGCGGCCTGCGCCGCGCCGAGCCGGTTCAGCGCCGTCAATGCCGCAACGGCCGCTCGTCGGCGCGGGACCAGCGCAGGCAGGTGGCGGCGCCGGGTTCGACCGGCGCGGCGTCGAAGTCCTGGTCCGGCACCTGCGCCGACAGCTCCGCGCCGTCCCCGGTGCGCAGCGCCACGCGGACCGTCGTGCCCTGGTACTCCACGGCCACGACGTGCACCAGCAGGCCCTCGTTGCCCAGGGTGCAGCGGTCGGCGCGCACCGCGATGGGTCCGCTGGGTCCATCGAGCACATTATGCCCGCCGATGAAGCGCGCGATGAAGCGGTCCGCCGGGCGGTCGAACACCTCGCGCGGCGGCCCGGCCTGGCGGATGTGGCCGCCATCCATCACCACCATCTGGTCGGCCAGCGCCATCGCCTCGTCCTGGCTGTGGGTGACGTGGATGAAGCTGATGCCAAGCTCGCGCTGCAGCCGCTTCAGCTCTTCGCGCACCTTGACCCGCAGGAAGGGGTCGAGGGCCGACAGCGGCTCGTCCAGCAGCAGCACCTGCGGGCGGATAATCAGCGCGCGGGCCAGCGCCACCCGCTGCTGCTGCCCGCCGGAAAGCTGCGCCGGCAGCCGCTGGGCGAAGCCGCCCATCTGCACCAGGTCCAGGAACTCGTGCGCCGTCCGTTGCCGCTCCGCCCGCGCCACGCCGCGCATCCGCAGGCTGAAGGCCACGTTGTCCAGGCAGCTCAGGTGCGGGAACAGGGCGTAGCTTTGGAACATCATCGCGGTGCCGCGCCCCTTCGGCGGCAGGCCGGTGACGTTGCGGCCGTCGATCAGCACGTCTCCGGCCGAGATCGACTCGTGTCCGGCGATCATCCGCAGCGTGCTGGTCTTGCCGCAACCCGAGGGTCCCAGCAGGCAGCAATAGCTCGCCTTGGGCACCCGCAGCGAGATGCCATCCACGGCGACGGTGGCGCCGTACTGCTTGACGACATCGATCAGTTCCACGTCGAATCTTGCGTCCATTCAGCCCCGCGCCCGCCGCCGCTGCATCCGCAGCACGGCCATCAAGGTTATGCCAATCAGCACGAACGACACGACGGTCGTCACCGTGCCGATGGCGAACAAGGTCGGCGTGCTGTCGCTGGAGATCAGCGCGTAGATTTCCAGCGGCAAGGTGTTGCGGCTGCCGATGGTGAGCGTCGTGCGGGCATACTCGTCATAGGACAGCGTGAACGCGCCGACCGCCACGCCGATGATGCCCGGCGCCAGGATCGGCAACGTCACATAGCGCAGCCGCTGCCAGGCGTTGGCGCCGAGGTCGGTGGCGGCCTCCTCATAGGCGCGGTTGAACCGGGCGACGACGGCGAACATCGTCAGCAGGCCGAACGGCAAGGTCCAGGTCAGTTGCGCCCCCAATGCCGAGGTCCACAGCCCCTGCGGCAGCCCGAAAAGCTGGAAGCCGAGGCCGATGCCAAAGCCCACCAGCAGGCTTGGCATCACCAGGCTGGCGATGGCGACGTAGAACAGCAGGGCGGCGCCGGGAAACCTGCGGCGGAACCCCAGGCCGGCCGCGACCGAGATCACCACCGTGAGCGCGCTGACGACGGTGGCCAGCATGACGGAGCGGCCGAACGAGACGGGGATGTCGGCCATCTGGCCGGGCCGGAGGATGTCGGCGAACCACTTAGTGGACACCCCGACCATGGGGAAGGTGACGCCGC
This sequence comes from uncultured Acetobacteraceae bacterium, assembly GCA_964243265.1. Lineage (GTDB taxonomy): Bacteria > Pseudomonadota > Alphaproteobacteria > Acetobacterales > Acetobacteraceae > DASWOJ01. The sequence goes on along the minus strand of CAXTFY010000172.1, from coordinate 2,797 downwards.
CGGTCGGTCCCTGGAACGACAGCAGGTAGATGATGAGCATGGGGCCGTACAGGAACACCAGGAACAGGGTCATTAGGGCAGCCAGCAGGTAGAAGGTGGGCGGCCGAGGTTCGCGGGCCACGGTGCGGGCCGCCATCATTGCAAACCGCGCCTGCGGTCCTGGATCGCCGCGTTGCTTCGCTCCTCGCAATGACGCAGCAGCGCGTTCGGCACGAGGACACTTTCTGCCTGCTTCTTCTCACGGAAGATGGGACGGCAGTTGGCATGAGGACAGCATCTGCTCCCTCTCCCCCTTCGGGAGAGGGCCGGGGTGAGGAGGTCTTGCTTGCGTGCGGGCACCAGAAGCCGCCGGCGCCAGGCTGCAGAGGTTGAAAGGACTGCGCCCCAAGACCCCCTCACCCCAACCCTCTCCCGGAGGGAGAGGGAGCAGGGATGGGCCGCGCTCAACTGACCAGCTCCTTGCGCACGTCCACCACCCGCATCATCAGCCCCACCACGACCGCCACGAACAGCACCAGCACAACCGCGCTGGCCGAGGCCGGCGGGAACTGCATCGCCTGGATCTCGGTCGAGAGCGCCGAGACGATGGAGGCGCTCTGCCCGCCGCTCATGCGCTTGACCACGAAGTAGTCGCCGATCACCTGGGTGAACACCAGGATCGAGCCGAGCGCAATGCCGGTGCGCGACAGGGGGATGATCACGTAACGCAAGACCTGGAACCGGCTGGCCCCGGCATCGCGCGCCGCCTCGATCAACGCCCGGTCGATCTTGGCCATCGAGTTGGCGATCGGCCCGATCATCAGCAGTGTATTGAGGTGGACGTAGGTGATGATCACCGAGAAGTCGGAGAACAGCAGGAACTCCAGCGGCTGCGAGATGAGATGCAGGTCCATCAGCAGGGTGTTGAACGCGCCGTTGCGGCCCAGGAAGGGAATCCAGGCGATGGTGCGGATGATGCCCGAGGTCCAGAACGGGATGGCGCAGGCGAGGAACAGCAGCATCCGCGTGGTGCCGCTGCGGACGTGGAACACCAGGAACTGCGCGATGTTGAACCCGAGGAACAGGGTGACCACCCAGACGATGCCAGCGAACCGGAGCGAGCTGGTGTAGATGCGCCAGGTCGCGGGCGTGGTGAACAGGTCCTTGTAGTTGTCCAGCATGAACGCCGGGTAGATGCCGACCCGGTCGTAGTCCCAGAAGCTGATGACGACGAACAGGATCGTCGGAAGCGCGAACAGCACCAGCAGGATGACGGCGAGCGGGGCGACCTGCAGCCAGGACACCAGCCAGGGCCGTTGCCGTGGCGTGCGGAGGGGCGCGGTGGCCGCGCGGGATTGGGGCGCGCCGTCGCGGGCCAGGACGGACGGGCTTGGGGCGGTGGACTGCGTCATGCCAGTTTTCCCTGGTCCTCAGGGAAGTCGCTTATGACATTGGGCCGCTGCCTGCCTGCTCCCTCTCCCGGAGGGAGAGGGAGAAGGAAGCGTGCCTCATACGCTGATGAATTCGTTCCAGCGCCGGGTTAAATAGCGGTCCTCGTCCATGACGGAGTTCCACACGGCGATGTTGCCCATGCGCTCGTCGAACGACCCGCCGTCGCGCGACCGCCCGGCCCGTTCCATCAAGCGGCCGAACGGGTCCTTCATGTCCTCGGCCGCGGGCTTGCCGCCATACCAGTAGTCCCATTCCGCCGCGGTCAGGAACTTCCGCGCGGTGCCAGGCTGCGCTGAATAGTAACCCTCCCGCGCGATCACCGACCCCGGGAACCCCGCCGTGTACCAGTTGAGGTACTCGTACGCGCAATCCAGCTTCAGCCCGGACAGGTGCTTCATGAACCCCATCATGTAGCCCCACCCCCGGTAACCCTCCTTCAGCGGCTGGAACACGCAGGGGATGCCGCGGCTGCGCACCGCCGTCACCGCGGGGGACCACATCGACTGGATCACCACCTCGCCCGAGGCCATCAGGTTCACCGACTGATCGAACGACCCCCAGAACGAGCGGAACTGCCCGGACCGCTTGGTGTCGATCATCAGCGCGACCGTCTTGTCAATCTCCTCGCGGGTCATGTTGCCCTTGTTGCCGTACTTGATGTCGCCGCGCGCCTCCACCGCCATGGCGACGTCGATCACCCCGATGGTCGGGTTGTCCTGCAGCGCCGCCTTGCCCTTGAAGTCGGGGCTGAGCAAGTCGGCCCAACTGCCGATCGGCCGTCCCGTCAGGTCCGGGCGGATGCCCAGCGTGTCGCCGTTGGTGATGGTGGGCACGCCGTTCAGGAACTCGGTCGGACCCGGCGCGGCCTTCGCCCCGCTGGCGTCGGTCGCATACAGCACGGTGTAGGGGGAGATGCCCTGGGTCGAGACCTTGCGCCCATCGGGATAGACGTTTTGCGTGAACAGCGGCAGCGTCGCGTCCCAGCCCTTGAACTTGGCCTGCGGGATGGTCTGCAGGATGTTCCGGCCGATCAGGTACTTCATGTAGGCCAGGCTCACGTCGCCGACGTCGATGTTGGCCGACTGCGTCAGGTACCGGTTGAGCAGGTCGGCATTCTCCGCCGCCTGCATCGTCACCCTGAAGCCCAGGTCCTTGGTCGCCTGCTCGCCGATCTGCGTCAGCACCGTCACGGGCTGGCCGGCGTGGCGGATCTCCACGTCCTTGATGTTCTGCGCCCAGATCGTCGGGAACCCGGTGATCGCGCCGGACCCGGCCGCCGCGCCCACCGCCGCCGCCAGGACGCCCCGCCTGCTGACGCCTTTTAGGGCTGCTTTATTGGTCATGCTGCTGTTCCTACGCGGCAATG
>CAXTFY010000171.1:0-10761 GCA_964243265.1 uncultured Acetobacteraceae bacterium | reverse complement strand
CGGTGTCCCACTCCATCGTGCGGCCGAACCGGGGATACAGGTCCGCCGCCCCCTCCGCCACGCGGACGATCTTCAGCGCCGACCCCATGTTGGTCATGCTGGCCGTCGCGCGGCCCTGCAGGAAGGCGTCCAGCCGCGGGTCGGCGGCATAATGCCGGCTGGCCAGCACATGCAGCCCCTCCGGCGGCGGCACCCGGGCGCGGATCGCGTGCTCCCCGGCGGTAGTGCGCTTCCAGGCGCGCGGCTTGTCGCCGAGGATGCCGCCGAACAGCTCGCCATACGCCGGCACCCCCACGGCGCCCAGCACCGCCCGGCCATCGCGCACCAGCCCGATGTTGACGGTGAACTCGTCCCGCCCGGCGGCGAACTCCCGCGTGCCGTCCAGCGGATCGACCAGCCAGTACTCGTGGTGCGGGTCGGGCAGCAGGCCGGCGGCGTGCTCCTCCTCCGCCACCACAGGGATACCCGGCGTCGCGGCGCGCAGGCCCTTGACGATCAGCGCCTCGGCGGCGTGGTCGGCCTCGGTCACCGGGCTTTCGTCGGTCTTGCGGTGGGTTTCGAAGCCGCGGGCGCGCACGGCCAGGATCACGGCTCCGGCGCGGCGGGCCAGGTCGGCGGCAAGGGTCAGCAGGGCTGCATCTTCCATCGCGGCATAGGACCACAAGCAGGCACACCCTGGCAAAGCGGGGGTGCGCTGCTACACTGCAAGGCTATTGATCCTGGAGACCTCATGACCGACATCGCGTTCGCCCCGGCTGCCCCGCCCTCGACCGGCGGCCTGGCCCTGCTGCTGACCGAGGGCGCTGCGGCCGGGCTGGGCGCCGGGGCAGGGGTGGCGGCACAGGCGGATGCGGCCTGCGGCGGCGCGCTGACCCGCGCGATGGCCGCCGCCGCCTTTACCGGCAAGAAGGGTCAGACCTGCGTCGTGCTGGCGCCCAGCGAGGGCCTGACCCGCGTCGTGCTGGTCGGCCTCGGCAAGGAGGCCGACCACACCCCACGCGGCATGGAGGAGGCGGGCGGCCTGGCCTATGTCGCACTGGCGCGGGACGCCGTGGCCGCGGTGGCCGCCGACGGGATGCCGCCCGGTCACGCCGCGCATGCCGGGCTGGGCGCGCTGCTGCGGTCGTATCGCTTCGACCGCTACCGCACGAAGGAAACCGCGGACGACAAGCCGAAGCTGCACGGCTTGACGGTCCTGACCGACGACCCCGACGCAGCCGGGGCTGCCTGGACGCCGCTCGCCGCCATCGCCCGCGGCGTCGTGCTGTCCCGCGACCTCGCCAGCGAGCCGCCGAATGTCCTGACCCCGACCGAGATGGCCGAACGCTGCCGCCCGCTGGCGGACCTCGGCCTGGAGGTCGAGGTGCTCGGCCCCGCCGACCTGGAGCGCATCGGCATGCGGGCCATCCTCGCCGTCGCCATGGGCAGCGTGCAGGAGGCCAGGGTGGTCATCATGCGCTGGAACGGCGGGGAGACCGGCGCCAAGCCTGTCTGCTTCGTCGGCAAGGGCGTCACCTTCGACACCGGCGGCATCAGCATCAAGCCCGCGCCGGGGATGGAGGACATGAAGTGGGACATGGCCGGCGCCGGCACGGTGGTCGGCCTGATGGCGGCGCTGGCCGGGCGCAAGGCGCGGGTCAACGCGGTGGGAATCGTGGGCCTGGTCGAGAACATGCCCAGCGGCACCGCGCAGCGGCCCGGCGATGTCGTGCGCTCGCTGTCCGGGCAGACCATCGAGGTGCAGAACACCGACGCCGAGGGCCGCCTGGTGCTGGCCGACCTGGTATGGCACGCGCAGGACGCCTTCGACCCGGTGATCACCGTCGATCTAGCCACCCTGACCGGCGCGATCATCGTGAGCCTCGGGCACGAGCACGGCGGGCTGTTCTGCAACGACGACGCCCTGGCGGACCGGCTGCTGGCGGCGGGCAAGGCGGCCGGGGAGCCGCTGTGGCGCATGCCGCTCGGCGAGGCCTACGACAAGCTGATCCGGTCCGACATCGCCGACATGAAGAACATCGGCGGGCGGCCCGGCGGCGCCATCATCGGCGCGCAGTTCGTGCAGCGGTTCGTGCGCGGCCCCTGGGCGCACCTGGACATCGCCGGCATGGCGTGGGCGACCAAGGACAGCCCGACCACGCCAAAGGGCGCCACCGCCTACGGGGTCCGCATGCTCGACCGCCTGGTGGCCGAGCATTACGAGACGCATGGCTGAGGTCGGCTTCTACCACCTGACGCGCACTACCCCGGATGCGGCGCTGCCGGCGCTGCTGGGCCGCACCCTGGCTGCTGGGCGGCGCGCGCTGGTGCGGTGCGGCTCGGAGGCCCGGGTGGCGGCGCTGGACGATGCGCTCTGGGCCAGCAAAGACCCGGACTGGCTGCCGCATGGCACGGCGCGCACCTTTGGAAAGCCGGGCGAGGGCGCATTGCAGCCGATCTGGCTGACCGCCGGCGAGGACTGCCCCAATGGCGCGCGATACCTGTTCGTGCTGGACGGGGCCGGCATGCCCGGGGATGCGCTGTTCGACCGCGTGTTCGACCTGTTTGACGGCGGGGATGGCGCCGCGGTGGAGGCAGCCCGCAGCCGTTGGTCAGCCGTCAAGGCGGCCGGGCTGACGCTGACCTACTGGCAGCAGGGCGAGCGCGGCTGGGTCAAGAAGGGCTGAAGCCGCATGGGTTGGGGGCCGTCTTTCCCCTCTCCCTCCGGGAGGGGGGGAAGTCATAGGCCGTAGGCCGACCGGACCCACGCCGCCGTGCCAGCCAACCCGTCAATCCAGCCGACCTGAGCCTGCCACCCCGTCTCGCGCTGGATCAGCCCGCAGTCCAGGATGCTGACGGGCACGTCGGCCGGACGGCCCGGCTTGCGGACCACTTGCAGCCCTGGCCGGCCAGCCGCCGCCGCCACGTCCGCCACCACCTGGTCCAGGCTGCGGCCGCGCCCGCTGCCGACGTTCATGACCCGATGCGGACCGTCATACAGGGCGGCCGCCACGAACGCCGTCGCTACATCGTCCACATGGATGAAGTCGCGCGTGACGCCGCCGCCGCCCCATACCTCCACTGCCGAGCCGGAGAGCGCACGGTGCAGCATGGCGGCGACGACGCCCTGTTGCCGGAACGGTGATTGGCCGGGTCCATAAGGGTTGGCGATCCGCAGCACCTGGTGCTCCAAGCCGTGCAGGCGGCCATACAACCCGAGGTAGTGCTCGACCATCAGCTTGTTGATGCCGTAGGCCGACAAGGGCGCGGTCGGGGCGCCCTCGGGCGTCGGCACCTCGGCGGGGATGCCGTAGACCGTGCCGCCGGACGACGCGAACACCATGCGCCGCACCCCTGCAGCCCGGCACAGCTCCAGCAGGCGCAGCGTCGGGACCACCTGGTCGGCCACGTGGGCAGCCGGGTCGCGGTTGCTGGCGTGCGGCAGCGACGAGCCGAGCAGGTGGAACACCACCTCCTGGCCGACCAGGGCAGCAGCCAGGGCCGCACGGTCCTCGAACGCGCCTGCCGTCCAGGCCAGGGCGGACGGGCGGGCAGCCGATGCGCTGTGGCCAAAGCCTTGCACGGCCGCCCCACGGCGCTGCAGCAAAGCTGCCAAGGACCGGCCGAGGAAGCCGCCCGCGCCCAACACGAGGCAGCGAAGGCCAGCGATCGCACCTAGGCCGGGCTCGACGGCGCTCAAGCCTTGGATTGGGTCCTGGAGCAAGGCGACGCTCGCGTCAGCCTTCGTGAACATTAAGGGTCCTGACCGTAAACTGTACGATTTACATCATTCGCGCTCCGGTTACACCAATAAGTTGCATAGGAACCAGAGAAATCGGGGTGCTCACCAGGCCAGGTGCGCGGCGTGCAGCGTCGCCCAGCCGTGCCCGGTGGCCTCGCACACCGCTGGCAGCAGCCGCTCGATGGCGTGCAGCATCGTGCCGTCATAGGCCAGCGGCTCGGGCGGGAAGTCCGCCGTCCCCAGGCCCAGCGCCCATAGCGGCTCCAGCGCCGCCGGCCTGGCCCAGAACATCGTGCCCAGCGGGAACACCGGCCACCCCGGCAGCATCGGGGCCGGCGTCATGCGGGCGGCGAGGTCCGCGGCGGCGGCGCGGTTGCGGGTCCAGCCGACCAGGTGCCGGTCCTCTGGGAACAGCAGGCCCAGGGCCGGGTCCTCGGCGAAGGGCGCCAGCGCCGCCGCCACGCCGGACCCGGCGCCCAGTAGCACCCCCGTCAGGAACCGCCGCCAGCGGTCGCCCATGCCGGCATCGACCGCCAGGCTGCGCTTGCCGTGCAGGTGGCCAACGAGGTCGTAGGCGCCGCTGCGGACATGCCGGCCGACCTCGGTCAGGAACGGGCCGATGTCGCGCCCGCGGTTGGGCACGACCACCAACTGCACGCCGCCGGCCTTGTAGCCGCGCAGGGCGTAGCCGACTTCTAAAGCGCGGTCGTCCGATGTGGTGGTCACGATTAGGTCGGCCGTGCTGCCAGCGGCGAGCAGGTCGGCCACGAACCCGGCGGCCAGCTCCGGATAGTGCAGGTGCAGGTGCAGGGCGACGCGGCCGATGGGAGGGCAGGGCGTCCCGCGCCCATCTCCGTGCCCATCCAGGACGATGCAGCGGTGCGTGTCGGCCGGCACCCCCGGTGCGGCGAGCGCCGGGCCAGCCGCCGCACCCGGTCCGAGTGCAGCCCGCGCCAGGCCCTCGTTGAAGCCGGGGCGCGGGCTGTATTGCATCAGGCCCTTGACGCCCTGAGCCGCGTATTCCCGCATCGCATGGCGGGCCTCGGCCGGACCGACCGGCCGCCCGGCGCCGGCGTGGAACGCCGCATCGAACTGGCCGCTGGCCTCAATGCGCTCAACCGCTTCGGCGATCAACGCCTGGGAGGCGCGGGCCGCCGCCATCTCCCCATCCAGGGCCGCCATGTAGTCGGCAAAGCCGAACCGCCGCTCTGCCAATCTCACGTTCTGCAGGCCACGCTTGAGGTCGGCCGGGCGGAAGGCGCGGACCAGCGCCTGGGCGGCCTCGGCGACGCTGCAGTATGGCGCCGCCATGCCCGCCGCGGCGTCCGGCCCGGTGAACAGCGCCGCCACGCCGGTCGCGTCCTGGAAGCACACCACCGCGCGTCCGGCCCGGAAGGCGTCCAGCACCACGTTCGGGAACGGGTCCAGCCGGGAGGGCAGGAAAAACACGTCCGACAGTGCGAACACGGCGTCCAGGCTGCTCTGCGACGGCAGGAAATGCAGCGTGCCCTCCAGGTCCAGGCGACGCACCATGTCGGCCACCCAAGCGGAGTAGGCCAGGTCCGCCTGGGGATGGTAGCCGTCGCCGACCCAGAGGAACCGCACATCGTCGCCATGCAGGCGGCGCACCTCGGCGGCGACCTGGACGAACAGGTCCACGCCCTTGCGCATCTGAACATAGCCGGCGCCCAGCACGATCCGCACCTTCTGGCCGGATGCGATGCCGGCGAAGGCCAGGATTTCCTCCCGCGTCAGGTCCGTGGCGGCGCTGTCGCGCGGCAGGTGCGGCAGGATGCCCTGGGGACGCACGGTGATGCTGTTGGCCGGGCCGGCGCGGGTGCGGACCAGCTCGGCTTGCAGGCTGTCGCGGATCAGGCCGGCCGGGACCACCACGCGGTCGGCACTTTCAAGCACCGTCGTCATCCGGCCGGGCGGCAAGGTGTATTCGGCGAATTCGTGCACCAGCGCCACCGTCGGCAGCCCGGCCTGCAGCGCCGCGGGGGCGAGCGGGCTGGTCTCGACCGAGTTGAGCAGCACCGCCTCCAGCCGGTGCGTCTGCTGGAGCGACCGCAGCAGGTACTCGGCGTCTAGCGGCGACAGCGGGCAGACCACCATCAGGCAGCTATGCGCCCGGAACTCCTCCAGCAGCAGCCCGCCGCGGCCGAGGTAGCTGATGACGTTGTAGGTCGCCGCCAGCCACGCGCCGACGTTCAGCCCGACCAGCGGCGCCCCGGTCCGCGACGCCTCGTGGCTGGTTACAAGAAGGGTCGGCTTGGCCAGGTCGAAGGCGACGCCGCCCTGGCTGATGGCGTGGGAGAAGTCGGGGCGGCCGACCCGGCCCTCCTGGAGGCCGTGCGCTGCGAAGTGGAAGAACGGGTCCATCCCGGCCGCAAGCATGTCCGGGTAGCGGCGCAGGTAATAATCGGCCGAGAAGTCCGGCGCGGGATCGAGCCCCAGCAGCGAGCCCTGCAGCATGTAGTGCTCCAGCGGGTCGCCCACCGGGGCGCCCGGCGGCAACTGGCCGAGGTAGTGGCGTACGTTGAACCGCCCGTGGAATGCCTGCCGGCGCTGGTTCAGGTCGTGCTGGTTGGCGATGCGGTGCTGCGCGCGGCCGACCTCGAGGTAGTGCAGCACCGGCATAGCATAACCGGCCAGGGTGTCCGGATAGAGCTGGCCATATAGCCGGCTGTCGAACCCGGCGCCGATCGGCGTCTGGTGGTCGCGCCCGACCAGGTAGTCCTCGGGGTCGGACAGGCCGGGCAGCGGCGGTCGCCCACGGCTCCAGGCATAGGCGCGGGCGTCGAACAGCCCGCTGGCCGTCAGGCGCTGCGCATCGGACCGCAGGCGGGCGGGGTTGGGATAGCGGCTCTCTTGCTGGCCGTGCAGGATGTAGTGGAGCAGCGGGCTCATGCCGGTCTGCGCCACGTCGGGGTAGTAGTCGCGGTAGAAGCGCGGATCGAACCCCGGGGAGGGCGGCAGCAGCGCGGCCTCGCCCAGCGCCAGGTAATGCTGCGCCAGCTCGTCCGGCGGTCCCTCGATGCCGGCCTGGCGGGCGTAGAAGACCGGGTCGAACAGCGGGGAGCCGGCCAGTACCTGGACCGTTGGGGACAGCGCATCGTCCGGCAGGGTGTCGATGTCCATATCCATCGGAGGCTCCTGTCGCCTGCTGAACGCCGGATCGCCGGGGTGTGGTCAGCCAATTGAAGGCGAGCGAGCGGGCGCGGATCGTAGCCGGCCTACAGTCTGCGCGGGGGTGATCGGCGGGGTGATCACGAAGCGAGAGCACAACCTTAGCATAACCCTTTGGCCGCCGGCACCCCATAAGCTTGCCTTGCCAGGCAAATGGCTGTTTCCAGGGTTGCAAGGCCGCCAGGTTGCTCGCGCATCTCGATCACCAGCCAGCGGTCGTAGGCAGCCTGCCGCAGCGCGGCGCCCGCCGCGGCGTGGGGACAGGACGGCGCATCGAACGGGCCGAGGCCGGGTTCGGCAATGTGGTAGTGGGCCAGGCCGCCCTCGCCAGCCCCGGTCGCGGCGATCTCATGCGCCAGCCCATCGCCGGCCAGCGTGATGCACGCCGAGTCCAGGTGGGTGCGGATGCCCGGGTGGCCGCACCGGCGGACCAGGCGGCGCACGTCGGCGGCGTGCAGCAGGAAGTCGGCGCCGTAGCAGGCCGGCACCGGCTCCAGGGCGAGCGACAGCCCGGCGGCCTGGGCGATGTCCCCCAGGATCTGCAGCCGTGCGGCGGCCAGTTCTTCGGCAGCTTCCGGCGTCAAGGCGCCGCGGATGCGGTTGCGCGGGGCGCCGAACACCGCGACCGCCGCGCCCAGGGTCCCGGCGATGGCGGCGATGCGGCGGGTGTGCTCCGCCATGGCGGCAAAGGCGGCGGCGTCACCCAGCAACTGGTCGCCGGGCCGGCCGAAGAACAGGGCTTGCAAGGATGGGATCTGCAAGCCCGCCGCCGCGACCTGGCGGCGGAAGCCAGCCAAGACCCCGGGGGTCAGGCCGTCCCAGCCGGCGATGCGCGTCGGCGCGGCCTCGATCCCTTGCACGCACAGCGCGGCCAGCCGGTCCAGCACGGCCGGGGTGTCCGCCGGCGCCCAGGCGAGGTTGGAGACGCCGAGCTTCACGCCGGGCCGGAAACTGCCTGCGCCCCGGCCACGAAGGCCGTGAGGGCGGACATCACCGCCGCCGCCGTCATCGTGTAGTCCGCGTTGCCGCCGAACACCGGGCCGTGCCGGGTGCGGACGTCGTAGGCGACCGGCTGCGCCTGTCCGCCCAGCCGCTGCCCAGGGAACAGGCACTGCTGGATGGCGGCCATCGACACCGGCTCGGCGACGAGGTTCACCAGGGGCAGCCCCGCCGCCTGCGCGCGGTCGATGTCGTCGGCCAAGCGGGGCAGGGGATACCACTGGAAGCGGGAGGCCGGGTCGATCCAGGCCAGCCGATGGCCGTGCAGCAGGTCGAACAGGGCATTCTTCTTCAGCCCCGGCCCGAACAGCGCCGGCAGGCGGATGATGTGGTGACGCGGGAAACGGCTCCGCACCCAGTCCTCCAGCATGGCCCGGTGCTGTCCGTAAGGGTGCGCGCCGGGCGCCGGGTCGTCCTCGGTGACGCCCTGCGGATCGGCATAGACATCAACCGTGGAGATCAACACGAAGCTGTCGGCCTCCACCCGGTCCAGGCAGGCGGTCAGGCGCCCGATGCCCGCCAGGTCCGCCGCCGGGTTTGCGTTGGCCCACCACTTCACCGCTGTCACGCCGGCGCACACCACCCGGCTGAACCGCCGCCCGGCGATGCCCTCGATGTCGGCCGAGTGGAACCTTGCACCGAAGCTGCGCCGCGCCAGCAGGGCGCCGCCGACGAAGCCGGTGCTGCCGATCAGCGCGTCGCAAAGCGGAGCGCCCAAGCGGTCAGGCCCGAACCTGCACGGCCTCGCGCCGCAGCGAGCTGGCGTTGCTGGCCCGGTCCACCTGCCCGGCCTCGATGGAGGACAGGATGCGCTCGACGGCGAAGAAGATCGTGTCGATCTTGCCGGACATGACGGTGAAGGTGCGCCCGCGGTGGAACACGTAGCAGCTCCGGTCGTCGAACTTGCCGACCGGCTTGGTCTTGATGCTGACCTGCGGGCCGACCAGGCGGAAGCGGTCGCGGAACTCTGGCACGTAGCGCATGATCTGCTGCTCCATCAACCGGGCCTTGGCGGCCACCAGCTCCCCGGTCACGCTGTCGCGCAGGTGGCGGGCGGCCTCGGCGGTCTCGGTCTGGCCCAACGGGGTGTGGGGGACGCTGGACAGGGTGTACAGGCCAGGGTCCTCGGTCGGGTAGATCGAGCACAGCGGGCCGTCCACCAGCGTGACGGCGGGGAACGGGCCGTCGGTTTCATAGTACAGCAGGATCGTCGGTTCATAGAAGAAGCGCATCGGCAAGCCGGCGCGGTGGCCCCAGGTGGCATCGACCAGGATGTCGTACCGCGCGCCGTCGAGGTAGACGCCGTCCGCCCGGTCCTCCACATGGCTGATCCGCGTGCCCAGGTGCAGGTGGCGGCCCAGGCGCTCGGTGAAGTAGCGCCGGGCGCGGTCGATCAGCAGCACGCGCTCCCCGGCCAGCATCAGGCCATCGACGCCTTGCAGGGGGATGCTGGTCCCATGCACCTCGCGGTAGTCGATGCCCGACGAGGTCATGATCAGGCGGTAGGTGGCGAAGTCGATCAGGCTGTCCTCACGCGGGACGGCATAGATGTTCTCGGCGACCTCGCGGCTGAGGTTCGGATAGCGCTCGACGAAGCGCATGAAGCCGTCGCGGGACTGCGCGCGGGTGGTGTGGTGGCGGGGGTAGTGGAAGCCCAGGTGCAGGCGGAACTGGTTGTTGCCGGAGGCCTCGTGCAGCGGGCGGGCGTGCTGCTCGAACACGTCCACGTCCAGGCCGAGGGCGCGGAGCGAGACGGCGATGTGGCAGCCGTACCAGCCTGCTCCGATGACGCCGATTGAGAGTGCCAAGCCTCGACCCCTTTTGCCGCTGCCTTGCCGGCCCTGATTGCACGCCCGGGTTGCACTATGCCAGGAACGCTAGCGTGATGCGGTGCAGACCCGATAGCATGGCGTCAACCGCGGTGATACGCGCATAACGCAACGGTTGCCGGGCAGGCGCCATGGATGGACAGGGGGCGCATGGCGCTGATACGCGTGGAGGTGGCGCAAACTGGGGCAGCGGTGAGCATCCTCCACCCGGACGGACGGCGCATGGCGGTCTGCTCCACCCCACCGGAGCTGGCGCAGCTTGGCAAGCATTGGCAGGCCACTGGGGCCGCCGTCGCCCCGGGTCTCGCGATCCTCGACTTGGAGCACGCCAGCGGCATGCAGGCCGAGTGGTTCCTGGACGATGCCGCAATGCTGCTGCCCGACGATCCCGACCTCTGGCCGCCGGAGACGCAGGCGGCGTTGCAGGATGCGGTGGTCACGGCGCTGTGCGGCCTGCGGGATGCCCTGTTGCCTTCGGATGGCGGGTTGCCCGGCCCGGACCTGCCGGTGCTCCAACGCCTCCGTCCCAGCCTGTTGAAGCGCTTGGTCCATCGGTTCCACGACGCCGTGCTGCCGTTGGCGCATCACCCTCTGGAGCAAGCTGGCCCACCGCCGGCCCTGCCCGCGTTGCGCGACGCCGTGCACCAGGATCTGCAGGAGCAGGTCATGGCAGCGCTGCGCGGCGACGGGCTGCTGCGCTGGCCGTCCCCGGCGTCCGGCGAACTGGTCCCTTGCACCGGCGGCTTCTTCCTGGACAATTTCCGCTGCATCTACCGCTTCCACGATGCCGCGCACGGCTTGGATTTCCTGGTGCTGGCGACCGAGCACATGGCGCGCCTGGCCGGGCTGCTGGTTGCCGGCCAGGTGTTCACGCTAGGGCACGACCAGGCAAGGATGCTGGCGGTCCACTTCCGCACATTCGCCGCGGACCTGCTGCTGCATCTGCTGACGCATGCCGATGACCTGCAAGGGCGCCGCCAGCCCGGCCGGGTGACGGCCTTCCTGCGCTGCGGCGCCAGCGCC
>CAXTFY010000170.1:0-10780 GCA_964243265.1 uncultured Acetobacteraceae bacterium | reverse complement strand
AGGGTCCGCGCAGATCAGTGCTGCCCATATGGGAAGCGTCCTCCCTTGCGCCCGCCCTTTGCTGCGGCGATGTTGCTGCAATGCAAACATCCTGCCGCCAAGCCATGGACCACCGCGCATGAGCGTACAAGCCGCCCTGATGCACCGCACCAGCTACCGCTACGACCACGCGGTGAAGCTCGGCCCGCAGACCATCCGCCTGCGCCCGGCGCCGCAGACCCGCACGCCCATCCTGTCCTACTCCCTGACCGTGCATCCCGAGCCGCACTTCATCAACTGGCAGCAGGACCCGCAGGGCAACTTCCTCGCCCGCGTGGTCTTCCCCGAGCGCGTCACGCACTTCGACGTGACGGTGGACCTGGTTGCCGACATGGCCACCATCAACCCGTTCGGCTTCTTCCTGGAGCCGGAGGCCGAGCAGTGGCCCTTCACCTACGACGCCGTGCTGGAGGAGGAACTGACCCCGTTCCGCCGCCGCGAGCCGGCCGGCCCCCTGCTGCAAAAGCTGCTGGACGAGGTGCCGCGGGAGCCGCGCCGCACCATCGACATGCTGGTCGACTTGAACCGCCGGGTGCAGGAGCGCGTGAGCTACATCGTCCGCATGGAGCCGGGCGTGTGGGACCCCGAATACACCCTGCAGGAGGCCAAGGGGTCCTGCCGGGACTCGGCCTGGCTGCTGGTCCATGCGCTGCGCCACCTGGGCTATGCGGCACGCTTCGTGTCAGGCTACCTGATCCAGTTGGCGCCGGACGTGAAGCCGCTGACGGGTCCGCAAGGCCCCACGTCGGACTTCACCGACCTGCACGCCTGGGCCGAGGCCTTCCTGCCCGGCGCCGGCTGGATCGGCCTGGACGCCACGTCGGGCCTGATGGCGGGCGAGGGCCACATCCCGCTCGCTGCTAGCCCCGAGCCGATGTCCGCTGCCCCGATCTCCGGCCTGATGGAGCCGGCGGAGACGCAGTTCGACGTGGAGATGGCCGTCGCCCGCGTGAACGAGACGCCGCGCGTGACGATGCCCTACACCGAGCCGCAGTGGCAGGCGATCCTGGCCGCCGGCGCCGAGGTGGACGTGGCGCTGGAGGCTGGAGACCTGCGCCTGACCATGGGCGGGGAGCCGACCTTCGTCTCCGTCAGCGATGCCGAGGGCGCGGAATGGACCGTGGATGCCCTGGGGCCGACCAAGCGGCGGGAAGCCGGGCGGTTGATGCAGCACTTGCTGCCGCTGTGGGGTCCCGGCGCCGTCATCCAGTACGGCGCGGGGAAGCACTACCCCGGCGAGCAGACCCCACGCTGGGCCATCAACGCCACCTGGCGGCCCGATGGCGAGTCCGTCTGGTCCGACCCGGCGCTGCTGGCCGACCCCGATACCGCCAAAGGTGAGGCCGACGCCGCCACGGCGCACCGCTTCGCCTTGGCCCTGGCCGGCCGCCTGCACGTCGATCCCGCCGCCGTGCTACACGCCTATGAGGACCAGCCATACTTCCTGATGCGCGAAGCCCGGATGCCGGCCAACGTGGTCGCCGAGGCCGCGCAGTCCCGCGACCCGCAAGAGCGCGCCCGCATCATCCGCGTGTTCAGCCAGGGGCTGGACCAGCCTGTGGGCAGCGTGCTGCCGCTGCGCCGGGGTGGACGCAAGGGCGCGCGGCACTGGCAAACTGAAAAATGGGAGATGCGCGAGGGCAAGCTGTTCCTGGTGCCCGGCGACGCCTCCGCCGGGGTGCGCCTGCCCCTGGCCAGCCTGCCCTGGGTCGATCCCACCGAAATTGAGGACGAGCCGGAACCCGATCCCGGGGACAAGCAGGGCCCGCTGCCCACCCGTGCGGCGATGCTGGCCGCCACGGGCGACGGCCGCCCCGGCCGCGGCATCCGCACGGCGATGACGGTGCAGGCGCGTGGCGGGCTGCTCTACCTCTACTTGCCGCCGCTGCCCGCCGCGGAGGACTGGCTGGCCCTGGTCGCCGCCATCGAGGCCACGGCGGACGAGCTGCAGCAGCCCGTGGTGCTGGAGGGCTACAAGCCGTCGTACGACCGCCGCCTGCTGGGCTTCTCCATCACCCCGGACCCTGGCGTGATCGAGGTCAACATCCACCCCGCCCGTACCTGGAACGAGCTGGTTGGGCGGACCGAGCAACTCTACGACGAGGCCCGCAAGGTCGGCCTGACGGCGGAGAAGTTCATGCTGGACGGCCGCCATGTCGGCACCGGTGGCGGCAACCACGTCGTGATGGGCGCGATGACGCCGGAGGACAGCCCTTTCCTGCGCCGCCCCGACCTGCTGAAGTCGCTGCTGGGCTTCTGGCACAACCACCCCAGCGCGTCCTACCTGTTCAGCGGCCTGTTCATCGGCCCGATGAGCCAGCACCCCCGCATCGACGAGGCCCGGCAGGACGCCGTGCGCGAGCTGGAAATCGCCTTCCGCGCCATGACCCCGAAGCACGAGCCGCCGCCCTGGCAGGTGGACCGGATGCTGCGCAACATCCTGACCGACATGACCGGCAACACCCACCGCACCGAGTTCTGCATCGACAAGCTGTTCTCCCCCGACAGCTCGTCGGGCCGGCTGGGCCTGGTGGAGTTCCGCGCCTTCGAGATGCCGCCGCACGCCCGCATGTCCTGCGCGCAGATGCTGCTGATGCGCGCCGCCGTCGCCGCGTTCTGGCGCACACCCTACGAGCGCCGCCTGGTGCGCTGGGGCACCCGCGTGCACGACGACTTCCTGCTGCCGCACTTCGTCTGGCAGGACCTGCTGGACGCCGTGGAGGAGCTTTCGTCCTACGGCACCAAGCTCGACGCCGAGTGGTTCCGCCCGCACTTCGAGTTCCGCTTCCCCGTGATGGGCGAGGTCGCCGTGCACGGTGCCACAGTCGAGCTGCGGCACGCGCTGGAACCCTGGCACGCCCTGGGGGAGACCGCCGGGGTGGGCGGCACCGTGCGATACGTGGACAGCTCCGTCGAGCGAGTGCAGACGCGGGTGACCGGCTGGGAGCCGGAACGCTTCGTGCTGGCCTGCAACGGCGTGGCGGTGCCGCTGGGGCCGACGGGGGTGGAGGGCGAGTTCGTCGCCGGGGTGCGGTTCAAGGCGTGGGAGCCCTATGGCGCGCTGCACCCGACCATTGGTGCGCAGGTGCCGCTGGTGTTCGACGTGTACGACCGCTGGACCGGGCGCTCGCTGGGCG
Source organism: uncultured Acetobacteraceae bacterium (assembly GCA_964243265.1). GTDB lineage: Bacteria > Pseudomonadota > Alphaproteobacteria > Acetobacterales > Acetobacteraceae > DASWOJ01. Next base: position 7,604 of record CAXTFY010000170.1, on the reverse strand, counting down.
GCATGTCGCACCATGTCGCGCACCCCGGCGGGCGCAGCTATGACACTTTCCCGGTCAACGCCAACGAGGCCGAGGCTCGGCGCCGCGCCCGCTTCGAGGCCATCGGCCATACGCCGGGGCCGATGCCGGAGCCGCCGGTGATCGTGTCCCCCGAGCACCCGCGCACCCTGGACCTGCGCGCCGCGGTGTGACCGTCGAGAGTATAACCCTGGGCGGTACCGCACCGGGGACGGTGCAGGCGTTGCAGGTCCACCGGTTCGGCCCGCCCGGCGGCCGGCCCAAGGTATACGTGCAGGCAGCGCTGCATGCGGACGAGGTACCAGGGATGCTGGTAGCGCAGCACCTGATCGCGTTGCTGCAGGCGCACGATGCCGCCGGGCGCATCCGGGGGGAGATCGTGGTGGTGCCGCTGGCCAACCCCATCGGCGTGCAGCAGCGGGTGACGGGCAGCCTGCTGGGCCGTTTCAACCTGGCGGACGGGATAAACTTCAACCGCGGCTACCCGGACCTGGCAGACGCCGCAGCCCAGGCCGTCGCCGGCCGCCTGGGCGCTGACCCGGCCGCCAATGCCGCGCTAGTCCAGGCGGCCTTGCTCGACGCGAACGCGGCGGTGCCGGCGGCGACCCCGGCGGACCACCTGAAGCGCGCCCTGCTCGGCCTGGCGCTGGACGCCGACCTGGTGCTGGACCTGCACTGCGAGAACGAGGGAGCCGTCCACCTCTATACCCTCACGCCGCTCGCCGACCGTTGCCGCCCCTTGGCCGCCCTGCTCGGGGCAAAGGCGTTGCTGTTGGCCAGCGAATCCGGCGGCGATCCGTTCGATGAGGCCTGCAGCCGGCCCTGGGCCGACCTGCAGGGGCAATTCCCTGGTCATCCAGTCCCCCTTGGCTGTTGCGCCGTGACGGTGGAGCTGCGTGGCGAGGCCGACGTGTCCGACACCCTTGCCGCCGCCGATGCGGCGGGCCTGCTTGGCGCAATGACCTTGGCCGGCGCCGTGGATGCGCCCTCCCCCGTCCTGCCGCCCGCCCAGTGCGAGCCGACCAACCTGGCGGACGTGGAACTGCTGGTTGCCCCGGCACCGGGCGTCCTGCTGCTGCACCGTGCCGTGGGAACGCAGGTCGCGCCCGGAGACTTGGTTGCCGAGATCATGGACCCGCTGACGGGGGCGCGGGTTGCGCTGCATGCGCGCCATGCCGGGATGCTGTTTGCCCGGGAGAGCGTGCGGTTCGTCGCGGCAGGCCGGGCAGTGGCGAAGATCGCCGGCATGGAGGCTGGGCGGTCCGGACGGCTGCTGGGGGCCTGACCTCATAAGCGCCGATTTAGCCCGGATGTAAGGCGCTTTGACCGGGTATGCCGGCACCGTCATTGCGAGCCATGCTTGCGGCGCGGCAAGCCAGGGCTGCCAGCGCAGTCTTCGACCACCTGGATTGCCGCGTCGCAAGCGCTCCTCGCAATGACGGTGGTGCTCAGGGCGTGTGATAAGCGGCCTAAGTTAGCGCCTATGGGCTTGACCTCTCGCGCATCGCCGGAGCAAGCGGGCCGGCAGCCGCGGGACCGAACCGCCGGCTCAGGTTGCTTGATCAGCCTCCGGCACCGGGTTCAGCCATGGCGAAGCTTCACCGGCGATGCCGCAGCGCCTCCACCAACAGGGAGAAGGCCGGTGTGGGCTGACGGCGGCTCGGGTAGTAGAGGTGATAGCCGGGGTAGGGCGGACACCAGTCGGCCAGCACCCGGATGAGCCGCCCGTCGGCGAGGTGCGCCTGCACGCTGTCCTCGGGCAGGTAGGCTAAGCCGAACCCGGCCAGTGCCGCGTCGAGCATCGGGCCGCTTCCATTGAACGTGAGCTGCCCCTCGACCCGCACCCGCAGCTCGCGGCCTGCCTGCTTGAACTCCCAGGCATACAGGCCGCCATGGGTCGGCAGGCGAAGGTTGACGCAGGTGTGGGACGTCAGGTCCTGCGGCGTCTCCGGCCTGCGCCGATTGGCGAAGTAGCCGGGCGCGCCGACGACCGCGGAGCGCAGGTCCGGCCCGATCGGCACGGCAACCATGTCCTTCGCCACCATCTCGCCAGTGCGGATGCCGGCGTCGAACCGCTCGGCGACAATGTCCGTCAGGCCGTAGTCGATGATGACCTCCACCTTGATGTCCGGGTGATCCGGCAGGAGCCTCTCCAGCGCGGGCCACAGGAAGGCCCGCACGGCATGGTCGTGCGCCGTGATGCGGATGGTGCCGGCGGGCTTCTCGCGCAGCTCGCTGAGCGCGGCCAGCTCGGCGTCGATCTCGTCCAGGCGTGGCCCGGCGGCACGCAACAGGCGCTCGCCCGCCTCCGTCGGTGCGACGCTGCGCGTGGTGCGGGTCAGCAGCCGCAGCCCGAGCCGCGCCTCAAGGCCGCGGATGGTCTGGCTCAGCGCCGACTGCGACACCCCGAGCTGGGCGGCGGCGCGGGTGAAGCTGCGCGCGCGGGCCACGGTCAGGAAGGCCGCGAGGTCGTTCAGGTCCGTACGGGGCATTCAGTAGGCCAGCTTCTAGGTCCATTCGGACTTTAGCGCCTAATCGGCGGCACCCGCACCCTCCACATCATCGGCTAAGCGCAACCAAAGGAGACGGGCGATGGACATCAAGCGAGCAGGCAGCCAACCCTCCGGCAAGGGGCCGGCGGAGTACTTCACGGGTACGGTCCGCATCGACCCGCTCAACAGCCCGCCGGACCCTGCCCGGGTTGCGATGGCGCTGGTCACGTTCGAGCCGGGGGCGCGGACCGCGTGGCACACCCACCCGTTCGGCCAGACCCTGGTCGTGACCGCCGGGTGCGGCTGGGCACAGCGGGAGGGCGGGCCGGTCGAGGAAATCCGGCCCGGCGACGTCATCTGGTTCACCCCCGGCGAGAAGCACTGGCACGGCGCCTCCGCCACCACGGCCATGAGCCACATCGCCATCCAGGAAAAGCTGAACGGCTCGCCGGTGGACTGGATGGAACACGTCAGCGACGCACAGTACCGGCGCTGACCGCCAGGAATTCACACCAGGAGACAGGGATGCAAACGCGCGTACTTGGCAGCAGCGGCCTGGAGGTCTCGGCCATCGGCCTGGGCTGCATGGGCTTGAACCATCACCGCGGCGTGGCGCCGGACCGGAACGAGATGATCGCGCTCCTCCGTGCGGCGGTCGAGCGCGGCGTCACCTTCTTCGACACGGCCGAGGTCTATGGCCCCTTCACCAACGAGGAGCTGGTCGGCGAGGCGCTGCAACCCTTCAAGGGGCAGGTCGTCATCGCCACGAAGTTCGGCCATGACCTCGCTCTTGGCGCCTCTGGCGGGCTCGACAGCCGCCCCGAACAGATTCGCCGGGTTGCCGAAGCGTCGCTGCAGCGGCTCCGGGTTGACGCCATCGACCTGTTCTACCAGCATAGGGTCGATCCCAACGTGCCGATCGAGGACGTGGCCGGCGCAGTGAAGGACCTGATCGCGGCGGGCAAGGTGGGGCACTTCGGCCTATCCGAGCCTGGCGTCCAGACCATCCGGCGCGCGCACGCGGTGCAGCCCGTCACGGCCATCCAGAACGAATACTCCCTCTGGTGGCGCCGGCCAGAAGAGGCGGTGCTGCCGGCGTGCGAGGAACTGGGCATCGGCTTCGTCCCCTACAGCCCCTTGGGCCGGGGCTTCCTGACCGGGAGCATCGACGAGACGACCGAGCTCGCCGGGGGCGACAACCGCAGCAGCCTGCCGCGGTTCGCGCCGGAGGCCCGCCGCGCGAACCGCCCACTGGTCGCCTTGCTGGAGGATGTCGGGCGCCGGAAGGGCGCGACGGCGGCGCAGGTCGCGCTGGCCTGGCTGCTGGCGCGGCATCCGTGGGTCGTCCCGATCCCCGGCACCACCAAGCTGCACCGGTTGGAGGAGAACATCGGCGCGGCGGCCATTCAGCTCACGCCCGACGATCTCCGGCACATCGAGGACGCCGCCGGGCGGATCACCGTCCAGGGCGCCCGATACCCCGAGGCGGTGGAAGCGCTGTCAGGCATTTAAGCAGGAGTGTCATCGATGAACCCGACCTATGATCTCCGCGGCCAAGTCGCCCTCGTCACGGGCGCCAGTTCCGGCATAGGGCTGGCGGCGGCGCGGGGCCTTTGCCGAAGCAGGCGCCGCCGTCGTGCTGGCCGACATCAACGAGCCGATGGTGCGGCAAGCCAGCGAGACGCTGAACGCTGCCGGCCACCGGACGGCCGCCGTGACTTGCAACGTGGCGGATGAAGCGCAGGCGGCGGCAATGGTGGAGCGCACCGTCACCGAGTTCGGCCGGCTCGACATGGCCTACAACAATGCGGGCATCCTCGGCCCAATGGGCGACGTGACCGATGAAACGGCCGAGGCGTTCGACGCAGTGCAGGCCGTCAACATGCGCGGCATCTGGACCTGCATGAAGCACGAACTGCTGCACATGCGCCGGCAGGGCAGCGGCGCGATCGTCAACTGTTCCTCGCTGGGCGGCCTTGTCGGGTTGCCCGGCCGGGCCGCCTATCATGCGAGCAAGCATGGCGTGATCGGCCTGACCAAGAGCGCCGCCTTGGACTACGCCACCAAGGGCGTCCGGGTGAATGCCGTGTGCCCCGGCTGCATCGACACGCCCATGGGCGACGCCATAGACCCCGCCGCGATGAAGGAGTTCCTCCGCGACCAGCCAATTGGCAGGATGGGGCTTGCCGCCGAGGTCGTGGCGGCCGTGCTCTGGCTTTGCAGCCCCGGAGCGAGCTTCGTGCTCGGCGTGGCGCTGCCGGTGGATGGCGGCTTTACGGCGCACTGATTGGGCAAGACTGCTTCTTAACGCGTTGCCAGGAGCCACTGGCATCTCTCGATATTCCCAGACCTGGGTCGGCCTAAGCCTTCCTATCGGGTCCACTAACCCCGCAAGGCCCGAGTTTCACCCCCGACCAAGTTTCAGCCCCACCGCTGCAGGACGCCCTAAGTCATCTCCTGCGCCACCACATCGAACTTCGCCAGCCAGTTCGGCCCGAAGCTCGTCACCAGCGCCACGTCCGTCGCGTCCCGCCCGCGCGCCATCAGCACCCGGCCAATGCGTGGCATGTTGTGCCGGGCGTCGCAGGTGTACCAGCGCGGCCCCTCGGGACCGTCCAGGAACACCTCGAACCACCCGGAGAAGTCCATCGGCGCATCCACAGGCGGGATGCCGATGTCGCCCATATAGCCCGTGCAGTACCGCGCCGGGATGTTCATGCACCGGCACAGCGTCAGCGCTAGATGGGCAAAGTCCCGGCACACGCCGCGGCGCTCGTCATAGGCGTTGCGCGCCGTCTTGTCCGGCCGGGCATACTCGTAACCGAAGGTGATGCGGTCGAAGGTGAAGTCGCAGATCGCCTTCACCCGCGCCCACCCCGGCGCCACCGACCCGAACAGCGACCACGCCGTATCCTTCAGCAGGTCGGTGTCGCAGTACCGGCTCCCCAGCAAGTACACCAGCGTCGCAGACGGCAGCTCATCGATCGGGATCTGCTTCGCCTCTGGCACCACGGCGTCCGGCAGGCCGCTGTCCTGCACATCGAACAGGCAGGACATCGTCAGCGGCCCCGCCGGCGCCACGATGCGGTGGCATACGTTGCCAAAGTCATCGACATAGCGCCGCGCCTCGATCCCAGGGTCGAATGTGATGACGTGCGGCGTCAGCAAGTCCGCCTCGCGTGATGGATGCAGGCTGAGCATCAGCACCATCGGCACCGGCTGCGGGCAATCATAGGAGATGGTGAAGCCATTCTGAATTCGGATCATGGGGCGTCCCTTAAGTCGTTGCGGGCGCAGGTGTCAAAACGTGGGAGCCATGCGTTCAACGCTTATGTAACCGAAGTCTATGCAGTCATCGCTTGGCGCTCGCGCTGCCCCGCTTCGTCCAGCGTGACGCGGATTGCAACATCCATGCCCAGGCAGTCGCCCGCCGAGCCGGTCCAGCTTCCTGACAGCGGCACGGCCTGCCCGGCGTCGCGCACAGTGGCCACGCGGATCAGGTCGCGGCTGCCGACGATGCCGTTGGTTGGGTCGAACTCTACCCAGCCTGCACCGGGCAGGTACACCTGCACCCAGGCATGGGTGTTGCCGCCACCTCGGATTTCGCTCGCGCCGGGCCGGTCCCGGCTGGGAACGTAGATGTAGCCGGTGATGAACCGCGCCGCCAGGCTGAGGCACCGCGCCGCCTCCATCATCAGCACCGCGAAGTCCCGGCAGGTGCCGGTGCCCAGGTGCAGCGTGGTGGCCGGCGGCTGTATCCCCGGCTCGTGCCGGGCGCGGTAGGTGAATTGCCGGCGGATGCGCGCCGTCATGGCCGTCAGCATCTGCAACGTCTCGGTCGGCTGGCCAGCCTCCAGGAAGGAGCGCACCCAGGCATCCAACCGGTGCGCAGGGTCGGAGTAGCCCCGCTCCATGCAGCGCGCCAGGTCCGGCAAATCGTCGGGGTCGTAGCTGAACGGGTAGGTGCGGGCATGGTCGTCAAGCCCGGCCGCGATCAGGGCGGGGTTCTGCACGACGTGCTCTACCACCAGCGTGCTGTTGAATGTCAGCTCCGGCGCGCGGCCGGCGAAGCGGGCAATGGCGATGTTGTTGCCGAAAGGGTCGTGCAGCCAGCGCAGCGCGGCCGGCTGCGGGGTGATCTCCAGCCGCGACTCCAGCACATGCTGGTCGTGGCTGTCGCGCGGGCGCAGCATCATCCGATGCTCCCCGAACGCGACGGGCTTGCGATAGCGGTAGGTGGTGCGGTGGTGGACGGTTAGGACCGGCACGGGGCATCCCGATTGGGGCCAGTGAGCAGGGTGTTCATCAGGGCAGGCTACCATCCCAGGGTGTGCGCCGGGTAAACCGGCGGATTGGGCTATGCAAGGCACATGCTACGGTATGACACCTATGTTACCCTTTCGCCTTGCAGCCCGGCGTCTGACCGCCACATGCTGTAATGCTTGCTGCGCTGCACAAAAGCCGCTACGCAAGCTACAGCGGAAGGCAACATTGCCACGCAATCCCTGAGCACGGTCCGCGTCGCGCTCCTCCCAAACCTGGCGCCAGGAGGCGCCCCCTGTATGACCACTGCTATCCCGACGTTTGCCGAACTCAACCTGGCCGAGCCGCTGCTGCGCGCCCTGGCCGATGAGGGCTATACCACGCCCACCCCGATCCAGGCCGGCGCCATCCCGCATCTGCTGCAGGGCCGCGACCTGCTGGGCCTGGCGCAGACTGGCACGGGCAAGACCGCCGCCTTCGCCCTGCCCATCCTGCACCGCCTGGCTGCCAACCGCGTACCGCCCAAGCCAAAGGGCGCCCGCGTGCTGGTGCTGGCGCCGACGCGCGAGCTGGCGTCGCAGATCGACGAGAGTTTTGCGACCTACGCCCGGCACATGCGCCTGACCCACACCGTCATCTTCGGCGGCGTCGGCCAGGGCCGCCAGGTGGACGCCATGCGCCGCGGCGTCGATGTGCTGGTGGCAGCGCCCGGCCGCCTGCTGGACCTGATGGGCCAGGGCCACGTCGAGCTGTCGGGGACCGAGGTCCTGGTGCTCGACGAGGCCGACCGGATGCTCGACATGGGCTTCGTGCGCGACATCAAGCGCATCG
>CAXTFY010000169.1:0-10786 GCA_964243265.1 uncultured Acetobacteraceae bacterium | reverse complement strand
GCGTGCGCCTGCTACGGCCGTGTCAAAGCTTTTGCCGAGGCTGTGGCAGCCGAAGGCTAGGATTTTGCCATTATGCGGCTTCCTCAAGTGTCTGTAACTTGTCCAGGAGTTCAATGTGTCAGTGAAGGAGGAGGACGAGGATAATGAACCTCCCATATCGCCAAACATCCAGAGTTTTCTTTCAAATAAATCAAATAGGATATACTACCTGAATGAACACGGAGAAAATCTAAAGGAAAGCGACTTGGAGGAATTGATGAACATGGTTGCCAGCATTATAAATCGCCGTAGGAAGCACTAGGATGTTGTCTTAATGAGTTGGATCGATCGCATTGAGAAACTGCCGATCAGCACGACGATCCTAGTGGTCGAGGACCACGCCACAGTACGCGAGTGCTTGCGAGAGCTGCTTGCTGAAGGCGGCCGGGTCAGCGACGCCGTTGACGCGGCCGAGGCGCTTGAGTGCATGGCCGCCGACGGGGTGCCGGACGTGCTGGTGGCCGACATGCAACTAGGTCCAGGGATGAGCGGCCTGGAGCTGATCGCCGCTGCTCGGCTGCAGTGGCCCGGGGTGTGTGCCGTGCTGATCAGCGGCACCAAGATGGAGGAGCCGGTGCTTGGCCCCGGCCACCGCTTCCTGCGCAAGCCCTTCACCGCTGACGCCTTGTGCCATGCCGTTTGGGAACTGGCCATCAAGCAGGACGAGTTGCACACAACCTGAGCGGAAGTGCCCGCCGCATGGCTTGAACGGCGCACGTCGGGTGTGGTGGCGGGCCAGACGGCGCTGGAGCCTCGGGCTAGGGCATATTTGGATCAAGCGGCTTCGCGTGAGCCGGACAGATGCTCGCAAGAACAAAGCCTAGAGTATGTTTGGTGTCTCTACTTGCATCAAACATGCTCCAGTCGGGCGCGTCCTGCCCCTCTCCGGCTCAAGCAACGTTCCGGTTCGTCAAACAAACCGACACTGGTGGCGGATTCATCGGCGCGGCTGCAGCGCGTAATAAGGCGCTCGCCGAGCAGCCGAATACTTGCCGGAGCGGGTCCGTCGCGCGCTCTCCCGGCGAACAAGCTGCCAACTTCGCATTCGCCACCAGTGTCCGGACGATGAACGGCCAATGCGGCCGTGTCCGCAAACTCCAGGGCCAATTACGGCAATGCGGACAGATTGATTGGCGGACGGGGACTAGACAGGCATCCGTAGTCCAAGTCGCCGGCCTGGACGCCGGAATACGCTTGCCCCCGGTAGTCCCTCGGATGATCCCGGCCCAGCTTCCTAAAACCGCTCCACCCAAGGCCGTACCGCCACCTCATCCGTCCAGCACGACCGCGGTTGCGCCAGAACATCCAGCATAGTCCGTGCGATGGCGTCCGGGTCCAGCAAGCTGTCCGGCTTGTCCTCGGGCACCGGGCGGCCCGCGGCGCGGATGCCGCCATCCACCACGACATGCACGACGTGGATGCCCTGGGGGTGCAGCTCGCGCGCCATGCTCTGCGCCAGGCCGCGCAGCGCGAACTTGCCCATGGCGAACGGCGCCGACCCGGCGAACCCCTTCACCCCCGCCGACGCCCCGGTCAGGAAGATCGCCCCACGCCCCGCCGCCAGCATCCCCCGCGCGGCCTGCTGCGCCACCAGGAAGGCGCCGAACGCGGTCACCGCCAGGCTGCGTGCGACCTCGGCCGGGTCCAGTTCCACCAGGGGGCCGCGGACGCGGTAGCTCGGGTTGTAAAGCACCACCTCCGGCGACCCCACCGCCGCGAACAGCGCCGCGACCGAGGCCGGGTCGGCGGCGTCGCAGGCGTGCAGGCTGGCCCCGGTCTCGTCCGCAAGCTCCTGCAGCTTGTCCGTCCGCCGGGCGGCCAGCGCCACCCGGTGCCCCGCCTGCGCCAGGCCGCGCGCGAAGCTGGCCGACAAGCCCGGCCCGGCCCCAACCACCAGCGCCAAGCTCATGCTCCGGCCTTCACGGTCCGGTCCTCATGCGCCGATGCCCCGAACCGCACCTCGGCCGCCCCGGCATGGGTGAACACGATGCGCGCCTCGCCACCCGGCGGCACCGCGTCCTTGCCGGTCCACGATCCCGTCGTCACGACCTGCCCGGCCCGCAAGCCCCCCGCCGCATGGGCGCCCTCGTTCGCCATCCAGACCACCAGCCGCAGCATGTCGCCGGCCGGGTTGGCGGTGCCCCGCTTCACCTCGGCGCCATTCACCAGCAGGCGCACCTGCTCCGTCCCAAGGTCGATGCCCTGCCAATCCGGGATGGGGTCGCCGACCACCAGGCCGCCGTGCGACAGGCTGTCCGCTAGGGCGGACAGCTTGTCTACCCCATCCACATCGACATAGCGGCTTTGCAGCACCTCGATCGCGGGATGGGCGGAACCGATGGCGGCCAGCACCTCCGCCCGGGAATACGGTGTCGCCCGCGGCGGCAGGTCGTGGGCGATCCGTACGGCGATCTCGGCCTCGACGACGCGGTCCCCGCTGACCCCCGCCGAGACCTGCCCCGGGCTGCGCCGCACGCCGCTGGCGGGCAGGGGCGCGCAGGTTACCGGGCCGTCCGGGCCGGGGGAGCCCACCTTCCAGCCGCCGACCTCGCCGCCCAGCTCCGCCATGATGGCGCGCTGGATCAAGTAGGCCTGCTCCTCGGTCCTGGGGCGCATCACCTCCGGCAGGCTGTGCAGCCGCTGGCTGGGATCGCGCCGGGCGCTGAGCAGCAGGCGGGCGGCGTCGTGGTGGCGGTCCATTCGGGCATCCTTGGCGAGCCGGTTCCGCAAGAACCGGTGGCCTTGACCTTCGCACCGCCGTACTGCCTTGTCCAACCGGGCGACCGGGAGGCAAGGGCATGGATGGTATCGCGTTCGAGGACCTGCAGGTCGGGCAGGCCGCCAGCATCGGCAAGACCATCACCGACGCCGACATCCTGCTGTTCGCCGCCGTCAGCACCGACACCAACCCGGTGCACCTGAACGCCGAGGCCGCGGCGGCGTCGGTGTTCAAGGAGCGGGTGGCGCACGGCATGCTGTCCGCCGGGCTGATCAGCGCCGTGCTGGGCACCCGGCTGCCCGGCGCCGGCACGATCTACTTGGCGCAGACCCTCAACTTCCGCCGGCCGGTCCGCATCGGCGACACCGTGACCGCCACGGCGGAGGTCACCGCGCTCGACCCGGCCAAGAAGCGCGCCACCCTGCGGACCACCTGCACCGTCGCCGGCAAGATCGTCATCGAGGGCGAGGCCACCGTGCTGCCGCGCAGCCGGGCCTAGCCGTTGGAGGTCGTCCGCACCTGGCAGGGCCTGCCGGACGCGCTGCGCGGCGCCTCGGTGGCGCTGGGCAACTTCGACGGCGTGCATCTGGGTCACGCCCACGTGCTGCGCTGCGCGCACGGCGCCAGGCCCGACGCGAAGCTGGCCGTGCTGACGTTCGAGCCGCACCCGCGTGAGCTGTTCCGCCCCGAGGACCCGCCGTTCCGCCTGACGCTGCGGGCGGAGCGGGCGGCTGCGCTGGCCGCCCTGGGCGTGCAGGTGCTGTACGAGATGCCGTTCGACGCCGGGTTCACTGCGCTGACCGCCGAGGCGTTCGTCGCCGACGTGCTGCACCGGGGCATCGGCGCGGCGCACCTGACCTGCGGCCCGGACTTCGCGTTCGGCCACCGCCGCGGCGGGGATGCCGGGTTCCTGGCATCCCGGGCGGAGGCGCTCGGTGTCGGCCTGACCGTGGCTCCGGCGCTGGTGGAGGGCGGCGCGCCGATCAGCTCGACCCGCATCCGCCGGCTGCTGCAGGATGGCTACCCCGAGCGGGCGGCGCAGGAGCTGGGCCGGCCCTGGGCGGTGCGCGGCCCGGTGACGCACGGCGACGCACGGGGCCGCACGATTGGCTTTCCAACCGCAAACGTGCCGCTGGGCCGCCATCTGGAGCCGGCGCGCGGCGTGTATGCCATCACTGCCCGCCTGCCGGATGGCGGCGAGGCGACCGGGGTCGCCAACATCGGCCGCCGCCCTACCGTGGCCGACGGCGCGATCAGCCGGGTGGAGGCGCACCTGTTCGATTGGTCCGGCGACCTGTACGGGCAAGAGGTCGCCATAGCGCTGCACACCTTCCTGCGGGCAGAGCGGAAGTTCGCGTCGTTCGATGAGCTGCGCGAGCAGATCGCGGCGGACGCCAAGCAGGCGCGAGAAATCCTTGCTGCTCCCTCTCCCTCCGGGAAAGGGCCGGGGTGAGGGAAGCCGAGCAGATCGGATCGCGCCTGTTACACAGCCAATCCACTCGCAATTCAGCAAACTAGGTCCTGGCGGCCTTCCTCTCCCGGAGAGAGGGGGGGAAGGCCGGGCTAGAACAGGCCGCTGAACAGCCCCTGCTTCTTGCGCTGGATGATCGGCGTGTCCCCGGTCTCCGGCGACTGGCCCAACGCCGCGTTCTGCTGCAGCCGGGCGCTCTCGCGTTGCGCGTCCACCAGCGTGCCCGGCGGCGGCGGACTCCGCCAGAACATCAAGCGGTCGGTCAGGCTGCGGTTGGGGGTGTCCAGCGCAGCCTCCGAGTCGATGCGGTTGCGGATGTCGGCCGGTGCGTTGGGACCCGCAGCGGTGACCAGAGCCTGCTGGCCTGCCGTGGGCGCCACCGTGGGACCGCCCAGCACGGTATCCGGCGTCAGGGTGGCCTCAGCCTGCTGGGTTTGCGTCAGCTCCTGCGGGCGGACGGCGCCGGGGCGGGGCGGACGCAGCGTGAAGTCGGGTGGCATCGACAGCGGCGCACGCGTCGTCACCGTGAACTCGTCCGGCGCATCGCGCGACAGGCCAAAGTTACGGGTCAAGTCATCGCCGCTGCACGCCGAGAGGCTGAGAACGGCTGGGATCACCAGAAGTCGCCAAGCTGCCATCATGGCCAGGTTTTACCGCCGAAGCCCCCGCGCCTGCAAGCGGGACGCCTCGGCCGAGGGGCGCTTGGGCCACAGCCCGTCCAGCACCAGCACGCCCACCCCGCAGACGATGGCGGCGTCGGCGACGTTGAACACATACCAGGAGTAGCCAAACGCGTGGGCGTGCAGGAAATCGACCACGGCGCCGAAACGCACCCGGTCGACGACGTTGCCGACCGCTCCGCCGGCGATGGCGCCCAGGGACAGCGCGATGGGCAGGCTCTCCGCCCGGCGCAGCCAAACCGCCAGCACGGCCACGACGGCGAGTGCCACCGCCACCAGCAGCCACGGCCCCCATGCGCCGGTCTGGTGGAACAGCCCGAAGGTGACGCCCTGGTTCCACACCATCGTCAGGCTGAGCACCGGCAGCACCGGGACCTGCCCACGCGCCGGCAGGTTCAGCACGTGCAATATCCACCACTTGCTGCCCTGGTCCGCCAGCAGCACCAGCAGCGCTGCCAGCACGCCCCAGCGCATCCTGGCGTTCATCGGGGCGCTCATTCGGCCGCTGCCTGGCATGACAGGCCGCCGACCGCTTCGGCGCACCGGAGGCACAGGGCAGGATGCGCCGGTTGCTGCCCGACCTCCGGCAGCACGCGCCAGCAGCGGGCGCACTTGTCGCCCTCGGCGCGATGCACGGTGAAGCCATCGCCGAACGCGGCGGCGGAGACGATGCAGACCTCGGCCCACCCGTTCGCATCCAGCAGTCCTGCGAAGTCCCGCTTGATCGTCGCCGCAGCCTGCAACGAGGAGCCGATCAGCTTGTCCGCGCGCGCGGCCTCCAGCCGTGCGGTCACCTCACCGCGGGTCTCGCGGATTAGTGCCCACTTTGCAGCCAATCCGGCGTCGTCCCAGGCCGCCGGGATCGCCGGGAAGGCTTGCAGGTGAACGCTGCCGTCCTCGGACGGGAACCGGGCCAGCCAGGCTTCCTCCGCGGTGAAGCACAGCACCGGCGCCAGCCAGGCCACCAGGCAGCGGTGCAGGTGGTCCAGCACCGTCCGCGCAGCCCGGCGGCGCAGGCTGTCCGGCGCGTCGCAGTACAGCGCGTCCTTCCGCACGTCGAAGTAGAACGCCGACAGGTCCGCCGAGCAGAAGGCGTGCAGGTCCGGATATACCCCGGTCCAGTCGTGCGACTCCAGCGCACCCTGGATGCGCCGGTCGAGCTGCGCCAGGCGGTGCAGCACCCAACGCTCCAGCTCCGGCATGTCGGCCTCGGGCACGCGCTCCGATTCGCTCCAGCCGTCCAGGCTGCCCAGCAGCCAGCGTAGGGTGTTGCGGAGGCGGCGGTACAGCTCGGCCTGCTGCTTCAGGATTTCCGGCCCGATTCGCAGGTCCTCGGACACGTCGGAGTTCACCACCCATAGGCGCAGGATGTCGGCGCCCATCCCGTCGGTGACCTCCTGGGGGGAGGTGACGTTGCCGAGCGACTTGCTCATCTTCCGCCCGGCTTCGTCCAGCACGAAGCCATGGGTCAGCACCGCCTTATACGGCGCCTGGCCGCGGGTGCCGACCGCCTCCAGCAGGCTGGACTGGAACCAGCCGCGGTGCTGGTCGCTGCCTTCCAGGTACAGGTCCGCCGGCCAGGGCAGGCCGCGGTCCTGCAGGGCGAAGCCGTGGGTGCTGCCGCTCTCGAACCATACGTCCACGATGTCCATCACCTGTTCGTAGGCGGCAGGGTCGCGGTCGCTGCCCAGGAAGCGGCTGGGCGGGCTGATGTACCAGGCGTCGGCGCCCTCGGCGGCGAAAGCTTGCACGATGCGCTCGACGACGACCGGGTCGCGCAACGGCTCCCCGGTGCGGCGGTCCACGAAGACCGGGATCGGTACGCCCCAGGCGCGCTGGCGGCTGATGCACCAGTCGGGGCGGCTGGCGACCATGCTGGCCAGGCGGGTGCGCCCGGCCTCGGGGACGAACACGGTTTGCGCGATCTGCTCCAGGGCGCGCTCGCGCAGGCGTTCCGGCCCGTCCATGCGGATGAACCATTGCGGGGTGGCGCGGTAGATGACCGGGGCCTTGCTGCGCCAGGAGTGCGGGTAGGAGTGGCGCAGCGTGCCGCGGCCGAGCAGCCCGCCCGCGGCCTCCAGCGCCGCGCCGACCGGGGCCGATGCCTTGAAGACGTGGGTGCCGGCGAACAGCGGCACCCAGGCGGCGTAGGTCCCGTCTGCGCCGACCGCCTCCGGCACCTCAATGCCGTATTCGCGGCCCAGCAGGAAATCCTCCTCGCCGTGGGAGGGGGCGATGTGGACGAAGCCGGTGCCCTGGTCCGTCGTGACGTAATCCGCCGGCAACAGCGGCGCGTCGTGGTCGTAGCCCTGGCCGCGCAACGGGTGGGCGCAGACCAGGCCGGTGAACTCGGCGCCCTTGTAGACGTGCTGCACGTGGTGGGTGGCGATGCCGACCTCGGCGCAGACCTGCGGCAGCAGGGCCAGCGCGATCAGCAGGCGCTCGCCGGGGCGGGCCAGGGAGCCTTCGGCGACGCTGCCGACCTGGACTAGCGCGTAGTCGATGTCGGGACCGTAGGCCAGGGCGCGGTTGCCGGGCATGGTCCAGGGAGTGGTGGTCCAGATGACGACGCTGGCGCCTTGCAGGTCGCTGGATAGTGCACCGCCTGGAAGGACCCTGCTTGGAAGGACGGGGAAACGCACGAATACGGTGTCGCTGTCGCGGTCGTGGTATTCGATTTCGGCCTCGGCCAGCGCCGTCCGTTCGACCGGGCTCCACATCACCGGGCGCAGGCCGCGGTATAGCGCGCCGTTCAGCAGGAACTTGCAGATCTCCCCGGCGATGGCAGCCTCGGACGAGAAGTCCATCGTGGCATAGCGCCCCGCCCAGTCGCCGACGACGCCCAGCCGCTGGAACTCTTCGGTCTGCACCTTCAGCCAATGAGCGGAGTAGCGGCGGCACTCGTCCCGGAAGTCCAGCACCGGCACTGCGTCCTTGTCGCGGCCGGTCTTGCGGTACTCCTCCTCGACCTTCCACTCGATGGGCAGGCCGTGGGTGTCCCAGCCGGGGATGTAGTCCACGTCCTGCCCGGCCATGCGGTGCGCCCGCATGATGACATCCTTCAGGATGCGGTTCAGCGCGTGGCCGATGTGCAGGTTGCCGTTGGAGTAGATGGGGCCGTCATGCAGCACCCAGGGCGGAAGGCCCGCCATCTGCGCCTTCGTGCGCTCCCACAGGCCGGTGCGGTCCCAGCGGGCGAGCAGGTCCGGCTCGCGCTTCGGCAGGTCGCCGCGCATGGGGAACGAGGTCGTGGGCAGGAAGACGGTGGCCTTGTAGTCGGTCGGCTTGAAGTCTGGGGCGTCAGCCATTGGGATGGTCCTGGTCGGCGGTTGCGCGTGCGTGCTGTCCCGGCGTTCTAGGGAAGCGCCGGGCCTGTAATTCGCAGGGGCAGCATCGGGACCATGCCCAGGTTATGGGGAGGCCACCGCATCCAGGTCAAGCCGCTTCTCCCTCTCCCTCCGGCCTTGGGCCGTGAAACGGACCAAGGCTAGGGTGAGGGACGCGGCGAGCGCTGGACCTGCTGGGTCAGCGCCGGCTCCCGCCCTATCCTTGGCGAGTTAGGCGCTTGCGGCTTCCCTCACCCCGGCCCTTTCCCGGAGGGAGAGGGAGCAGCAGGCGGCAGGGTTATGCCGTCCGGTCCACCCCGACGCCCAACGCCGCCTGCGCCGCTGCCAGCCGGGCTACCGGCACCCGGTACGGGCTGCACGACACGTAGTCCAGCCCGATCTCCTCACAGAAAGAAATGCTGGCCGGGTCGCCGCCATGCTCGCCGCAGATGCCCATTTTCAGCTTGTTCTTGGTGTGCCGGCCCTTGTCGGCGGCCATGCGGACCATCGCGCCGACACCCTCCACGTCGATGGACACGAAGGGGTCCTTCGGCAGGATGCCCGCCTCCACGTAAGCCGGCAGGAACCGCCCGGCGTCGTCGCGCGACAGGCCGAACACCGTCTGCGTCAGGTCGTTGGTGCCGAACGAGAAGAAGTCGGCGATCTCCGCGATCTTGTCCGCCACCAGCACGGCGCGCGGCAGCTCGATCATGGTGCCGACCAGGTACTCGATGGTTTGGCCCTGTTCCGCAAACACGGCCTCGGCGATGCGGTCCACCTGGGCGCGGGTGATCTCCAGCTCCTTGCGGGTGCCGACCAGCGGGATCATGTTTTCCGGCACTGGCGCCGCGCCTGTCTCGCGCGCGGCGGCGCTGGCGCCCGCGAAGATCGCCCGGGCCTGCATCTCGTAGATTTCCGGGAAGGTGATGCCCAGACGGCAGCCGCGGTGGCCCAGCATCGGGTTCGCCTCCGACAGCTCGGCGGCCCGGCGGCGCACCTGCTCCACATCCTGGCCGGATGCGCGGGCCACGTCGGCGAGTTCGGAGTCCTGGTGCGGCAGGAACTCGTGCAGCGGCGGGTCGAGCAGCCGGATGGTGACGGGCAGGCCGTGCATGATGCGGAACAGGTCGGTGAAGTCGCCGCGCTGGAACGGCAGCAGCTTGTCCAGCGCCGCCCGCCGCCCGGCCAGGTCGTCGGCCATGATCATCTGCCGCACCGCGCCGATGCGCTCGGGGGCGAAGAACATGTGCTCGGTGCGGCACAGGCCGATGCCCTCGGCGCCGAACTTGCGCGCGGTCTCGGCGTCCAGCGGGGTTTCGGCGTTAGTGCGGACGCCCAGGCGGCGCACCTCGTCGGCCCAGCCCATCAAGGTGGCGAAGTCACCGGACATGCTGGGCTCGACCATGGCGACGGCGCCGGCAAACACCTCGCCCGTCGCGCCGTCCAGGGTGATCGTCTCGCCGGCGCGGATGGTCTTGCCGCCGGCCGACAGGGTTTGCGCCCCATAATCCACGCTGATGCCCCCCGCGCCCGAGACGCAGGGACGGCCCATGCCGCGGGCGACCACGGCGGCGTGGCTGGTCATGCCGCCGCGCGTGGTGAGGATGCCGCGGGCGGCGTGCATGCCGTGGATGTCCTCCGGGCTGGTCTCGATGCGGACCAGCACGACGGACTCCCCCTTCTGGGCGCGCATCTCGGCCTCGTCGGAGCTGAACACCGCGACGCCGCACGCCGCACCGGGGCTGGCGGGCAGGCCCTTGCTGAACAGGGTGCGGGGCGCCTTGGGGTCCAGAGTCGGGTGCAGCAGTTGGTCGAGCGAGGCCGGGTTGACGCGCTTCACGGCCTCCTTGCGGTCGATCAGCCCGGCCTCGGCCATCTCGACGGCGATGCGCAGGCTGGCGGCGGCGGTGCGCTTGCCGTTGCGGGTCTGCAGCATGTACAGCTTGTTCTGCTGGACCGTGAACTCGATGTCCTGCATGTCGAGGTAGTGGCGCTCCAGCGTCTCGCGTACCTTAACCAGGTCCGAGTAGGCGCTGGGCAGGGCCTGCTCCATGCTGACTTCGCCGGGGTGGGCGCGCAGGCTGGACAGCGGCTGCGGGGTGCGGATGCCGGCGACGACGTCCTCGCCCTGGGCGTTCACCAGGAACTCGCCATAGAAGATGTTCTCCCCGGTGCTGGGGTCGCGGGTGAAGCAGACGCCGGTGGCGCAGTCCTGGCCCATGTTGCCGAACACCATGGCCTGCACGTTGACCGCGGTGCCCCAGGTGGCGGGGATGTCGTGCAGGCGGCGGTAGGTGTTGGCGCGCGGGTTCATCCAACTGCCGAACACCGCGCCGATGGCGCCCCAAAGCTGCTCGTGCGGGTCCATCGGGAACGGGGAGCCACGCTCCTGCATCACCATGTCCTTGTATTCGGCGACCACGGACTGCCAGTGCTGCGGCGACAAGGCGGTGTCCTCGGTGACGTTGGCGTCCATCTTGGCGCTCTCGATGATTTCCTCGAAGCGGTGGTGATCGACGCCCAGCACGACCGAGCCGTACATCTGGATGAA
>CAXTFY010000168.1:0-10792 GCA_964243265.1 uncultured Acetobacteraceae bacterium | reverse complement strand
CGGCCAGCAAGGTCGCCGCGAAGGTTGCGGCCGGCCAACGCCGGGTCAACACGAATAAGAATGGGAAGATCAGCGAGATGCGCAGCTCGTGCACCAGGCTCCACATCACCGTGTCCAGCGTCATGTCGCCGTGCAGCCCGGTCATCGCCAGGTTGCGGAACACGTAGTCAGCCGACAGCGGACGGGTCCACTGGACGTCGTTGAACCACGCGCTCAGTCCCAGGATCGGCGCCGGCTGCACGAGCATGTAGAGCGCGGCCGAGACCAGGACGGCGAAGGCGAACGGCGGATAGATGCGGCAGATGCGCTTCACCGCGAACTCGGCATAGCCGGGTTGCCGCCGCGCCCGCAGGAACGGCAGGCTGAGCACGAACCCGCTCAGGGCGAAGAACAGCACCACCGCCGGGGGGCCGCTGCTGACCAGCAGGCGCAGCGGCGTGAACTTCAGCCAGGCCCATGGGTCAAGCCAGCTTGCGGGGCTGAAGGGGTTGCCGCGCGCCGCGAAGCCGCTCGACACCTGGGCGCAGTGGAACGTCACCACCAGCAAGGCCGCAACGCCCCGCAGCGCGTCCAGGCTGTTCCAATGCCGCTCCGCGCCAGGTGCCGGGGCTGTGCCCGTCATCGCCTGGCTCATGACCGGATGCTGCCCGGCTGCCGCGCGAACCCGGCCGGGGTCAGCCTGCCGGCGACCTCTGCCTCATGCGTGAGGCTGGCCGGGAAGCGGGGCCGTTCGGTCAGCGCGGGGGAGACGCGCTGCGACTTCATGGCACGGTCCACGAAGGCGCGGAACCCGGTGCGGAACGCCTCCTCGGAGAAGCAGTCGGCGTTGGCGATGCAGGCCGCGCTGGTGAAGCCGCCGGGCACCTGCTCGAACCGCTCGACGGCGTCGATGATCGACTGCGTGGACTGCTCGGCGAAGAACAGCCCGGTCGCGTCGCGGGCCGGCGCGCCGATCACGGTCTCCCGCAGCCCGCCGTCGTCGAGCGCGATCACCGGGGTGCCGAGCGCCTGCGCCTCCACCGCGGTGATGCCGAAGTCCTCGACGCCGGCGAACATGAAGGCGCGCGCGCCGGCGAGCAGGCTGCGCACCTCCTCGTTCGAGCGGAAGCCGAGCATCTCGACGTTCGGCCCGCAGGATGCGGCGACCTTCTTGGTGTCGGGTCCGGCGCCGACGATCTTCAGGCGGCGGTTCGGCATCGCCGAGAAGGCGCGTGCCAGCAGCTCGATGCGCTTGTAGGGCACCAGCCGGCCGACCGAGATGTAGTAGTCACCCTGCTGCACGCCGGCCGGCCGCACCGCCACGGGGACCGGCGGGTAGATGACCTCGGCCTGACGGCGATGCACGCGCCACATGCGCTCGGACACGAAGCGCGAGCAGGCCGCGACGGCGTCGGGGCGCTGCGCGGCGGCGTAGTCCCACAGCCGCATCTTGTGCAGCGTATGGCGGGCGATCAGGCTCATCGGGCCGCGGTCCAGGCCGGCCTCACGCAGGTATTCGTGCTGCAGGTCCCAGGCGTAGCGGGCCGGGGAGAACACGTAGGACACGTGCACCTGCCCCGGCCGCGTCAGCACGCCATAGGCGACGCTGTGGTGCGTCGAGATGACCAGGTCGTAGGCCATCACGTCGAGCTGCTCCACCGCGAGCGGCCACAGGTGCAGCAGCTTGCGGTAGTACCTCGGCACGCGCGGCAGCTTTTGCAGGAAGGTTGACCGAAGCTCCCGGCCGCCCAGGAAGCCGCGCTGGCCGTCCGGCACCGCGTCCAGCACCGTGAACACGTCCGCCGTCGGATACAGGCTGAGGATCTGCTCGATCACCCGCTCCGCGCCGCCATAGGCGGACATGGTGTCGCACACCAGCGCGATCCTCATGCTGCGATCTCCGCGTTGGAGTGTCGAAGGCGCAGCAGGACGTAAAAGGCCATCAGTATGCGTTCCGTTGCGAAAATGAGGTGACGACTGTCAGGAAAATTATCCGCAGATCGAGGAACAGCGACCAACCGTCGATGTACGCCAGGTCGTGCTCGACCCGGCGCTGCATCTTGTCGAGCGTGTCGGTCTCCCCGCGGAAGCCGTTCACCTGCGCCCAGCCGGTGATCCCCGGCTGCACCCGGTGGCGGCCCAGGTAGCCGTCGATCAGCGGCGCATACTGGTCGTTGTGCGCCAGCGCATGCGGACGCGGCCCGACCAGCGACATCCCGTCCTGCAGCACGTTGAACAGTTGCGGCAGCTCGTCGATGCTGGTCTTGCGTAGGAAGCGGCCGATGCGGGTGAAGCGCGGGTCGTCGCGCCGCGCCTGCTGCACGTCCGCCTCGCCCGCCTCGCCGGCCGGGCGGTGCCGCATGGTGCGGAACTTGTAAACGGTGATGACATTGTTGTTGAAGCCCAGCCGGGCCTGCCGGAACAACACCGGACCCGGGCTGTCCAGCTTCACCGCCAGCGCCACCAGGGCCATCAGCGGCGCCAGCAGGATCAGCGCGATGACTGTCAGCACCAGGTCCTCGGTGCGCTTGGCGACGCGGTGCCAGCCCATAAGCGGGCGCTGATACACGGTCACGACCGGCTGACCATACAGCAGCCCGGCCGCCAGCGGCATCGCGGTCATGCGCGGCATGTCCAGGCACAGCCGGACATGGGTCGGGATCGTGCCGATCATGCGGACGACGCCATCGACCACTCCGTCCGCAGCCCCGGAGGCGGCGATGATCACCTCGTCGATGCGGAACAGCCGGGCCAGCGCCAGCAGGTCGGCGATCCCGCTCCGCCCTCCCGGCGCCGGCTGCAGGGAGAACACGCCGACCAGGCGGACCTCGCCCACGCTGTCCTGCTGCAGCCGGCGGGCCAGCTCATTGCCGGTGCCCGTGAGGTCCACGACCGCCACGGTTCGCGCGAGCTTGCCACGCCGGCGCCAGGTCTTGACCTTGGCCGCCGCGCCGACCCGGACCAGCGCGATCCCGAGCAGCACCGTGACATACCAGCCGACCGTCCAGGCCCGGGAGAAGTCATCCGACCGCTTCGCCAAGTAGGCGACGACCAGCAGGATCACGAAGATCAGCGACCACCCCTGCACGGCGCGCCCGATCTGCATCACCAGCGGCGCCGTGACATGCCGCGTGTAGCAGCCGGCCAGGCCCATCGAGTTCACCGTCAGGACCGCCGCGAGCAGGGTGACCGCCGCGACCTCCGGCGGCAGCGCGAAGCCATGGCGGAGCAAGTAGGCGGTCACGGACGCCAGCAGCACGACCGTCACGTCGCTGGCCGCCATGGCGCCGCCCAGCAGCTTCACCGGGCTGCTGCCGGCGGAGAACGCCCGTGCGCCGGCCTGCGCCTCGATCCAGGTGCAGGTCGCAGGGGGGTGGGCCGCCTTATGCACCTCCGGTCACCGTGCCGGGGCGGGGTGCGGCGTGGACAGCCCCTGCCGGGATGGAGGCGTCCGGACCGGCGGGGGCGTGGTCGCCGCGATGACCCGGCTGAGTTGGTCGGTGAACTCCTGGGCGGCCAGGGGGCGGACCAGCGCGCGCGCGCTGCTGCGCATGCCGTCGAGCTGCCCGGCCGGGGTGTCCAGGGCGCGGTTGAAGGCCCGTGCCATGTCGGTCGGCCGCACGGGGTCGAACAGCCAGCCGGTGACGCCCTCGCGCACGAGCTGCCGGACGGCGCGGCTGCGCTGGCTGCCCAGCACCGGCAGGCCCGCCGCCATGCCGCAGGCGATCAGTGGCTTCGCGTTGTCTGCGCCTGACCCGTCATCTGCGCATGATGGGACCACCAGCAGGCCGCACTGCCCGAAGGCGCCGGCCAGCCCGGCCGCATCCAAGCGGCCCAGGAACCGCTGCGACACGTTGCGGGGCAGCGGCTGCGCGGCAAGCACGCCGGCCAGGTCGCCCTCGCCGGCCCACCAGACCTCGATGGGCCGGCCCGGCTGCTGCTCGGCGCATGCCGCCACGCAGGTCAGCAGGTCGGCGGCGCCCGACTGCGGCGACAGGTCGCCTGCGTGCACCAGGCGGTGTGCGGCTGGCCCCTGCCGGGCCGGCTTGCACCCGAGGAACGGCTCGACCTCGAACGGCAGCGCGACGGTGAAGACCCGCCCGACCGGGGCGGCCAACTGCTCGATGGCGTGGGTGGCCGCGTGGCCTTCGGCCAGCACGGCGTCAGCCCAGTCCAGGATGGCGCGCTCACGCGGGCCGACCCGCCGCGGGGCATCCGCCGCGCACAGCAGCAGGCGCGACCGCGGCGAGAACGACCGGTAGATCGACGCCTGCAAGGCAGCCGGCCCGAAGTCGCCGCAGACAACCAGGTCGGGGCGGTATGACAGCAGGCGCACCAGCGAGCCCAGGCCGGACGGGATGACGCGGGTGTCCGTGACGGCCGGACAGATGCACAGACTTGACCACAAGGCCGGGGTGATGTCCCGATGATTAGTTAGCAGTGCGACCTTCACGCCCAACTCCTTAGATCTGCTAGTCGGAAAACCGTCGCGGAACACTATCGAACGACTAGGGACAGCCAGGCAGTTGAGCACTAAATTGGCTGCAACTACTCATTAATGCGACATTAATAAGGGTAGGCTACAAATTCCAACACCCTTCCGAGTACTTCCAAAGAGACAGGTTGTACACGCGAATGTGATCAAAGTGCCGGGCTTCTAGCCAAACGGACGTTGCAGAACGCCGTGGCGTGCGGGCCGCCCGTCAACCGCAGGCAGGGGATCGCCGCTGTCGCCTAGTTCGGCCGGCAGGCGGTGATCCACTGCCGCAGGGTTTCCGCCGCCGCGCTTTGTATGATGGACTCGGCTGGCAAGTGACGGCCGTGGAACGCCATCAGGACCACGGCCGCAGCGGCGGCGACCGGCAGGCCTGACTTGCCGACCAAGCGCCGGCCGCCCATCCACCCGAATGCCACGGCGCCGACGCCTCCGATGGCCGCGGCGATGATCACCTCGGCGAGCGAGTGCGCCCCGAGCAGCACGCGGGTGGTGCCGATGACCACCGCCGCCGCTAGGGCGACGGCCAGCCCGGCCAAGGCGGCATCGGACCACGGCTGCCGGGCCTGCAGCATGACGATCCCGCTGCACACGACGGCACCGGATGCGACATGGCCACTCGGGCTGTGAAGGTCGAGCCGGCCAGGGCCGAGAGCGGGCAACAGCCATCCGCAGGCATAGCCCGCGGTCTTGAGCAGCAGCAGGGTGCCGAGCACGCCGGAGACCGCCAGCAGCCAGGTGATCGCGACGTGCCATCGCCGTTGCGCCAGCAGGACGACGGCGACGGCGGCGACCATCGGCAGGATCACCGCCTGGTCTGCGCAGTCGGTCACGAACCTTAACAGCGCAGGATGCACGCCGGGCCGCATAGCATGGGCGAACCTGGGGGTCGATCACGACAGGCCGCACCCCGGCCGGGGCTGCAAAAGCCTGGGGCTGCAACAGGCTTGGGCAAACAGGTCGCCTCAGCCGCAGCACCGCTGCGGTCGAGGGCCGCACGGGGGCTACGCAGCATTCCAACGTGGCCCGCAAAGCTGCACAAAGCTTCCAGGGGCCAAAGGATCACGATTTCGTGATCGTTGCGAAAAGGTGACCATGCGCCTGTCTTATCGTCTACAACATAGCTGTCGTAACAATTATAAACACCGAATGTAAGATGCATCGTCTATAGTTCGAGCCTGGAGACCTGTAAACCGATCGTGCCTGTAAAATGAGACCGGCCGCAAGCCCAAGCTCGCGAAGTGATCTTGGGATGCGGAAGGGAGCGCCAACTAGAAGCAATATTGGTGAGTGAACGCGCATGGGCTGCATCGACCTTCTGCTCATCGAACCGGTCCGGCTGCGCTCCAGCGGCCTGAAGCACCTGCTGCTTGGCTCGTCCTACAGCGTGGTGGAGGAGGCGCGGGACGCTGCGGCCTACCTTGGGCCTGCTGGCAGGGCATTGCCGGGCCTGGTGCTGTGCGGCCCTGGCGCCAGCCTGGACACCGAGGCCGAGCGGGCCTGGGTGCGCCGGCAGCGCGCTGGACCAGACAACAGCCGCTTCGTCGTGCTCGCCGACCTCGCAGATACCGGCCTGGTCTGCCACCTGGCGTCGTTGGGCGTTGACGCGGTGCTGTCCCAAGACGTCTCCGGCGATGTCCTGCGGCGCTCGCTCGACCTTGTCATGCTTGGGCAGCAGCTTTTTCCGCCGCTCTCTTTCTACTCGGCGTCCGAAACGCCGCCAAAGCCCGAGGCGGAACTGATCCCGTTCCCAGGCTTGGCTGCGCACGGGCTGGCGTCATCAAAACGGCCATACGAGCGCGAAGTGGTCCTGTCCCCGCGTGAGGCGCAGGTTTTGCGCTGGCTGGTGGACGGTGCGTCGAACAAGGTGATCGCCCGGGAAATGCAGATCACTGAGACCACGGTGAAGGCACACATCAAGGCGCTGCTGCGGAAGGTGCGCGCCACCAACCGGACACAAGCCGCCGTGTGGGCGCTCGGCAACAACGTGCACATCCTGGAAACTTCGGGTCAACCCGTGCCGCTCACGCATGCAGGCGCGCCCATCCGCTACGCCAGCCAATAGCACCGGCTGTAAGGGCACCACCGAACGCCTGGCGATGGCCAGCGTCGGGATGCTCCGCCGCCGTCTCGTCGCCTACCTGAAAAGCAGCATCGACGCGGAGGCCTGGGGTCCGCCTCCTGTTCCGGCCGCCCCCAGATCGAACGGCTAGATCGAGCGGACCGCCAGGCGCATCCGGAACGCCCTACTGCACCGGGCCGAGCAGGTCCTCCAGCTCCGCCTCCGTCACCCCCAGCGTCGCCCCCGGCCCAGCGCCCAGGATGCCGTCCACCAGCGCCTGCTTGCGCGCTTTCAGCACCTCCATCTTGGCCTCGATGGTGCCCGTGGTGACTAGACGATGCACGAACACCGGCTTGTCCTGGCCGATGCGGTGGGCACGGTCGGTCGCCTGGTCCTCCACGGCCGGGTTCCACCAGGGGTCGTAGTGGATCACGGTGTCCGCCGCCGTCAGGTTCAGCCCGGTCCCGCCGGCCTTCAGGCTGATCAGGAACAGCGGCACCGCGCCGGACTGGAACTGCCGCACCGGCGTCGCCCGGTCCCGGGTGTCGCCGGTCAGCAGCACGTAGGGCATCTCCCGCTCTGCCAGCTCGGCCTCGATCAGCGCCAGCATGCTGGTGAACTGGCTGAACAGCAGCACCCGCCGCCCGTCCTCCAGCATCGACGGCAGCAGCTCCATCAGCCGGTCCAGCTTGGCCGACCCGGCCTTCGCCGCCTTCGCCGTGCCCAGCTTCAGCAGCCGCGGGTCGCAGCACGCCTGCCGCAGCTTCAACAGGGCGTCCAGCACGATGATGCCCGACCGCGCCAGGCCGCGGCTGGCGATGGCGGCGGACACCTTGGCGTGCATCGCCAGCCGCACGCCCTCATAGATCGCGCGCTGGGCGTCGCCCATCTCCACGGTCTCGGCGATGTCGGTCTTGGGCGGCAGGTCGGCGGCGACCTCGGCCTTGGTACGCCGCAGCAGGAAAGGGGCGACGCGCCGGGCCAGCATGGTCTGCCGCTCGCCGTTGCCGGCCTTCTCGATCGGGGTGCGGAACCGCTGGCCGAACCCCTTGCGGGTGCCGAGGAAGCCCGGCATCAGGAAGTCGAACAGCGACCATAGCTCGCCCAGGTGGTTCTCCAGCGGCGTCCCGGACAGGCACAGGCGCTGCCGGGCCGTCAGGCTGCGGGCCAGCTTGGAGGTGGTGGCCTCCGGGTTCTTGATCGTTTGCGCCTCGTCCAGGATCGCGACGTGCCACTCCTGCTCCGTCAGCACCGCGTGGTCGCGGGCCAGCAGGGGATAGGTCGTGATGACCAGGTCATGCTCCGGGATGGCGTCGAACTGCCCGGCGCGATCCTTGCCGTGCAGCACCAGCACGCGCAGCCCGGGGGCGAAGCGCGCGGCCTCGTCCCGCCAGTTCGGCACCAGGCTGGTCGGGCACACCACCAGCGCCGGGCGGTCCAGGCGGCCGGCGGCCTGCTCGACGCTGAGGTGGGCCAGGGCCTGCACGGTCTTGCCGAGGCCCATGTCGTCGGCCAGCACGCCGCCCAGCCCGGCCGTGCGCAGGAACGCCATCCAGTCCACGCCGCGCGCCTGATAGGGCCGCAGGGTCGCCAGGAAGCCCTCGGGCACCGGCTGGTGCGGGATGCCGCCGGCGTCGCGCAACTGGCGGCCGAGGCTGCGGATGGCGTCGCCGCCCGCCCACTCCAAGGTGCCCGCGGCCTCCAGCAGCGCCAGGTCGGCGGAGGCGAACCGTGACAGCCGCAGCGCCCCACCCTCGGTTTGGCCACCGGCGAACAGCTCCAGCAGCGGCGCCAGGATCGGCTGGATGCGGGACAGCGGGATGGCCAGCATCCGCCCGTCCGGCAGGCGCAGCAGCACGGGGGAGTCGTCCGCACGGCCGGTGTCCGCCGCCAGGGCCTCGGCGTCGCCGCGGTTGATCAGGTCCAGCAGCGCCGGCACCAGGTCCACCCGCTCGCCGCCGACCATCACGCCCAGGTCCAGGTCGAACCAGTCGATGCCGGACCCCTCGCGCACCTCCGCCAGGATCGGCCCCTCGGCCTGGGCGATGCGGATCGGGAAGTCGTCCGCCACCGCCACGTCCCAGCCGGCCTCCTGCAGCAGCGGCACCTCGTCCAGCATGAAGTCGATCCAGTGCTCGGTGCTGTCCTGCAGGGGCAGCACCAGGTCGTCGCGGTGCGGGTGGCTGTACGGCACCGCACCCAGGGTGCCGAGGCGCTGGAACCCATGCCCGCGCATCTCCAGGTCCGCCCCGCTCTCGGCCCGGCGGTCGCGCTGCAGGGTCAGCAGCTCGTCGCCGTGCAGGACGGTGGTGGGCGGCAGGTAGGCGGATGGCTCGGCGGGGAACAGCAGCGGGCCGTAATGGAACAGCAGCCGCGCCATCGGCGTGCGCCCGTCCGTCGCGGCAATCTTCGGGCGGCCATACGGATGGTAGCCCGGTGGCTCCGGCGGCATTTCCCTGGCGAACAGCTCCAGGCGGGGCCGGGCCGGATCGGTGATGGCCCGGGGCGGCGGCATCGGCCGTGGGGCCGGCAGGTGCGACTCTGGCAGGCGGCGCGCCAGTTCGGTCCCCAGCAGCCCCGCGGCCTCGGGCGGCACCGCAGGCGCGGCGAGGATGGCCCGCAGCAGGCGCGGCGGCAGCGTGGTGGTGACCGGCCCGATGGCGCCGGTGGCCGGGTCGGCATACCAGGGCGCGGTCAGGCGCAGGAACAGCAGGCCCGGCGGCAACTCCAGCGTCGCGCGCTGCCGCCCGTCCGGCATCACCCGCCAGGCTGGCGTGCCTGGCACTGCGCCGCCCTCCTGCAGGGCCGGGCCGTCCACCGTGCCCCAGCGGCCGCGGCCGGTCCCGATGATCCGCCGCACCAGGTCCGACATCTCGTCGCCATCCAGGCTGCCCAGCCGGGCCAGGCGGCGCAGGATGGCGTGGTCGGAGGGTCGCAGGAAGCGCGGGGGGTTTGATCCCTGCAACTGGTGCGCCGCGTAGTGCGTCACCTTGTCCGATACCCCGCCGCCGCGCAGCACCTCGATCGACGCCGCCTCCAGCCGCAGGCCGCCCGAGTGCTGGTCCTGGCTCGCGAGGTAGATCAGCCGCTTGCGGATGGTGGGCGGGTAGTCCTCGGTGTCGTCCTGCCCAGCCTTTTCCAGCGTGCCCAGCCAGGACTGCACCTCATGCGGCAGCGCGACGGGGGCGGCGGGCGGCGGCAGCCCCGGCAGGGTGTCCGCGGCGCCGGGCTGGCGGTTGTGCCAGGCGATCAGGGCGGCGGCGACGTGCTTGCAGTTGTAGTGGGCCTGGCAGGTGCACGTGCCGGTGATGGCGACCCGGCCCGGCCCGAGCCGGCGCGTGGAGATGGTCTGCTGGTAGTGGGCGCGCGGCCCGTCCTGCACCACGGCCAGCAGCACGCCGCCGTCAACCAGGCGCTCGGCCTGCACGCCGCCCCGCACGGCGAGGTCGGCCCCTTGATAGTACGCGTTCTGGCTGACGGTCCTGCGGATGTCGCTGTCGGTGATCGAGTCCATGCCGGTAGTTTGGTGTCCTTGCCGCTGCCGCGCCAGCGCCTCCGCCAGGATACCGGTCGAGCCCGCCGCCTGCGCTGCCGGTTGGCAGGCCGGGCCGGCGGGACCGTTTCCGCCGCAAATTGGGGGATGGCCAGGACCTGGCGCCGGGTCAGGGTCTTGCAAGCCGCATGGCAGGACCGCCATCCGGGCTTGCACCGGCCCTCCGGGTGCTCAAATGTGCCTCTAAGCGGACCCATCCGGTCCGCATTAGACAGGACGTCCAGATGTTCATCGAGACCGAAGGCACCCCGAACCCCGCCACCCTGAAGTTCCTGCCGGGCCGGGACGTGATGGGTGCGGGCACCGCCGACTTCGCGGGACCGGACCTTGCCGGCCGCAGCCCGCTGGCGACCGCGCTGTTCGCCCTGCCTGGCGTGGCGCGCGTGTTCCTTGGCGGCGACTTCATCACCGTGACGAAGTCCGACCTCGCCGATTGGCAGGCGCTGCGTCCCCAGGTGCTGGGCGCGATCATGGAGCACTTCGTTGCCGGCCGCCCGGTGATCGAGGGCGTGGGGGACAACGTCGCCGAGGACGTGCTGCCGGAGGACCAGGACATCGTCGAGCAGATCAAGGAGTTGCTGGACACCCGTGTGCGCCCCGCCGTGGCTGGTGACGGCGGCGACATCGTGTTCCGCGGCTACCGCGACGGCATCGTGCGCCTGCACATGCAGGGCGCGTGCAGCGGCTGCCCGAGCAGCAGCGC
>CAXTFY010000167.1:0-10835 GCA_964243265.1 uncultured Acetobacteraceae bacterium | reverse complement strand
TCGTCCGTCAGTCCGATCCGCTGGTCGGATTGGTTTGCGGCGAATGGCCTGGGCCGGCATCCGCAGACGCCTACGACCGGGTTCGACCGCGGGGCGCTGGTGGTTTCGGCTGCCGTCCAGGCCATGGGCGTCGCGCTGGAAACCGAGAGGTTCGTCGAGGCCGAGCTTGCATCGGGGCAACTGGTCGTCCTTGGCGGGGGCCAGTTCCGGGCGATACGACGCGTGCTGCACCGCCTGCTGTCGAGAACCGGTCCCCATGTGCCGCACCGCGTACGGGTTTTCAGGTCATGGCTTTTGGAGGAAGTGGGGGTTTCGATCAGATCGCCGTAGCGGCTTCCTTGAGGAGCAACGGCGTCACCCGGTTTCCCAGCCTCCCGCTCGTCATTGCGAGGAGCGCTTGCGACGTGGCAATCCAGGGGCTGGAGGAACGCATCTGCGGTCTATGCCCTCCTGGATTGCCGCGCCGCAAGCGCGGCTCGCAATGACGACGGCGAACCGGATGCGGTTGCACAAGGGGCAGGGCAGATGTCCGGCTTGCGGACTTTGGCGCTGGGCCTCGAACCCGCCTACCCCGGCGCCGTTGTCGAATTGGAAGGCGGCGCGGGACGCCGGGAGGCCGGCGGCACGGCACACCTGGACCCGCCTGCGCTGTTGAGGCTGCAAACCAGGGACCCGACGCATGAACTTCGACAAGCTGGCGCAAGTGGTCGCGAGGGGGGCCGGCAAGCCTCTCACCTTCATCATCGCGACAGCGCTGGTGATCGTGTGGGGCGTCAGTGGCCCGATCTTCGGCTTCAGCGACACCTGGCAACTGGTGATCAACACGGGCACGACCATCGTCACGTTCCTGATGGTGTTCCTGATCCAGAACACGCAGAACCGCGACACGGATGCGCTGCAGGTCAAGGTGGACGAGCTGCTCCGGGTGACGGAGGGCGCACGGCTGGCGCTGCTGAACCTGGAGGAGCTTAAGGCCGACGACCTCGCGCGCATCAAGGCCGGCTTCGTGGACCTCGGCCGCAAGCACAAGGACGGGGCCGACCTGCCTGCGGATTAGGGGCGGACGGCCCGGCCCCGCGGCAGCCCGGCCGTGGACGCCTCGCCCGTTGCTGCGCATCCTATTGACGATGCGGGGCCAGGCTTACGGCCTGGCGCAACGCCTCGACCAGTGATCCCTCATCGGCGATGCCCTTGCCCGCGATGTCGAAGGCCGTGCCGTGATCGACCGAGGTGCGGACCACCGGCAGGCCGATGGTGATGTTCACCCCGGCCTCCAGCCCCATCACCTTCACGGGTCCGTGCCCCTGGTCGTGGTACATCGCCACCACCAGGTCGAAGTCGCCGCGCGCCGCCCGGTAGAACAGCGTGTCCGCCGGCAGCGGCCCCTCGACATGCCAGCCGCGGGCCTGGCAGGCCTGCACGGCGGGGATGATCTTCTGCTCCTCCTCGCCCTGGCCGAACAGGCCGTTCTCCCCGGCATGCGGGTTGATGCCGCACACGCCGATGCGCGGCTCGGCCATGCCGGCCTTCACCAGCGTTGCCCGACCGCGGGTGATGACGCGCTCCACCAGGCCCGGCTCGATCCGCCGGATTGCGTCCATCAGGCCGATGTGCGTGGTCACATGGATGACGCGCAGCTTCGGCGCCACCAGCATCATCGACACCTCCGGCGTGCCGGTCAGGTGTGCCAGCAGCTCGGTGTGGCCGGGGTACTTGTGCCCGGCGGAGTGGAGGGCTTCCTTGCTCAGCGGGGCCGTGCAGATGGCGTCGGCCTCGCCGGCCTGGACCAGCCGGGTCGCGCGCTCGATGTAGCGGTAGGCGGCCTCACCCGACACCGGGGACAGGGTGCCGAACGGATGCCCGGGCGGGATCAGGCCCAGGTCGATGCACTCTACGGTTCCCGGGGCGTAGCGGGCCTCGCCGGGCGTGCCGAGCGCGTTGACCTGCAGGGTGCTGTGCACGATGGCGCCGGCCTCGCGCAGCCGGGTCGCATCGCCCACGACCAGGGGGCGGCACAGGGCGGCGACGTCGGCGCGCGCCAGCGCCTTCATGATGATCTCCGGGCCGATCCCGGAGGCGTCCCCCATCGTGATGGCGATGATGGGGCGGGTGTCGTGCAGGGGAGGGGTGCCGTGGAAGGGACGGGCATCCAAGACAGGCTGGGTATCGTGCGTCGTGCTCATCGAGGACTCTCCGGCCGCTGGAGGCGGCGCAAGTGGGACAGGCAGCGGGTCAGCGTGCCGGGATCGCCGAACGCGCCGGCCTTGGTGATCACCGGGATGGTCAACGCGCCCTGGGTGATGCCAAATGGCACGCCAGGCTCGATCTCGTCGATCATGCGGATGCCCGCAACACCGAGGGCGTCGAGCAGGGCAAGCGCCGTCTCGCCGCCGGTGGCGAACAGTGCGCCCATGCCGGGCGCCGCCGGGCGCAGCAGGGCGGCAAGTTGGTGTGCGAGCACGGCCCCGTGCCGCAGGTCTGCCACCGGGCTGGAGGTGATCTCGACCAGGACATCGGTGCCTTGCGCCAGGGCCTGGGCGATGCGCCGGGCCGCGTCCTGCCATGCCGTGCCGCCCGGGCCTTGGTGCAGCACGGCGGGGAGGATGCGCTCCACCAGGACGGCGCCGTCCGCGGCCAGCAGGGTGGAGGATGCGCGCGATGCCTCGGCGACGCTGCCGACGACGAACAGGATGCCGCCCACGATGTCGGTTGTTTCCGGGCGGTGCGTGGGGGCGCCGATGCTTGCGGCGAGCGCGTGGGCCAGCCCGCCCGACCCGGTCCAGAATAGGTGCGGGGCCAGCGTCAGGGTGGCGTCGGCCACGGCGCCTAGGTCGGCGTCGGTCACCGCGTCGCAGACCACTGCGTCCATCCCGGCCGCTGCAGCCTCCTGGACCAGCCGCCGCAGCGCCGCCGGCCCGGCCCGCACGGCGTCGAGCCGCGCCAGTTGCACGCGGAGGCCCGCCTGTCCCAGCATCGCGACCAGGTCGGCGCTGGCGTAGCTGTGGTCGCGGAGCCAGAGCGGCGTTTGTTCCAGCGGCTGGCCGCCGACGCGGACGCATCCCGCCTCCGTGGTGCGGCCCGCGGCGGGGAAGGCGGGCGCCACGATGGCCAGCGCGCCCCGGCCGCGGCGGCGGAGGTTGCGGACCGTGGCGGCCAGCTCCGCCGCCGGCTGGCCGCGCAGCGTCGAGTCGATTTTCTTGAACAGTGCCACGCCCTCGTGGTGATGGGCGTGCAGCAGCGTGCAATGGCGGGCTGCGGCGGCGCCCGGATGGAGTGCGCGGCTGTTGGCGTCCAGCGCCAGCACCGGGTCGGCCGGCAGGCTGGCGGCCCGTTGCCCGGTCCAGGTCACCGACGCCGGCATCCCGCGCCGGGCGAAGGCGATGGCGCAGTCGGCGGCGCCGGTCAGGTCGTCGGCCAGGATCATCCAGCGGCCAGGCTTTGCGCCGGGGTTGGGTGTGCTGGGGATCGGCGCGGCGGGGATCGATGTGCCGGGGGCTGCTGCGGTGGAGGTCAGGGCAGCGGTTCCGGCACGACGGGGCGCGGCATGATGACGGGGCCGGGGTGCGACCCGGCTGGCGACCCAGGCCGTCACCAGCGGCACCAGCACGGTGGTGACGATGACCGACGCCGCCACCAGGACCGTCGCATGCGCGGCGGCCGGGGCGTACGCGGGGTTGGCCCCCGCCACGATGGCCGGCACGGCCGCGGCATTGCCGGCGGTGCTGGCCGCCGCGACGCCAGCCACGCCGGTGCCGCCGGTCGCGCGGTCCGCCAGGAACAGCGCGGCGCCAGTGACCAGCACCACCGCCAGCCCCAACCCCAGGCCGAGCAGGCCCGCCTGCCAGACGGTCGCCAGGTCGAGGCTGCTGCCGAGCGCGAAGGCGAAGAACGGGATCATCACCGGGATGGCGCGGCCGAGGAACTCGCGCATCTCGCGGTCCAGGTTGCCGATGACCATGCCGGCCAGCAGCGGCAGGATCGCGCCGACCAGCGTCGGCCACGGGAACGCCGACAGCCCGGCGACGCCCAGGGTCAGCATGGTCAGGAACGGGCCGGACTCCAGGGTCATGATGGTGTAGGCGCCCACGTCCCGCGGCGCCCCGTACTGGCCCATCAGGGCCATGTACAGGCCGCCGTTGGTGTCATTCGTCGCGGCCACGATGGCCAGGGTGGACAGCCCGGCGAACAGCCCGCCGCTGACCGGGGCCTCGCCGAGCAGGCGGCCGGCGACGATGCCCAGCACCAGGGCGATGCCCACCTTCACCGCGAGCAGCGTGCCGCCCTTTTTCAGGATATAGGGTGTTGCCCTGAAGTCGATGCTGGCGCCCATGCAGACATAGAACACCGCCAGGATGGTCAGCGCCCCGGTGAACAGGGCGCCGGTGAACGAGCCGAACAGCCGCGGCGTGCCCGGCGCGAACGTCGCCAGCAGGGCGCCGACCAGCAGCGGCACGACCATCATGCCGCCGGGGACCTGCTCGATGGCACGCTTGATCGGCAGTTGCATGGGCTCGCTTTCGGCAAGGAAGGGGGCGGTGCGGCGGGCCGGGTTGGCGCGGCCGGACTGACGAAGGTTGGACTGGTAAAGGCTGGATTGCGGCGCTGGTTGCACCGTACCGGGACGAAGCCCTGCCGGCCGTCGCCACGCTCGCGAAGCCCGGCGGTGGACATCCGGGGCAGCCGGGCTTTGACGGCGCGCACCGCCATGGCCAACT
Source organism: uncultured Acetobacteraceae bacterium (assembly GCA_964243265.1). Taxonomy (GTDB): domain Bacteria; phylum Pseudomonadota; class Alphaproteobacteria; order Acetobacterales; family Acetobacteraceae; genus DASWOJ01. The sequence goes on along the minus strand of CAXTFY010000167.1, from coordinate 6,120 downwards.
TGGGGCAAACCGCTGCGACAGGACCTGCAATGTCAGAATGGCTCGTGTGCCTGACCTTCGACCACGACAACGCCTCGGCGATGATCTCCCGCAAGCTGACGTCGCCGACGATGATCTCGCGGGGGGATTTCGGCATCGTCGCGGTGCCCCGCATCCTCGACCTGCTGCGCCGGCACGGCATCCCGAGCACCTGGTTCATCCCGGGCCATACCATCGAGAGCTATCCCGCCTGCGCCCGCGCGGTGGCGGACGCCGGACACGAGATCGGCAACCATGGCTGGACGCACCGCATCCCCGCGACCCTCGGGCGCGAGGGCGAGGAGGAGGAGCTGGTGCGCGGCAACGCGGCCATCGTCGCCCTGACGGGGCAGAAGCCGCGCGGCTACCGCTCGCCGTCGTGGGACCTTAGCCCGCACAGCGTCGAGCTGCTGCTGAAGCATGGGTTCGTCTATGACAGCTCGATGATGGGGCATGATGTCTCGCCGTATCAGGCGCGGGTGGGCGACGAGATCAGCCTGCTGGAGCCGATGCGGTTCGGGCCGGACACGGCGCTGGTCGAGATGCCGGTGAGCTGGTCGCTGGACGACTACCCGCACTTCGAGTTCATGCGGACGGAGCAGACGATCCTGCCGGGGCTGATGAACGCGCGGTCGGTGTTCCAGAACTTCGCCGACGAGTTCACCTATATGAAGCAGCATAATGAGTGGGGCGTGCTGACCTATACCTTTCACCCGCATGTGGTCGGACGTGGGCAGCGGATGCTGGCGCTGGAGGGGTTTGTCGAGATGCTCGGCAACCAGGGCGCCCGGTTCGTCACGATGGAGGCGGCGGTCGCGGCCTATCGCAGCCGGTATCCCGAGGGGATCAGCCTGCGCGGCTAGGTGCGCCGGCAGGCGCACCCGTCGTGCCAAGCCTGGCTTAGCCCGGGAGAGGGCCGGGGTGAGGGAGGTCGCGAGGGTCGAACCCTGCCGTATTGTGAGGGGTCTTATCCTGTGTGGGCAAGCTGGGTTTACGCCGCAACCCTCACCCCGGCCTTGGTCCGTTTCACGGCCCAAGCCCGGAGGCAGAGGGAGAAGGCAGGCGACGTGTCTATGCCGTATGCGGTCGCCTTGCGTCAGGCCAGGGGTTCGAAGGCCGTCTCCTTTACCCAGGCCATGGTGACCAGCGTCACCAGCGAGGCCGCAATCACATAGAAGGCCGGCGACAACGGGTTGCCGGTCGATTGGATCAGCCAGGTCGCGATGAACGGCGCGAAGCCGCCGAAGATCGCGACCGGGATGTTGTAGCCGACCGACAGGGCGGTGTAGCGGACCTGGGTGGGGAACAGCTCGCAATACACCGCCGGCCCCGGCCCGGCATACAGCGCCAGCAGCAGCACGAGGACGAGCTGCGCGATGAAGGCGTAGGCCGGCACCCCGGTCGAGGCCAGCAGGAACAGCGGATACGCGAGCACGATGTAGCCAACGCAGGAGGCGATGAACAGCGGGCGGCGGCCGATGCGGTCCGACAGCGCCCCCATGAACGGCACCGCAACCACGAAGGCGAGCAGGCAGGCGGTGCCGATCCACAGCGCGGTGCCGCGCGGCATCTTGACGATGTTGGTCAGCCAGGTCGTGAGGTAGATCAGCACCGCGTAGTAGCCGACGGTGTTGTGCAGCGTGATGCCGAACGCAATCAGGGTCGGCTTGCGGAACGTGGTGAAGGCTTCGCGCAATGGGGATTGGGCGACGTGGCCCTGGCTTTGCAGCTCGGCGAACTTGGGGGTGTCGTCGAGGCGCCAGCGCATGATCGCGCCGACGATGCCGACCAGGACGCCGAGCAGGAACGGGATGCGCCAGCCCCAGGCGAGCATATCCGCCGGGTCGATCCAGGTGGTGAGCAGCGCGGCGGTCAGCGAACCCAGTAGGAAGCCGCAGCCGACGCTGACCTGCTGCCAGGAGCCGGTCAGGCCGCGCTGGCCCGGCGGGGCGTACTCGACCAGGTAGGCTGCGGCGCCGCCCCACTCGCCGCCGCCCGACAGGCCCTGCGCCAGCCGCGCCACGACCAGCAGCAGCGGTGCCAGCACGCCGATTGAGGCATAGGTCGGCAGCAGCCCGACGGCGAAGGTGGAGGCCGCCATCAGGAAGATGACTGCGCTCAGCGCGCGCTTGCGGCCGTGGCGGTCGCCATACTGGCCGAAGACGACCGAGCCGACCGGCCGCATGACGAAGCCCACGCCGAACACCGAGAACGTCAGGAGGAGGGAGACCAGCGGCGTCTGGTTGGGGAAGAACAGTTGCGAGATGACGGGGACGAAGTAGCCGTAGACGGCGAAGTCGTACCACTCCAGCACGTTGCCGATGACCCCGGCCAGGATCGCGGTGCGCCGCTGGCTGACGGATTGGCCAACGGCGGTTGCGGTTGTCGGCATTGGGCCTCCTTCGACATGGCCGGACGCAGCGCAGGGTCGCGTCCTGCGGTGAGCCAAGCAACTCCCAAGCCACTGCGGCGCCGGGGCGGGGGCTGCTTATCGCGGACGGGACCGCCGTGCTTTAGTGCCGCCGGCAGAAGGGGATGGAACGGATGGACCTGATCGTTCGTGGGGCGCAGCTCGCCGGGCAGGCGGAGGGACAGGTGGTGGACATCGGGGTGACCGGCGGCAGGATCGTCGCCATCGAGCCTACGCTGTCAGCGGACGCCGAGGTCTTCGATGCCGGCGGCCGGCTGGCGTGCGGCGGGCTGATCGAGACCCACATCCACCTCGACAAGTCGCGCCTGCTCGACATCTGCCCAGCGGAGCCGGGGCGCAGCATCAGCCCCGTACACTACGTCGCCCCGTTCAAGCCGGGGATCACCGAGGCGGACGTGCGGCGGCGGGCGGAGCAGACGCTGCGGGAGTGCCTGAAGCACGGGACGACGCACATCCGGACCCATGTCGAGGTGGACCCCGGCATCGGCCTGCGCGGCTTCGACGCGGTGGCCTCGCTGGCGGAGGAGTACCGGTGGGCGGTCGATATGCAGCTTTGCGTGTTCCCGCAGGAGGGGCTGACCAACTATCCCGGGACCGACGAGTTGCTGGTCCAGGCCTTGAGGCGCGGGGCGGCGGTGATCGGGGCCGCGCCGCGCTACGACACCGACCACGGCGGCCAGTTGCGGCGCATCTTCGAGCTGGCCGGCGAGTTCGGCGTGGACATCGACATGCACCTGGACTTCGGCAACACGCCGGAGGACCTCGACGTGCTGCTGGTGTGCGAGCTGACGGAGCAGTACGGGCTGGGAGGGCGCGTGACGGCCGGGCACATGACCAAGCTGTCGGTGATGCCGCCCGCGGACATGGCGGCGGTGGCCCGGCGGCTCGCGGGCGCCGGGGTGAACGTCACGGTGCTGCCGGCGACCGACCTTTACTTGATGGGGCGGGACCAGGACCACGGCGTCCGGCGCGGGGTGGCGGATGCGAACTTCTTGTGCGGGCATGGGGTGAACTGCTCGCTGTCGAGCAACAACGTGCTTAACCCGGCCACGCCGTATGGTGATTGCTCGCTGATCCGCATGGCGAACCTGCAGGCCAACCTGCTGCAGGTCAGCCAGCCGCAGGGGTTGCGCGAGTGTTTCTCGATGCTGACCGACCGGTCGGCGCGCATCCTCAACCTGCGGGATTATGGGATCGAGGTGGGCAATCCCGCCGATATCGTGGTGATCGACAGCCCATCGCCGGAGCGCGCGGTTGCCGAAATCCGGCATCCGGTCGCGGTGTTCAAGCGCGGACGGCGGACGGTTACCTGGCGGCCGGCGGAACTTGGGGCGCCGCCCTCCGGCGCCGCATAGGGCGGCGTGGTCCGAACGCGGCGTGGCCCGGACCAGGCGGCACCCGGCGTCCTACTCCGGCGGGAAGATAGCGTGGCAGATCCTTGCGTGCACGCCCTGGCGGCCATCGACCACCTGCGTCACCGCGAAATCCGCCGCCACGCTCATCAGCGAGTAGGCGTCGTCGCGGCTCAGCCCGCGGTGCTCGGTGAGCAGCTTGAGCATGTCCAGGCTGGCGTTGCGCATGGCCTGGTCGAGGTCCTCGTCGAAGCCGTGCGTCATCCAGTGGCGCGGCGTCCGCAGTAACGGCGACGGGAAGCTGAAGTCGCGCCGGACAAAGAGCTGGAACACCACGTCGAGCGAGGCCTCGATGGCGGTGCCGCTGATCTCGCCGTCGCCCTGGGAGATGTGCGGGTCGCCGATGGAGAACAGCGCGCCGTCCACCTGCACCGGGTAGAACATCGTCGCCCCGGCGCCGATCCGCCAGTTGTCGATGTTGCCGCCGTGGCTGCCGGGCGGGATGGAGCTGACGCGGCCCACCGCGTCCGGCGCCACGCCTGCAGTGCCGAGGTGCGGGCGGACCGGGACGCGGATGCCCTTGAGCGCCGGTTGCCGGCAGCAGTCGCGCGCCGGGGTGACGGTGCCGGGCACGGTGTACTTGCCGGGGAAGTCGTAGGCGAAGGCGGCCTCGGCGGTTTCGCTGGCCGGGTCCATGCGGTAGATCGTCACCCGCTCCTTGCCGCCCATCTCCTGGTACAGGTGGCCCCAGTGGGCGGCCAGGTTGGAGCCGTACTGCAGCCGCGGCGTCATCTGCATGTAGCGGACCTCCAGCACGTCGCCGGGCTTGGCGCCCTCGACGCGGATCGGGCCGGTCATCAGGTGGACGCCGGGGTAGCGGTCTTCCACGGGGATGGTGTCGAAGATCGCCGTGATGGCGTCGTCCATCATCAGCTCCGGGGCGTCGCCGGCGTGGTGGGTGATCGCCTCGGCGCGGACGATGTCGCCGCTGGCGATGGTCAGCACGGGGGCCAGCGCCGCATCGAAGTAGCCCCAGTGCATGGTCTGCGGCGTTGCCCGCAGGTCGTGCAGCGCCGGGCGCAGGCGGTCGCGTTCGGCCTGGTGCTCGTCTCGGATCAGGGTCATGCCAAACACCTTCTGCTGTGACCATGGCGCTGCCGCACCCCGGCGGGCGCCATCATTGCGGGCTGGCCCTGGCGTGGCAATCCAGCAACTGTCCTCCGGTGGGTTTCCGCCTCCGTCACGGTTCATCGTGCCATGGTGCCCGGTGCTGTCCCCGACGCTTTGCGCCGCGGTGGCCTTCGGCCCTCGTGCGCAACCCCTGCGTGCGCGTCCCGCGGTCGAGTGCCCTGGGATGACGGCTGTCCGCCATGCCTCTGGACACCTGACGGCGGGCCGCAAGGGGTGGGAAGCCTGCCCTGGGCAACGTCGTGGCGCCTGTGGCGCTTGCGGGATCGCGGGGCTTGAGCCAGACCGCAATTCCTGACCTGGCCCGACGGAGACCCCGATGCGCATCCATATCCAGAACCTCGAAGGCATGGTGGCCGACGCCGTCACCTTACAGGACTGGCAGGCCGCCGCCGCCCGGGCCGGACTGCCCGAGGGCCGGCACGCCGTCAGCGTCGGCGAGACCGTGGACGACTTCACCCGCGCGATCCCTGACACCGAGGCGCTGGTGACGGCGACCCGGGCCACGCAGTCGCTGTTCCCCGCCGACGCCCCTCGGCTGAAGCTGATGTTCTGCACCTCCGCCGGGCTTGATCCGGTGCCGTTCGGCAGCCTGCCGCCGGACTTGCCGGTGCTCAACAACCGCGGCGTGCACGGGCCGAAGGCGGGGGAGTACGGCATTATGGCGGTGCTGATGCTGGCCAGCCACCTGCCGGTGCTGATTGGCAGCCAGCAGGCGCAGGTGTGGGATCGCCGTACGAGCACCACCCTGGACGGGCGGCGGCTGACGGTGGTGGGCCTGGGCAGCCTGGGCGGCGCGGTGGCGGAGCGGGCGGCGCAGTTCGGCATGCGGGTGACGGGCGTGCGTGCGCGGCCGGCGCCGCACCCGGCGTGCGAGCGCGTGCTGGCGTCCGCCGACCTCGATACCGCGTTGGCGGATGCGGAGTTCCTGCTGCTCGCGTGCCCGCTGACGCCGGCCACACGGGGCATCCTGGACCGCCGGCGCATCGGCCTGCTGCCGCGGGGGGGCGGGGTGATCAACATCGGCCGCGGCCCCCTGCTGGACCAGGATGCGCTGTGCGACGCGCTGGACGCGGGCGCGCTGTCCGGGGCGGTGCTGGACGTGTTTGTGCCGGAGCCGGTGCCGGCGGG
>CAXTFY010000166.1:2794-10853 GCA_964243265.1 uncultured Acetobacteraceae bacterium | reverse complement strand
GCCCGGCGCGCCGGCTTTTCGCTGCCCAGGTCGCGTAAGTGAAGGTGAACAGCAGCGAGCACACCAGCGCCGCGAACATCCGCAGCGTCGTGCGGACCGCATAGTTCGGCAGCGCCCAGGGGTCGAGCACGATCGCCTGCGTCTCCGGCGCGTCCAGCGGCGCCAGGGTGCCACGGGCGACGGTGCCGAAGTAGATCAGCACCCCCGCGATGCACAGCCCGGCCACCAGGTCGAAGACGTTGGGCAGGCGGCGTACGGACGCGAACGCGGGAAACGGGGTGTCGGACATGCGCGCTGCTTTCGGGCCAGGTGCGTCGGGCGTGCGTTCCGGTTACGCCATCCGCATCCGGGTGTCAGCAGGGCAGGTGTTGCCGTTCGGTGACCAGGCCGAGCGTCCGATCCCATCCCGTCCTCACCTATCCACCCCCCTCCCGATTCCCTCCAACCTATCAGCCCTAGTCATTGCGAGCCGGCTTCGGCGCGGCAGTCCAGGTGGGCCAGCGCGGTCCCTGCCGCGTCTGGATTGCCACGTCGAAGCCGGCTCGCAACGACAGCGCCTCGGTCGTCAGCCGCAGATCAGCCGCCGGCCTCAAGCGTTGGCGAGCTGTCCCGCCTTGACTGCCAGCCCGACCTTCGGCGCGGTCACCGGGCTCGGCGCGGCAACGTCGCGGACCATGTAGCCGCGGCCCCAAACCGTGCCGATGACGTTCGGCGCCCCGGCGTCGGACAGCTTGCGGCGCAGCTTGCAGATGAACACGTCGATGATCTTCATCTCCGGCTCGTCCATGCCGCCATACAGGTGGTTCAGAAACGCCTCCTTGGTCAGCACCATGCCCTTGCGGAGCACCAGCAGTTCCAGGATGGCGTATTCCTTGCCGGTCAGGTGGACGGGTACGCCGGCCACCAGGACCTCGCGGCTGTCCAGGTTCAACTGCAGGTCGCCAAGGACCAGGGTCGGCTGGCTGTAGCCCTTGCTGCGCCGCAGGATGGCCTGCATCCGGGCCAGCAGTTCCGCCGGGTCGAACGGCTTGGCGATCACGTCGTCCGCGCCGACGCCGAAGGCGCGCAGCTTGGCGTCCGACCGGGCCTGCGGGACCATGACGATGGCCGGCGTGTCGATGCGTGCCGCCCGCATGCGCCGCACCAGCTCGCAGCCGTCGGTGCCCGGCAGCACCAGGTCGAGCAGCACCAGGTCGAAGTCATAATGGCGGAGCAGGTCCAGCCCGTCCTCTCCGGTGGCGGCGTGCTCCACGACGGCGCCGCTGCCCTTCAGGAGGTGGCACAGCCCGCGGGCGACGGCTTGGTCGGCATCAATCAACAATACACGCATAAGTTGCTCCTTGGTTCAGCGACGAACCATGAGTTACAACTTTGACGTGCGTCCGTCTACAAAAACTTCACATCTAGGTGAGATATTTTCAATCCTCAGCAAACTCGGGCGGTCTGTAACCGGGACCTACCCCGGATGATCTTACCAAGGAGTATATTTTGCGACAATCTTCTATTATTGACCGCATGCGCCTCGCCGCCCCGGCCCTGGCGGAGGCTGCATCGCCGCGCCTGACCGGACAAGTCGCCGGTATCTCAGGCATGTTGATCGAGGTGGGCGGCATCACGGCGGAGCTTGCGGTCGGCGACCGCATCACGGTGCACGCCAAGGCCGGCGGCCAGATCGCCGCCGAGATCGTCGGCTTCCGCAACGGCATGGCCCGCGCGCTGGCGTTCGGCGCCGTCGAAGGGTTGGGGCCGCGCAGCACCGCCAGCCTGCCGTTCCGCCCGGACCGGCCGCGCGGCGCGCAGCTTGCGGTATGTGACGCCTGGCTGGGCCGCGTCGTCGACCCGCTGGGGCAGCCGCTCGACGCGCGCGGGGCGCTGCCGGCTGGGGAGCCGCGCCCGGTGCGGACCGACCCGCCCCCCGGCGCCACCCGGGCGCGGCTGGGGCCGAGGATCGGCTTGGGCGTCCGCGCGCTGGACCTGTTCACCACGTGCCGGGCGGGGCAGCGGCTCGGGCTGTTCGCCGGGTCGGGAGTCGGCAAATCCACCCTGCTGTCGCAGTTGGTCCACCAGGCCGGATGCGACGTGGTCGTGCTGGCCTTGGTCGGGGAGCGCGGGCGCGAGGTGCGGGAGTTCCTGGAGGACGATCTCGGCCCCGAGGGGATGGCGCGCTCGGTCACCGTCGTCGCCACCTCCGACCAGCCGCCCCTGATGCGCCGGGAGGCCGCCTACGCCGCCATGACCATCGCCGAGCACTTCCGCGACCAGGGCAAGCATGTGCTGCTGCTGCTGGACAGCGTGACCCGGTTCTGCCTGGCGCTGCGCGAGATCGGCCTCGCGGCAGGCGAGCCGCCCGCCACCCGCGGCTACCCGCCCAGCGTTTTCGCCGAGCTGCCGCGCCTGCTGGAGCGCGCCGGGCCGGGGCCGGATCGCGGCGAGGCGAGCGGCCACATCACCGCCCTGTTCACCGTGCTGGTGGAGGGCGACGACCACAACGAACCCGTCGCCGACGCCGTGCGCGGCATTCTCGACGGCCACGTCATCCTGGACCGCCGCATCGGCGAGGGCGGGCGCTATCCCGCCATCGATGTGCTGCGCTCGCTGTCGCGCACCGTGCCCGGCTGCAACGGCCCGGAGGAGAACGCCCTGGCCCGCCGCGCCCGCGCCGTGCTATCGCTGCACGCCGAGATGGCGGACCTGGTGCGCCTGGGCGCCTACCGGGCTGGCGCCGACCCGGCGGTCGATCAGGCGCTGCGCCTGGCCCCGCGGATCGAGGCGGTGCTGCGCCAGCCCAAGGGGGAAACTAGCACCCTCCCCGCCGCCTTCGCCGCCCTGCAAGCCGCCCTGGAGGACAGCCATGCCGCATGATCCGCTTCTCGTGCTCGCCCGCGTGCGCCGCCTGGCGCATGAGGAGGCGCTGGCGACCTTTGCGCGCGCCCTGGCCGCGGAGGCGGCGGCGGACGCCATCGTCAAGCAGGCGGACCGCAGCATCGCCACGGAGTTGGCCGCTGCCTCGGACCTGGACGGCGGCGACGGCGTGGTGGAGGCGTTCGCCGCCTGGCTGCCCGGCGCCCGCCAGCGTGCCGCCCACGCCCGCCAGGCCTGCGAGCGCGCCCAGGCCGACGTGTCCCGCGCCCGCGCCATGCTGTCGGTGACCAAGTCGGGCACGGAGGCGGTCGACGCGGTGATCGCCGAGCGCACCCGCCTGCAGCAGGCCGCCGACGCCCGTGCCGAGCAGCACGCCTTGGACGACGCCGCCCGGGGACGCGCCGGCGCGCATGACCCCGCGTGCATGACATAGCGTGACGGTTCGGCATCTGGTCCCGGCGGGCGGGATGTGGTCCTGTGCGTCCGATTCCGCGCAATAGGATAGGGAACACGCCGTGCGCATTGCAATGATTGGCGGCGGCTATGTCGGCCTGGTGTCCGGCGCGTGCTTCGCCGACCTCGGCGTGGACGTTGCGGTCGTCGAGGTGGACCCGCCCAAGCTGGACGCCTTGATGAACGGCCGCATCCCGATCTACGAGCCTGGGCTGGACCGCCTGGTGGCGGAGAACGTGGCGGCCGGTCGGCTCAGCTTCGGCAACGACCTGGCCGCGGCGGTTGACGGCGTGGACGCGGTGTTCATCGCCGTCGGCACCCCCACGCGCCGGGGCGACGGCCACGCCGACGTGTCCTATGTCAATGCGGCGGCGGAGCAGGTGGCGCGTGCGCTGACCGGGTATGCCGTCGTCGTCACCAAATCGACGGTCCCGGTGGGCACCGGCCGCCGCATCATGGAGATCATGCGCCGCGCCAGCCCCGGCGGCGAGTTCGACGTCGCCAGCAACCCGGAGTTCCTGCGTGAGGGCAGCGCCATCCCCGACTTCATGCGCCCCGACCGCGTGGTGATCGGCACCGACAGCGAGCGTGCGCGGGAGGTGCTCCGCCGCCTGTACCGGCCGCTTTACCTGATCGAGGCGCCGATCCTGTTTACCACCCTGGAGACGGCGGAGCTGACCAAGTACGCCGCCAACTCCTTCCTGGCGATGAAGGTGACGTTCATCAACGAGATGGCCGACCTGTGCGAGCGCGTCGGTGCCGACGTGCACGACGTGGCGCGCGGCATCGGCCTGGACGGGCGGATCGGCCGCAAGTTCCTGCACGCCGGCCCAGGCTTCGGCGGCAGTTGCTTCCCCAAGGACACCCTGGCCCTGATGCGGATCGCGCAGGACTGGGGCGCGCCGTCCCGCCTGGTTGAGGCGACGGTCGCGGTGAACGACGCCCGCAAGTCCGGGATGGCGGCGCGGGTGATCCACGCGGCCGGCGGATCGGTGCACGGTAAGACGGTCGCGGTGCTCGGCCTGACCTTCAAGCCCGAGACGGACGACATGCGCGACGCCCCCAGCCTGTCGATCATCAGCCGCCTGGCGGAGCAGGGGGCGGAAATCCGCGCCTTCGACCCCGTCGGCATGGATCACGCCAGGACGATGCTGCCGGACAGCGTGCATTACTGCACCGACGCCTACGACGCCGTGGCCGGCGCCGACGTGCTGGTGCTGGTGACCGAGTGGAACGAGTTCCGCGCCCTGGCTCCGGAGCGGCTGCGCGCCGCGATGCGCGGAACCCTGGTGATGGACCTGCGCAACGTGTTCGACCCGGTCGTGATGCGGGATGCCGGGCTGGACTACCACGGTATCGGCCGCGGCTCTTCTCCCTCTTCCTCCGGGAGAGGGCCGGGGTGAGGGGGATTTCGTCGCGGAGCGGAGCACTCAACGCGACCTAGGACGACGCTCGCTACGAGGCGGCACCGTGCTGCGAGGCTCCCTTACCCCGGCCCTCTCCCGAAGGAAGAGGGAGCGGAACGAGTTCGCCTTGCCTTAACACGCCGCCTGGCGGATATCCGGGTTATGCCAAGCCCTGCCGCACGCCAGCCGGCCACCGTGCAGCCGCCCACCATAGCCTGGGCGCCGGACGGCGCGGAGACGCCCGCCGCCTTGCGCGCGATGCCTTGCCCGAACTGCGGCGCGGCCACGGCGAAGTCCCTCGTGCTGACCATCGATGTGCAGCTGCCGGACAACCCGTCCAAGCGCCTGCGCCTGCTGCGCTGCCCCGCCTGCACCTGCCACTTCTACGACAGCCAGGTACCGCCGGACTACGCCGAGCCGTCGCTGAACAACCGCGGCCGTGTACCCTTCTATGTGCAGCAGGGCGCCGGCATCTCGTTGATCACCCGCCCCCTGGCGCAGGCCGCCGCGGTCCCGCCGGGCAGCGCCTACATGGAGGTCGGCTGCGGCTACGGCTTCGGCCTGGACTTCGCGATCAGCACCCGCGGCTGGCACGGCGTCGGCATCGACCCGGCGCCGCTGGCCGCCATCGGCCGCGACGCGCTCGGCCTGCCGATTGAGCTGCGCTACTTGCGCGACGACGACGAGGCGCGCGCCGCCATGGACGTGGTGATGGGGTCGGAGGTGCTGGAGCACGTCCCCTCCCCATCCGCCTTCGTGCGGACGCTGCGGGCCATGTTGAAGCCGGGCGGCCTGCTGCTGCTGACCACGCCGAACGGCGCCGACATCCGGCGGGACACGCCGCCGGGCACCATCATCCCGCTGCTGTCCCCCAGCCTGCACCTGGTGATCCAAACCACCGAGAGCCTGACCGCATTGCTGCGCCAGGGCGGCTTCGCGCACATCGAGGTCGTGGTGGACAGCCACTCCCTGATCGCCTTCGCCAGCGATGCGCCCCTGCAGTTGGAGCGGGACCCGGCCCGCCTGCGCCTGGCACTGCGCGAGCACCTGGAGGGCCGGGCGGCCAAGCTGGACCCGACGGGCGACCTGTTTCTCGGCCTGGCCGGGCGGGCGTTCCAGGAGGCGGTCAACGACGGCGACATGGCGGCGGCCGACCGCGCCTGGGCATTGCTGACGACCGGGTGCCACGCCCGGTTCGGCTGGAACCTGGACGCGCTGACCAGCCTGCCGGCGGAGGTCGCCACCTGCAGCCTGGAGCGGATGGCGCAGTTGGCGCCGCTGAACCTGGGCGGGCTGCTGTACTCCCGCGCCATCCGCCGCCTGGCCGCCGGCGCCCCGCGCGCCTCGCTGGAGTGGCAGTTCACCCTGGCCGCCGCCGCCGCGGCCTCGATGCGCCGCGCCCTGGGCGAGCTGGCGATGGAGGACGGCCAGACCGAGGACATCGACTGGACCGCCCGGGCCGAGGCGCTGCTCTGCGCCGCCGCGGCCGGCAGCCCCGGCGTCGTCGCCCGCCTGGCCGCCCTGCCTCCAGCCCCGACCGGTGGCGCGACCCGGCGGCGCGGCATCATGCAGCGGGCGCTGACAATGCTGGTGAACGCCGGGCACCTGGACCTGGCGCGCAGCCTCCTGGGCAACGCGGGGATTGCGCCCGACATCCAACCCGGTGCACCGCTGGCCGATGCGGACCGCGACCTGCTGTTCTGCCTCGCGGTGCTGGATGTCCAACCCGGCCCAGAATATAGCCAAGGATACGGCCCACAGCCCGCCCCAGGCGGAGCGGCGTTGGGCGGCCCGGCACTGGCCCGCACCCGCTTCGCCGCGGTGCGCGGGGTCGCGCCGCCCGGCGCCGGGCTATGGTGGGCGGCGCTGAACGGCGAGTTGCAGGCCCTGGGGCTGCTCGGCGACACCGCAGCAGCGACAGCGCTGACGTTGCAGATCGTGCAGGCGCACCCGGACCTCGATACCGGCGCCTGGGCCTTGCCGAACCTGGTCAATGCCGGGCAGTACGGCCCGGCGCGCCGCATCGCCGAGCGGTCCGGCCTGACCGCCGCCGCGTTCACCCAGCCCGGCAGCACCCGCCCCCTATCGCACGGCGACCGCGACGTGCTGTTCTGCCTGGGCGTGCTGGACGTGCAGGCCGACGCGCAGGGCCGCGCCATCGGCGACGCCGCCATGGGCCGCAGCCGCCTCTCGCGGGTCCGCCAGGCGTGCGAGCCCGGCGCCGGCCTCTGGTGGGCGGCGCTGCGCGGGGAACTGCAGGCGCTGGACCTGCTCGACGCGCTGGACGAGGCGGCGGCGCTGACCGCGGACCTGCACGCCGCGCATCCGGCCCTGCAACTGCCGCCCGACATCCTGTCGCGGATCGCCCCCGCCGACGCCGGAGCCTAGTTTTGGCCCGTGACTCCCTGTGGGACCTGCTGCACCGCGGCTTGAGCCTGGCGCGCTACCGCATCCTGCCGCAACTCGGGCACGAGGTGATGCGCCACCGCAGTCCCAACCAGATCATCCTCCGATGGCCGGACGGGGACATCCCCTTGGGTCCGCGCGTGTGCGTTTACGTGCACTGGGACGGCGCCGGGGACGTGCGGGAGCACGTGCTGCATCACGTCCGTAGCCTGACGGCGGCCGGGGTGTCGGTGCTGTTCGTCACCAACAGCGGCCACCTGCTCCCGGCGGCGATGGAGGCGCTGAAGCTGGTCTGCGCCGGGGTGCTGGTGCGACGCAACATCGGCTACGACTTCGGCGCCTGGCGCGAGGGCCTCGAGCAGTTGGCGCTGCCCCGGCCGAACACCGCAATGGTGCTGATGGCCAACGACAGCGTTTACGGCCCGATCCGCCCGTTGCACGACCTGCTGTCGCGCATCGACTTCACCGTGGCCGACGCCTGGGGCTGCACCGAGAGCTGGCAGTCGCGCTACCACCTGCAATCCTACCTGATGGCGTTCAGCCCGCAGGTGGTCGCGAGCGAAGCATGGCGGGAGTTCTGGGCCGGGGTGCGCCCAACCTGGGCCAAGGTCTGGCTGATCCGGCTGTATGAGATCGGGCTGACCCAGGGCCTGCTGCGGGCCGGGTTCACCTGCCGGGCGGTCTGGCCGTATCACGACTTGGTGCGCGACCTCGACCCGGACCTGCTGACCGACTTCAAGGAGGGCGGGCCGAACCTGGCCGACGCCACTGTGCGGACCCGCCAGCACCATGCCCGGCGCATCCGCGCCCATGTCGTGGACCGCACGCCGATGAACCCAACCAGCGACCTATGGCGGCAGTTGATGGTGGCAGGCTTCCCGTTCATCAAGCGCGAGCTGCTGCGGGAGAACCCGACGCGCGTGTCGGACGTG
>CAXTFY010000166.1:0-2784 GCA_964243265.1 uncultured Acetobacteraceae bacterium | reverse complement strand
ACAGCGCGGAGTGGCGGGACGTGGCCACGGCGCACCATGCGACCAACCTGGCCCCGATCGAGCGTGACCTGCAACGGACGCTGAAAAACAAGACCCCGTAGCTGCCGCGCCCCCCGGAGGGCTGCGGCGCTCACGCGGGTCCGGCAGGCGCCGGCCCGCGATCCGGCGATGCAGTCTGGCCACCTTCTGGCCCCGGGGGCAGGTGCCCCACCCCATGCCGGTCCAGCACGTCGAGAATGTCGCGCGCCAGCCGCTCCGCCGACGGATCGCGCCGCACCGCCTCGCCCAGCGAGCCATAGTGCATCTCCAGGCACCCCAGCAGCACCGCCTTGATCCGTGCCTCGTCCGGCGCGGCCGGCAGGCTCGACGCGGCATAGGTGTTCTCCAACGCCCGCTCCTTGGCGTCGAAGTGCGCCTGCAGCGCCTCCAGCGTCCACTCCCCCCGGCGGATGCTCTTCAGTTGCTCGCGGTTGCGCTCCAGGTCCAGGTCGCCCTCGACCATGATCTGCTCCACCTCGTCCAGCAGCCGCACGACATGGTAGGCGAACTTCACGTCATAGCCGAACCGCGCAATGCTCTCCGCCCGCGCCGGGCTGGAGGCGTTCACCCGGCCCTTGATCTTGTGCATCTGCGCATAGGCATAGCCGCGGAACCGGGGCCAAGCCCCCTTGTGCAGGAACAGCTTGCGGTTCTCACGCATCACCTCGCCCACCTGGGTCGAGTGCATCACGCACCGCCGCGGCGTGAACAGGCTGTCGATCATGTTCGGGTTGCATTCCAGGCACAACTGGAAGTACCGGACGATGCCGAACACCTGGAAATCGTATGTCGTATCCCGTCCGTCCCCGGCGGGCACATGGTGCTGCTGCCACTGGTCGAACCGTGGGCTTGGCTCGCCGAACCCGGCGATTTCCCCGGCCAGATGCGGGAACACCACCTCCTTCGGCGGGATGCAGACGCCGTAGATGTCCACGTCCGAGGTCTCGCCCGACACCCCATAGGACTGGCTGCCCATGACGGTGAGGTACGCCGTGTTATCGACCAGCCAGCGCGGCGGATGGATCGCCGCGGCGGAGCGCAGCTTCTGCAGCAGCATGGCCCCTCCTAAAGCTGCGCCACCCTAAAGCTGGACCATCTGCGGCGCGAAGAAGCCGATGCCGCCCAGCACCACACCCCCCACCGCCAGCAGGACGCTGAGCAGCGCCAGCGGCGGGATGGAGGTGATGATCGACGCGGAGGCGATCACGATGGCGACCTGCAGCAGCGCCGCCGCATACTCATAGAAGTGGTACTGCGCCATGAACCGCCCGCGGCTCTCCTCGGTGGCGCGGGCCTTCTCGGTCAGCTCCTTGCGGCCATCGACCTTGTTGCTTTCCCAACCCGTGGCCTGGTCGCGCCAGGCCTTTTGCTGCGCCTCGATGGCGGCACGCAGGGCAGGGTCGGTGGTGCCCGCCTTCTGCAGCTCGGCGGTGTCGGCCGCAGTGCGGACCATGGTCTGGCGGACAGTGCGGGCCTGGTAGAACGCCCACAGGTTGGTCGCCTCGACGTTTTGGCTGATCGCCTCGGTCTGGGCGCTTTTGGCCCCGGTCTCGAAGACGGCGAGGAACAGCGCCAGGATGGCGATCAGCAGCGCGATGCGCTTATCGCTCTCGATCTCGATGACGCCATTTTCAACCGCCACAGCCAAATCCCCGGATTACCAAGCAAACCTCTGCAGGTTTGCACACAAATGAACGACTAAGCAGGCTTGCGCGGCCTGGCGCGGCCACGGACCATCTGTGTGCCAGGCCGCGCAAGCCTGCTTAGTCCGGCGTGTCTACCTCCTTCGTCCGGCCGATCACAGCCCACAACGGATCGCCCCGTCCGCCGCGCACGACCTCGCGCCCCTCGACACCGGTGAACCCCGCCTTGCTCAGGTACAACCCGACCAGGCCCGCCTGGTCGGGCCCACTCAGTGCCTGCCAAATGGCCACCGCCTTGGTCGGAAAGCAGCGGTTGGAGAAGCTGACCACCACCGGCGCGCCGGGCCGCAGCACGCGGGCCACGTCGGTGAACACCTCCGCCGGATGTTGCAGGTACTGCACGCCCACTGCCACGCAAACCGCATCGATGGAGCCGTCAGCCAGCGGCAGCCGTTGGTTCTCGTTCAAATTCTGCAGGAACCAGCGGTCCAGCCGCGGGTTGGCCGCCAGCTCCTCGGCGTTCATGCCGTGGCCGATCACCTCGCCGTAAGTCACGTCCGCCGGCAAGTGGCTGACCCAACTACCCATCAGGTCCAGCACGACGCCGCCCGCCGGCAGCACCTCGCGGTACAGCCCCGTCAACCCGGCAATCGCCCGGTCGTCGATATGGTTCACCAGTCGGGCCTGCGCATAGAACCGGGTATCGGGCGACGTGTCCGCCTTGGCGAATGCGCCAGGCGGCAACTCGGGCAGCAGATCCATCCGCGACGCCCCGGCCCTACGCCGGCTCGAAGTCGAAGCCGCCGTCCTTCGACTGCCAGGTCTGCACCGTCAGCACCTTGGCACCGCCCTTGCTGTCGTGCGGGCCGTGCACCTGGCCGGCCGCGTGGGTCAGGAAGGCGCCGGGGCCATGCGACTCCCCGCCGTCGATCAGGTCGCCCTCCAGGACATAGTGCATCTCCGACCCGGCCTGGTGCTTGTGCGCCGGGATATGGCCGCCCGCGGGCAGGTGGACGATGGTGGTGACCACGCCCAGCCCCTGGTCCTCGTTCAGGATCTGGATGCGGAAATCGCCCGTCGCGCCGGGGATCTGGAACGGCGT
>CAXTFY010000165.1:0-10895 GCA_964243265.1 uncultured Acetobacteraceae bacterium | reverse complement strand
TGATCTTGTTGATGACCGAGTTGAACTGCGTGTGGCCGAGCGGGAAGTAGTCCTCCCCCACGACCTTGCAGCCGGTGAGGTGCGCCTCGATGTGCTTCCGCGCGATCTTGTTGGACGTGCGGGGCCAGATGTAGTCCGACCCCAGCAGGTAGAACGACTTGCTGCCCCGGGTCCTGTTCACCCAGTCAAGCCCGGCCAGGATTTGCTGCGTCGCCTCCTGCCCAGTGTAGATGACGTTCTTCGACTGCTCCAGCCCTTCGTAGAACGTTGGGTAATATAGCATGCCGTTATACTGCTCGAATACCGGCAGCACCGCCTTGCGCGACGCCGAGGTCCAGCAGCCGAACACCGCCGCGCACTTGTCGTTCACCAGCAGCTTCTTGGCCTTCTCGGCGAAGTTGGGCCAGTCGCTGGCGCCGTCCTCCTGGATGACCTTGATCTGCCGGCCCAGCACGCCGCCGGACGCGTTGATCTGCGAGATCGCCAGCTTCTCCGCCTCCACCGAACCGGTCTCGCTGATTGCCATGGTGCCGGTGATGGAATGCAGGATGCCGACCGTGACATCGGTGTCGGTGACGGCCAGGCCAGTCGTGTCGATTGCGCTCGTAGCAGGCGCTTGCGCCCAGGCGCCACGGGGCAGCAGGGCCGCAGCCGGGAGCGCCGCCAGTCCCTGCATCACCCGCCGGCGCAGCATCGGAACGCGCGGCGTGTCGCTGTTGTCGTCGGCCATGGAACACCTCCAGAGATCGTGAGGCGGACCGTCGGCGGATTTTGTGCACTGCGACATACGTCATTCGACGTATGGTGGCGTCACAACCCAACCAGGCAACGTTAACAACCCCGGTCGCAAGACAGCACGCAGCCGTAGCGGATGAGCCAAGGAGGCAAGGCTGACGCATACGGTGCAACAACGCTGCCTGCCGCTGCTCCCTCTCCCTTCGGGAGAGGGCCGGGGTGAGGGAAGCGGCAAGCACCTGACCCAACGGGATAGGAGCGGAGCTTGCGTTCAGTTCGGCATAGATCAGTCCGTGCGGTTTCCCTCACCCCGGCCCTTTCCCGGAGGGAGAGGAAGCAGGCAGCAGCCTAAAGTGATATGCGTTCGCCCCATCAAGCAGGAGATTGCCCCGCTAACCTGCGGCCCACCCGCTGCCCTAGCCGGCCCATAGCGATGCCGACTCGGCAGCGTATCGTCCGCGTGCGGCGCGAGTACAACCAATGGGTCGCCGACGAAACGCTCGAGGATTACGCCCTGCGTTTCACCGCCCGCTCCGCCCGGCGCTGGTCCGCGGCGCGCGTCGCCAACACCGCGCTCGGCGCCATCTCGTTCCTGGCGCTGGAGGCTATCGGCGGCACCATCACCCTCGGCTACGGCTTCACCAACGCCGTCGCGGCGATCCTCGTCGTCGGCGTGCTGATCTTCGCCACCGGGGCGCCCATCGCCTACTACGCCGCACGCTATGGCGTGGACATCGACCTGCTGACCCGTGGCGCTGGGTTCGGCTACATCGGCTCCACAATCACGTCGCTGATTTACGCTTCATTTACCTTCCTGTTCTTCGCCATCGAGGCCGTCATCCTCGCCTCCGTGCTGGACGCCTGCTTCGGCATCCCGCCCTGGATCGGCTACGTGCTGTGCACCGTCGCGGTGGTGCCGCTGGTGACGCACGGTATCACCCTCATCAGCCGCCTGCAGCTTTGGACGCAGCCGGCGTGGATCGTGCTGCACCTGCTGCCCTTCGCCTTCATCGCGGCGCAGGGGCCGGCCGCCTTCGACGGCTGGGCGGCGTTCCACGGCGCGGCTGGGCCAGCCGGCGGATCGTTCCAGCTCATCCTGTTCGGCGCGGCGGCGTCGGTCGTGTTCTCCCTGATCGCGCAGATCGGCGAGCAGGTGGACTTCCTGCGCTTCCTGCCGCCCAAGCCCGGTCCCCAGGCGTCGCTGCGGGCGCGGGTGGGCTGGTGGGGCGCGCTGCTGGCCGGCGGACCCGGCTGGATCGTGCCGGGGATGCTGAAGCTGCTGGCCGGGTCGTTCCTGGCGACCCTGGCGGTCGCGCACGGGCTGCCCGTCGCCGAGGCGGCAATGCCGGCGGCCATGTACCGGGTCGCGTTCGGCTACGTCGTCGCGGCCCCCGGGGCGGCGCTGCTGCTGATGGCGCTGTTCGTCGGCATCTCGCAGATGAAGATCAACGTGACCAACGCCTATGCCGGCTCCATCGCCTGGTCCAACTTCTTCTCGCGCCTGACGCACAGCCATCCCGGCCGGGTGGTGTGGCTAGTGTTCAACCTCGCCATCGCCCTGCTGCTGATGGAGATCGGGGTGTACGAGGCCATCGAGCACATCCTGGTCGGCTACTCCAACGTCGCCGCCGCCTGGGTGGGGGCGCTGGTAGCGGACCTGGTGGTGAACAAGCCGCTGGGGTTCAGCCCGGCAGGGATCGAGTTCAAGCGCGCCCACCTGTTCGACATCAACCCGGTCGGCATGGGCGGCATGGGCGGCGGCGTGCTGGTGTCGGTGTGCGCCTATGCCGGAGGCTTCGGGCAGACGGCGCAGGCGCTGTCGCCGTTCCTGGCGTTCGGCGTCGCGTTCGCCCTGGCGCCGCTGCTGGCCTGGGCCACCGGCGGACGCTTCTACTTGGCCCGCAAGCCGCGCCTGCACTGGTCCCGGCTGGGCACGCTGCGCTGCGTGGTCTGCGAGAACCCGTTCGAGCCCGATGACATGGCGTTTTGCCCGGCCTATTCCGGGTCGATCTGCTCCTTATGCTGCTCGCTCGACGCACGCTGCCACGACCGCTGCAAGCCCGAGGCCGCCCGCGCGCCGCAGCAGGTGCGCCAGGCGCTGGCCCGGGTGCTGCCGCCGCGGGCGCTGTTGGCGCTGGCCAGCCCGCTGGGGCAGTTCTGCGCTGTGTTCTGCCTGTTCACCGCCATCATCGGACTCATCCTGCTGGGCATCCACGCCCAGGTGGACGGCAGCGCGCCGGTCGTCGCCACCGCGTTCTGGAAGGCGTTCTTCGTGCTGGCGGTGATCGCCGGCGTCGCGGCCTGGCTGCTGGTTCTGGCGTTGGACAGCCAGCGCGTGGCGCAGCAGGAGACCGACCGTCAAACTGCCCTGCTGACCGGCGAGATCAGCGCCCACCGGCGGACCGACGCGCAACTACAGAAGGCGAAGGAGGTCGCCGAGGCCGCCAACCTTGCCAAAAGCCGCTTCGTCGTCGGCGTCAGCCATGAGTTGCGCTCGCCCTTGAACGCCATCCTCGGCTACGCGCAACTGCTGGAGCACGATGCCAGCATCCCCGAGGCCCGGCGCGAGAGCATCGGCATCATCCGCCGCAGCGGCGAGCACCTGACCGGGCTGATCGAGGGCCTGCTCGACATCTCGAAGATCGAGGCCGGGCGGATCGAGTTGTACCGCGACGAGGTTCGCCTGCCGGAGTTCCTGGGCCAGATCGCCAACATGTTCCGCCTGCAAGCCGAGGCGAAGGGCCTGGCGTTCGTCTTCGACACCCCCGCCGACCTGCCCGCCATGGTGTGGACCGACGAGCGCCGGCTGCGGCAGATCCTGATCAACCTGCTGTCCAATGCAATCAAGTTCACCCAGGCCGGCACCGTCGGCCTGCACCTGCGCCGCCGCGGGGAGATTGCCGAGATCGAGGTCGCCGACACTGGCATCGGCATCGGCGGCGCCGACCAGGCCCGGGTGTTCGAGCCGTTCCAACGCATCGAGCACGGCCCGTTGGTGCCCGGCGTGGGCCTGGGCCTCACGATCACCAAGCTGCTGACCCAGATCATGGGCGGCGAGATCACGCTGCGCAGCGAACCCGGCGCCGGCAGCCGCTTCACCATCCGCCTCATGCTGTCCGAGGTCCGCCAGCCGCGCCTGGCGCCCCCGGCCCGGCGGCAGCTTGACGGCTATCTCGGCGCGCGGCGCACGGTGGTGGTGGTGGACGATAACCCGGTGCACCGCGCGCTGCTGCAGGATGCGCTGGTGCCGCTCGGCTTCACCGTGCTGAGCGCAGAGGATGGGGCCGGATGCCTGCTGCTGGCGGCCCGGTCGGCGCCGGACCTGTTCCTGATCGACCTCGCCATGCCGGGGATGGACGGGTGGGAGGTGGCCCGGCGGCTGCGTGCGATGGGCCATACCGCCGCGCGCATCGTGATCGTGTCGGCGAACGCCGGGGAGCTGCGCCGGCCGCCCGACCCCGCCGCGCACCACGACGCGGTGATCCCGAAGCCGGTCGATCTGGCGCTGCTGTTCGATACCATCGCGATGCGGATGGGCCTGACCTGGACCGACCAGTCCGCCACGGTGCGGAGCGCCAACGCGCCCGGCCGGGCGCCGCCGGCCCCGCTCGCCCCGGCGCAGGCGGCGCAGCTTCGGGAGCTGGCGCTGATCGGCTACGTCCGCGGCATCCGCAAGCGCCTGGACGAGATGGAGGCCGAGGACCCCGGCCTGGCCCCTGCCATCGCCGGGCTGCGGGTGCTGGTGGCGGAGTTCCGGCTGGACGACTTCATGGCCGCGCTCGACCGCATGCAGTCGGAGCCCGCATGACGCCCCGCGTGGCATCAGATGTTGCAGGCCCGGCTGTGGGAGCACTGCCACGGCCGGGCAACTCGGGCCGCATTGTGCTGGTGGTGGACGACTCGCCGAGCACGCTCGGGATGCTGAGCGCGGCGCTGGAGTTCGCCGGCTACACCGTGTTGCTGGCGCAATCCGGCGCGGCGGCCCTGGCGCTGGTCGAGCGGGTGACACCCGACATCATCCTGATGGACGCCGTGATGCCCGGCATGGACGGCTTCGAGACCTGCGAACGCCTGAAGCGCAGCCGCATGAACGCTGCCGTGCCCGTGGTGTTCATGACCGGCCTGACCGAGACCGAGCACGTCGTGCGCGCCCTGGACGCCGGCGGGGTGGACTACCTGACCAAGCCCGTCGCCCCGGCCGAGCTGATCGCCCGCGTCGGCGTCCACCTGGCCAACGCCCGCCTGACGCAAAGCGCGCAGGCGGCGCTGGACACCACCGGGCGTTACCTGTTGGCAATGGACCGGACGGGCGGCCTGGTCTGGTGCACGCCGCAGGCCGCCGCGTGGCTTGACGCTGGCGACCCCGGGCCGGGCGCACGGCCATTGCCGGAGGCTGTCGTGGCCTGGGCCTTGGGCTGCGCCGCGCAGCCGGGCCGTTGCAAGCCGATGGCCTTCACCGCGGCGGCGACGGGCAAGACGGTCGAGGCATCCTACGTCGGGCAGATCAGCGCGGACGAGCTGCTGCTGCGGCTGGTATGCCTGGACGGGGCCTCGGACGAGCAGACGCTGCGCGACCGGCTGAAGCTGACGCTGCGCGAGGCCGAAGTGCTGTTGTGGGTCAGCCGCGGCAAAACCAACCGGGACATCGCCGACATCCTGGGCCTCAGCCCGCGGACGGTGAACAAGCACCTGGAGCAGGTGTTCGCCAAGATGGGCGTGGAGACCCGGGCCGCCGCCGCCATCCAGGTCGTGGGTCTTCTGCAGGACCGCTGACGGACGGGTAGGCGCTGCATCCATTGCCGTCAGAGGTAGCCTGGGGACTTCGGGTCTAGTTCTAGGGCCAAGGAGGCAGCACCAGTGGTCGACGTGAAGATGCTGCACGCGAAGGTCGGTGCGTTGATGGTGGAGAACAGTTTCTCACCCGGTGCGCCCGGCAAAGCCGGACTGCTAAGCGCAAGGCGATGATCGACCGCAGCCACGGCTTGCCGCTGCGGCGGCAGGCGGAGGTGCTGCAGCTTAGCCGGAGCACCTACTATGATCCGCGTCCGGTGCCAGCGGCCGACCTGGCGGCCATGCGGCGGACCGACGAGCTGCGCCTCGACCACCCGTTCGCGGGTAGCCGGATGATGCATGACCTGCTGTGCGGCGAGGGCGTCGCGACCGGGCGCCCGCGGGTCGCATCCATGATGCGCAGAATGGGGATCGCGGCGCTGTATCGGCGTCCGAACACCTCCAAGCCCGCGCCTGGGCACAAGATCCACCCGCATCTGCTACGGGGCCTGGACGTTGTGCGGCCGAACCAGGTAAGGGCCATGGACATCGCGTGCATCCCACTGGCACGCGGCTTCGTCTCCCTGGCTGCCGTGCTGGACTGGTTCAGCCGGCGGGTGCTGTCGTGGCGCGGCTCGATCACAATGGACGTCGAGTTCTGCCTCGACGCTGTCGAGGAGGCGCTTGCCCGGCATGGCCGGCCGGAGACTTTCAACACCGACCACGGACGCCAGTTCACCCGCGCCCGCCTCACCGGCCTGCGTCTCGAGAACGCCATCGCGGTCAGCATGGACGGCCACGGCGCCTGGCGCGACACCGTGTTCGTCGAGCGGCTCTGGCGTTCTGTCAAAGACGGGAGAGCCTACCTGCGAGCCTACGGCCGTGTCGGCGAGGCGTGCGCCTGGATTGGCCGGCCTCTGGGGTCTTGCAACCGAAAGCGCCCGCATTTGAGCCTTAATGCGCGGACGCCGGATCAAGCCTGTTCCGACCGTCTGCCGCATTGTGCGGCAGCATGATCTTCACCGCCGTGGGCGGGGCGTCGCTCCGGTCGGGCTGCGCCCTCCCTGCACACCACCCCGCCCACGCCGCCATGACAATCGGCAGCGGCCCTACCTATCCAAAGCGAAACAGTGTCCCGACGAAGCCGACCCACCCCTGGAATCAAAGTTCTCGTGCCCCATCCCGCTGGCCATCGCTGCATGGCTTGACAGCAGGCGCGGCAAGGGATGGCATCCGGTCCGCCAGCCCGGGCCGGGCTAGCTGGGAGCCCCGATTGCCACAGTTGTCGCTGCACACCCCACTCGGAGCTGTTACGCTGTCCGAGGACGCGGACGCCATTGTTGCCCTTGATTGGGGTTGGGGGCGGGATCAAGAGCCAACGCCGCTGCTGTTGCGGGCACATGACCAGGTGCAGGAGTATTTTGACGGGGAACGCATCGATTTCGATCTGCCGATGACGCCGCACGGCTCCGCCTATCAGCAACGCGTCTGGGCGGCGCTGGCGGCCATCCCCTATGGCGAAACGCGGACCTACACCCAGGTGGCCTTGGCAGCCGGCGGTGGCCCGCGATCCGTGGGCGGAGCCAACGCGGTCAATCCTATTCCAATTCTGATCCCATGCCACCGGGTCGTTGCCATGCGCGGGCTTGGCGGCTACTCCGGCGCCGAAGGGCTGGACACCAAGCGTTTCCTGCTCGCCCTAGAGGCGCGCGCCCACTCGGCCTGACCCGGCCGTCCAAGGAGACCACCATGAGCAAGGCCATCCGCATTCACGCCCATGGCGGCCCCGACGCGATGCGTTGGGAGGACGTGCCAACGCCCGAACCCGGCCCAGCCGAGGCGCTGGTTCACCATACCGCCGTCGGCCTGAACTACATCGACGTGTACTTCCGCACCGGCTTGTACAAGATACCGACGATGCCTGCCACGTTGGGCATGGAGGCCGCCGGCGTCGTCCGCGCCGTGGGCGCTGACGTGCAGGACGTCAAGGTCGGGGACCGTGTCGCCTACGCGACTGCGCCCATCGGCGCCTACGCGACGGACCGTGTGATCTCGGCCGACCGCTTGGTGAAGCTGCCGGACGGGATCGATGACCAGACCGCCGCGGCGATGATGCTGCAGGGGTTGACGGCGCAATACCTGCTTCGCCGCACCTATAAGGTGCAGCCCGGCGACCCCATCCTGGTTCACGCCGCGGCGGGCGGCGTCGGGCTGATTATGTGTCAGTGGGCGAGGCACCTAGGCGCGATCGTGATCGGCGTGGTCTCCACCGAGGCGAAGGCCGAGTTGGCACGGGCGCATGGGGCGGCGCACGTCATCATCGGCCATGAGCGGTTGCCGGCGGAAGTGAAGCGCATTACCGGCGGCGCCATGGTGCCTGTCGTGTATGACAGCGTTGGCAAGGACACCTTTACCGCCAGCCTGGACTGCCTTCGGCCGCTGGGCCTAATGGCGAGCTTCGGCAGTTCGTCCGGCCCTGTCCCGCCGTTTGACCTCGGCGTGCTCGCCGCCAAGGGCAGCCTGTTCCTGACCCGGCCGAGCCTGGCCACCTACACCGCCCTACGGTCCGACCTGGTCGCCGGAGCCGAGGACTTGTTCCAGGCCGTACAGTCCGGCGCGGTCCACATCCGGGTAAACCAGACCTATGCCCTGAAAGACGCCGCCGCCGCACACGCGGCGTTGGAGGCGCGCCAGACCACCGGCAGCACCGTCCTGATCCCCTGAGCGCCAGCACCCCCGCGACCGCCGAGGCCAGCCCTCCCGAGCCTCGCCCCGACCCAGGGCGCACCCGGCTGACGGCGCTGATCGTGGCCTGCGCGCTGTTCATGCAGAACCTGGACGGCACCGTCGTCGCCACAGCCCTGCCGGCGATGGCACGCAGCTTCGGCGCCGACCCGCTGCATATGAACGTGGCGCTCACGTCCTACTTGCTCAGCCTGGCGGTGTTCATCCCGGTCAGCGGCTGGTTTGCCGACCGGTTCGGCACCCGGACGGTGTTCCGGGCGGCCATCGGCGTGTTCACCGTCGGCTCCATCCTATGCGGGCAGTCCACCAGCCTTTGGACGCTGGTGGCGGCCCGAGTGGTGCAGGGCATTGGCGGCGCGATGATGGTGCCGGTCGGACGGCTAGTGCTGCTGCGGTCGGTCGCCAAAAGCGAACTGGTGGCTGCTATGGCTTGGCTGACAGTGCCGGCGCTGATCGGCCCCGTCGTCGGCCCGCCTGTTGGCGGCTTCTTAGTGACATACGCCGACTGGCGCTGGATCTTCGACATCAACGTACCCATCGGCGTGCTCGGCATGGTGCTGGTGACGCGCTACGTGGAGGACGTTCGGGAGCCGCGGGTGGCCCGGCTGGACTTGCTGGGCTTGCTGCTGTCCGGCACGGCGCTGTCCGGCCTGATGTTCGGGTTCGAGACCATCGGCCGCGGCGTGGTACCGCCCGTGGCCGCGGGCGGGCTGATCGTGCTGGGCGCACTCGCCGGACTGGCCTACCTGCGCCATGCCCGGCGGCTCGCCAATCCGCTGCTGGATTTGTCCCTGCTCCGCATCCCGACGTTTGCGGTGTCGGCGCTGGCCGGGTCGCTGTTCCGGGTGGGGATCGGCGCCATTCCATTTCTGCTACCGCTGATGCTGCAGCTTGGCTTTGGCGAGACGGCGGCGCAGAGCGGGATGGTCACGTTCGCCTCTGCGGCTGGCGCCATCGTCATGAAGCCGGCGACGCAGTGGGGTCTGCGCTGGCTGGGTTTCCGCAACGTGCTGCTGTGGAACGGAGCGCTGTCGGCAATGCTGGTGGCGGCGTGCGCGGCATTCCGGCCCGGCTGGCCGGCGGCAGGGCTGTACGCGGTGCTGCTGGCGGGCGGCTTCCTCCGGTCCCTGCAGTTCACCGCCTACAACACCATCGCCTATGCTGACATCCCGCGCCCGCGGATGAGCGCCGCAACCAGCCTGTATGCGACCATCCAGCAGCTTTCGCTGACCCTGGGGATCACAGTTGGCGCGGCGGCGCTACAGGCCTCGACGGTACTGCACGGGCGGGCGTCACCGAGTTTGGCCGACTTCTCCACGGGGTTCCTGCTGGTGGGAGCCGTGGCGCTGCTAGCGGCGCCGGTGTCGCTGCGGCTGCGGCGCGACGCGGGGGAAGAGTTGTCCGGGCATCACGCGGATTGAGAGACAACCCAATCCCGCTAGGCAGCAGCGATGCGTAGGGATTGCTTGAACAATCATACCACCACAGGCCTTTAACTATTAGCAATAATCATGCTGTATGGCATCCGATGATCGTGGCTCACTGCCGTAGTCTTCGGAGCACCCCCATCATGGGCGTGTGCGCGTCAAGGGGAAAAAGATGTTTCGTATCGCCAAGCTGACCATTGCGCCTGTGCTGGTAGTGCTGGCGGCGTCTGCCCTTACGCCAGCACAAGCTGTTCCGGTGACGCTCGGGTTTGAAGCCCCACCGCCAGAAACTCCACCACCGGGTGATCCCACAGGCCCGGTGCAGCCGTTCTTCAATGGGACGGACTCGCTGATAGAGTCTGGATTTACCTATAGCCCTTCCACGACCGATGCCAGCACCAACTCGCTTTACATCGGGGGCAACGGCAACCCCGGACAGGACATCGAGGCCGATGGAAACGTGAACCAGGGCATCCTGAAGGTTGTCAGCAGCACGACAGGGCAGACATTCACGTTTCTCGGTGTTGACGTTGCCACTTTTAACGTCACGGCAGGATTGCCAGCCACGGTCACCGTCACCGGCGAGCTAGGCGGCCAGACGGTCGGTACTGACAGCTACACGGTGAACGCGGTTGATAATACTATATCGGGCGATTTTAACGGTCCCTACGCAAACTGGACAACGGAGGTGGCGGCTGGGCTTGCCGGGAAGACGATCGATACGTTGCTGATCAACCTGCCTGCGATCCCCACCGACCAGGCCTATGCCGGTGTCGACAACCTGCAGCTAGACACAGGCGTTCCGGAGCCGGCTAGCATAATGCTACTTGGTGCGGGTTTGCTCAGCTTGGCCATGCGCCGCCGCATGACCTAGCATCACAGTTGCAAGACCTACTCTAAATCTGGCAAATCCTGGCGAGTTGGAGTGCTTGGGTTATCGGGTGCCTTGATGCGGGCGACGCTGGAGCGTGGGCGTCGCCGTTGCGCGAAGCCGAGGGCCGCCCGCGTCCCCTGTTCACCCAAGCGCGCGTGGCGCAGTCGGCGGGCCTGATCCTGGACGGCCTGCTGGGGACGGAGCGGCGCAAGGCCGGCTGGATGCGGGCCGAGGCGGTGGGCGACCCTAGTCCTTGGCGCCAGCAGGCCATGCTGGGCCGCAGCCAGTGGAACGCAGACGCGTTGCGCGACATCGTGCGTGACTACGCGCTGGAGACGCTGTCT
>CAXTFY010000164.1:0-10900 GCA_964243265.1 uncultured Acetobacteraceae bacterium | reverse complement strand
TGCGGTTCTCCCGCAGGTACTCCGCCAGCAGCGAGGCGGGAACACCGTGGGACTCGTACTCGCCGGTCCCGCGGTCGAAGCCGGGCATCAGCAAGGTCAGCTTGTTGGGATCGGTCATGGCGAAGCCCGGCGGCACGTCATGGAACCCGTGCCAGGCGTCGCTGCCCTCCATGGCCCAGAACCGCGCATGGCTGGCCAGATCGTCGGTCGGCACGTCCTCCCATGGCGTCTCCTGCGGCGGGGCGCCGTTGGCGGCCCATTGCACGCTATGCGGCACGAAGGGGTCGAAGAACCAGCGGCGGGCCGGGTCGGCGTCCTGCTCGAACTCGCGCCGCACCATGCGCAGCTTCTTCCGCAACTCGATGCCGAGCCGGATGGTGTCGTCCCACAGCACCTCGCCCGACCGGCCCTTCATCATGTGCGCGCCCACGTCCAGCGAGGCGAACAGGGGATAGAACGGCGACGTGCTGGCGTGCATCAGCACGCTCTCGTTCAGCCGGCGGTGCTCGACCCGGCGCGGCTGCCCCTTGATGTGGGTGTCCTTTACGTGGATCTGCGACGCCTGGGAGAAGCTGGCCAACTGCTTGTGGGTGGACTGCGTGGCGATGATGCCCGGCGCCTCCGCCCCCAGCCCGGCCAGGCCCATGGCGAAGCGGCCGTGGAACAGCGGGTGGAACTTCATGAAGCCGGCCCAGGCCTCGTCGAACACGATGTAGTCGCACAGGTGGCCGATGCGCTGCAGGATCACACCCGCGTCGTAGATGGTGCCGTCGTAGGTGCACTGCTCGATGACGGCGACGCGGAACGGGCGCGGGCGCCGCCAGGCGTCGGGGTCGGTGACCAACGGGTTGGTGCGGATGGCCTCGCGCAGCCGCGTTTCGTCCAGGGCGAGGTGGCTGATCGGGCCGACCATGCCGTACACGTTGCGGTCGGTCGGCAGGTAGACCGGCACACCGCCGCCCAGCAACAGCGCACCGTGATGGGCGGCCTTGTGGTTGTTGCGGTCGAACAGCACTAGGTCGCCCTCGGCCACCAGCGCGCCCAGCACCATCTTGTTGCTGGCCGAGGTGCCGTTCAGCACGAAGTACGTCCGCTCCGCCCCGAAGATGCGGGCGGCAGCCTTTTGTGCCTGCAACGCCGGGCCTTCGTGGGTCAGCAGGTCGCCCAATTCCAGCACGGAGTTGTCGAGGTCATCACGGAAGATCGCGGGGCCAAGGTGCTCGACGAAGATGCGGCCGATGGCGCTGCGGCTGTAGAAGATGCCGCCGTTATGGCCGGGGCAGGTCCAGAGCTGGTTGCCCTGCTCGGCGTAATCGACCAGCGCGCCGAAGAACGGCGTCTTCAGGGTGGCGGCGTAGTTGCGCAGGCGGCTGGCGAGGTTGCGCGCCACGAACTCCGGGGTTTCCTCGGACAGGAAGATGGTGCCGTCCACATGGTTCAGCACCTCGACCGGGATGTCCTCCAGCCGCTTGCGCCGCAGCAGGATCAGCACCGGCAGCTCCAGCCCGCGCTTGCGCACCAGCGAGATCAGCCCGGCGGGCTTGCCGAGCCAGCCGCGCTTGCCCCAATCGACCACCATGCAGCCGATGGCGGCGTCGGTCTGGATGGCAAGCTCCGCGTCGTCGGTGCTGCGGGCGACCAGCACGGAGAAGCCCAGCCGCTCGATCTCGGCGACGATGGCCTGCAGCCGTCCCCAGTCGAGGTCGGCGGTGTTGAAGGACGGGGCGCAGATCAGGAACTTGAACCGCCGCTCGTATTCCATGCTGCGCCTTGTGACCGGGGTTGCGCGGGGGGTATTGCCCGGGTGGCGGGGGCTGTCTAGCGCGGCGGGCGATTGTGCCGGGTCCGGCATGATATGATGGCTGCCAGCCTTGAAGCCCCGGCCGGGCTGCGCCAGGTGGCAGGAGGCTCACCCGCCACCGCGGCCCTGGAGCTTGCCCCATGACAGACGCCGCCATAGCCGAAACGGACTTCGAGCCGACCAACCCCTACACCCGCGAGGGCCAGATCTTCCCCCGCCTGACGCCGGAGATGGCCGCGCGCATCGCCGGGTATGGCATAGCGGAGGACCTGCGTGCCGGCACCTCCGTATTTCAGCGCGGCCAGCGCGGCGCCGACTTCTTCCTGGTGCTGTCCGGCAGCATCGAGGTCCTGGACGACGATGCGCAGGGCCGGCCAAAGGTCATCACCACCCACGGCGAGCGCCAGTTCACCGGCGAGATGGACCTGTTCAACGACCGGCACATCCTGGTGTCCGGCCGCGCCGGGGTGGATAGCCGCGTCGTCCGCGTCCGCCATGCCGACTTCCGCCGCATGGTCGCCACCGAGGCCGACATCGGCGAGATTATGATGCGCGCCTTCATCCTGCGCCGCATCGGCTTCATCCGCGAGGGCCAGGGCGGCGTAGTGCTGATCGGCCCCGGCCATGGCGGCGACACCCTGCGCCTGCAGCGCTTCATGACCCGCAACGGCTACCCGCACCGCCTGCTGGACACCACCGTCGATGCCGACGCCCACGGCCTGCTGCACGGCTTCGACCTGGCGCATGGCCCGCTGCCCGTGGTGGTCGGCGCGGGGGACGCGGTGCTGCAGAACCCCAGCAATGCCGCGCTGGCCGATGCGCTGGGGCTGACGGAGCTGCTGGACGCCAGCCATGTGTATGACGTGGCGGTGGTGGGCGCCGGCCCAGCTGGGCTGGCAGCGGCGGTCTATGCAGCGTCCGAGGGGCTGTCCACCGTCGTCGTCGAGGGCATGGCGCCGGGCGGCCAAGCCGGCACGTCGTCAAAAATAGAAAACTACCTGGGCTTCCCGACCGGGATCAGCGGTCAGGCGCTGGCCGGGCGTGCCCAGGCGCAGGCGCAGAAGTTCGGCGCCAAGCTCGCCATCGCCCGCGCGGCGACCGGGCTGGACTGCTCCGCCCACCCCTATCGCCTGACCCTGGAGGGCGGCGGGAGCCTGCCGGCCCGGGCGGTGATCGTCGCCACCGGCGCCCGCTACCGCAAGCTGGACGTGCTGGACTGCGAGCGATTCGAGGGCAGCGGCATCCACTACGCCGCCACCGGCATGGAGGCGAAGCTGTGCGGGGGCGAGGAGGTGGTGGTGGTCGGCGGCGGCAATTCGGCCGGGCAGGCGGCGGTGTTCCTGTCGCGCAACGTCGCCCACGTCCATATCATCGTGCGGGCTTCGGGGCTTGCGGCCACCATGAGCGACTACTTGGTGCAGCGCATCCTGACCTCGCCGCTGATTACGCTGCACACCCGCACCCAGATCACCGCCCTGGCCGGCGGCGACCTGCTGCGGGAGGTGACATGGACCGACCACGCCACTGGCGCCACCGAGACCCGGCGCGTCGGCAACGTGTTCGTCATGATCGGCGCCGACCCCAACAGCGAGTGGCTGGATGGCTGCCTGAACCTGGACGCCAAGGGCTTCGTGCTGACCGGGACGGCCCCGGACGGGCGGGCGCTCGCCTCCCCCTTCGCCACCACCCGGCTCGGCGTGTATGCCGTGGGCGACGTGCGCGCCGGGTCGGTGAAGCGGGTAGCGTCCGGCGTCGGCGAGGGATCGGTGGTGGTGCAGGCGGTGCACGCCTACCTCAACCCTGTTGCGGCTTGAGGGCAGGGATGGCCTGAACGAGGTTGCCCTCCCTGCCCCGCCGCCGCATCCTGGCCGCGTTGCAAGGAGCCGCCCGATGTCGCTGTTCGATGGCCTAAAGCCGCAGCCGCTGGACCCGATCATGCAGGGGTTCGCGGAGTTCGCGGTGGATGCGCGGCCGGACAAGATCAACCTGGGCGTCGGCATGTACTATGACGAGGCCGGGCGCATCCCGATCCTGGACGTGGTGCAGGTGGCGGAGGCCCGGCTGTCGGGCGCTATCGGCACCTGGGGCTACTTGCAGCCGGACGGCCTGCCGGCGCTGCGGGACGCCGCCAAGCGCCTGGTGTTCGGCGACGCGCTGACCGACGGCATGGGCAAGCGGATCGTCACCGTACAAAGCCTGGGCGGCACCGGGGCGCTGAAGCTAGGGGCGGACGTGATCCACCGCCTGGCGCCGGACAGCACGGTGATGCTCAGCCGGCCGACCTGGGGCAACCATCCCAGCATCTTCGCCGGCGCCGGGCTGCGGGTGGCGGAGTACCCCTACTTCGATGCGACGACCGGCGGGGTGGACTGGCCGGCGATGCGCGCGGCCGTCGCGGCGATGGCGCCCGGCACGGTGCTGCTGCTGCACGCCTGCTGCCACAACCCGACCGGCGCCGACCTGCGCCCGCAGGACTGGCAAGAGTTGGGCGGGCTGATCCAGGAGCGCGGGTTGGTGCCGTTCTTGGACATGGCCTACGCCGGATTCGCCGAAGGGCTGGAGGCGGACAGCCAGCCGGCGCGGCTGCTGGCCGGGCTGGGGGTACCGCTGTTCGTGGCGACCTCGTTCTCGAAGTCGTTCGGGTTGTATGGGGAGCGGATCGGGGCGCTGTCCGTGGTGGCCGCCGATGACCGGCAGGCGGTGCTGGTCGGCGAGCAGGTCAAGATCGCGGTGCGGACCAACTACTCGACGCCGCCGACGCATGGGGCGCTGCTGGTCTCGACCATCCTGAACGACCCGGCGCTGCGGGCGCAGTGGATGGCGGAGCTGGAGGGGATGCGCCAACGCATCCGGCGCATGCGTCAGGGACTGGTGGCGCGGCTGGCCGGCAACAATGCGCGGGATTTCGGGCATTTCATGGAGCAGCGCGGGCTGTTCTCCTACTCCGGGCTGGATGGGGTGCAGATGGAGCGGCTGAAGGGGGAGTTCGGCATCTACGGCGTGAGCGACGGGCGGCTATGTATGGCGGCGCTGACGGAACGGACGCTGGACCGGGTGGCGGCGGGGATCAGGGCGGTGGCGTGACACTCGGGTTCCAGGCTCGCTCGGCCAATGACTGGTGATCGCATGGACACGGGAATGGGTGTGTCGGCGGGAACTACAAAGCGTCTTGTATTGTACGTCATTGCGCTGATCAGCCTGCATGCTCCCCTGACGAAAGCTCAAACAGGTCAGACCATCAACGGCGACGTGCCCGTGTTCTGCCTTGACAGCACAGGAACTTACCAGCCCCTTCTACGAATGAACTGCGCGCGGCTACAAGAAAGTCTCGTCAGACAATTTGGATGGTGACATCGACTGCAATCTACCTCGAACACCACAGGCGTGCTGACGTTTGCTGCGGAGAAATCGATCAGGTCACACGAACGGATCAGCTATGATGTGGAGCCTTTTGAAGGTGGGATCGCGTTATTGCACATGCACGTCAGACTCAGGGGCAAAGCCGAAGACCTATCTGGCACTGAAATGTGCGGGCAAACTTCCATCATTGTGAATGGAAGATGGAATACACCGCTATCGAGGCTTGTCCCATCTGCGACGAACCTATGGCTGCCGCAGTGTTTTTGATTGATTGACGCCGCTGGCTCAATACTGTCCCGAGGCAGTCTGGTCTTAAATGCGGCGTGTTCAGGACGTCGATTAGGAGTATCGGCCAGCAGTTTTGCTGTTGAAGCTACTCTGTCAGCAGCGGCGAGGTCGTGCAGCCGTCACAAAGGGCTACCCGCAATCAGCGACCAAGGACTTGCCTGCTCAAGCTGCACCGCCAGCCGGATCAGCACAGCCTCCGTATTGGGCGCCCCGACAAACTGCATCCCCACCGGCAACGCCCGTCCGCCAAGCTCGGCAGGCGCCATGTGCAGCGGCGCCGACATGCTGGGCGTAAACGTCAGGTTGGAATGCTGCGTGAACGGCGTGCGTGCCATGCGGTCCAGCAAACCAGGCTTCAGCCCGCCGGCCCGCAAGCTGCGGAACATGGAGATCAGCCGCAACTGGCCCGGCGGCGTCACCGCGGAGGGCCATCGACATCAGCCCAGCAGGAACGCTGCAACCTGTGGAGCCACGGCGTCCGCCATCTCCTCGTGCAGGCCCAGGGAGCCCGGCACCCAGCGCACTTCGACTCCGGGACCGGAAGGGATGGCCTGCATCTCGGCCCGGGACTTCGGCGGCGTCGCCTCGCCGCACAGCACCAGCGTCGGCGCCGGCGGCGGCGGCGACAGCAGCGCCGCGAAGGCGGCCCGGTCCGCCACCGGGTCGAGCGCGCCGGTGACGAACGCAACCGAGGCGAACCGCGCCCCGGGCTGCCGGGACAGCCGCTGCTTCGCGCCGACGAACCCGGCCGTGACCTGTCCGGCCTCCGCATACACATGGCGGCGATACATCATGCCGATCACCCGGCGATGGGTGTTGAGCCGATAGACCGCCTGCCCGATCAGCGGCGCCCGGACCAGCGCCCGCGCCGCCGCATAAGTGCCCGGGCGCGGCCCCATGGCCGTCGGCAGCGGCCCGCGCCACGTCGGCGCCAGCAGCACTATCCGCCGCCACAATCCCGGCCGCGCATGCCCAAGCTGCAGCGCATAGCCCGCAGCATGCCCGGCAGCGACGACCGCCGTGCCCGGCGTCAGCAGCGCCTCGGCGAAGTCCGCGAGGAACGCGCCGAACAGCGCCGGGCCATAGGCCAGCCGCCTGCGGTCCGATGACCCGAAGCCCGGCCAGTCCAGCAGCACGCAGCCGAACCCCGCCGCGGCCAGCCGGTCCGCCAGCGGCCGCATCTCCTCGCGGCTGCACACGGTGCTGAACGCCGGCAGCAGCAGCACCGGGGCGCCTGCGCCGATGATCTCATAGGCGGCATCAACCGTGCGGCCCTGCCAGCTCCATGCGAAGTGCCGGGCGAATGGCCGCACGCCTCCGGCCAGGGTGGTCACGCCGTCACCGTGCTGCGCGGTCACCGTGCTGCGCGATCCGGGGCGGCGCCATCCTGGCAACTGGCGCAGGTGCCGGTCAGCTCCACCGTGCGCTGGTCGAGCGCGAAGCCCAGCCGTTCCCCCAGCCGCGCCGTGGCGGACTCCACCCGCTTGTCCTCGGTCTCGACCACCGTGCCGCACTGGCGGCAGATCAGGAACTGCACGGCGTGGGCGTGGTCCGGATGCTCGCAGGCGACGAAGGACCGGGTGGTTTCCAGCCGGTGCGCCACGCCGTGCTGCAACAGGAAGTCCAGGCTGCGATAGACGCTGGCCGGCGTCGCCGCCGGGTCCTCGGGGCGCAGCACGTCGAGCAGCTCATACGCGGTCATCGGGCGCGTCGCTGCCAGCAGCTTGGCCAGCACCGCGCGGCGCTGCCGGGTCAGCCGGCCGCCGCGGGCGCGGCAGATCGCCTCCAGCTCGTCCAGCGTTGGGGCCGCGTCGGCGTGGTCGGTCATGGGGCAAGCTCCCGCAGCCATTGCGGCGCATCCTACCAGCCTGCGGGGCGTGACCGCCATGCCGGTCTGTGCGGGAGATGGTCCCGGCAAAGCCATTATTGCAGTGCGGCGACATTCTGACGCATCCTGACGCCCTAAGGTGCAACGGGGAGCGGGGCCACATGAAGTCGAGCCGGATGACCACCTACATCCTAGCTGCCATGATCCTCGGGATCGCGGCTGGCGGGCTGATCCACTCCGAGTTTTCCGACCCCGTCACCCAGCACGACCTTGCCGGCTACATCTCGTTCGGCAGCACGATCTTCCTGCGCCTGATCAAGATGATCATCGCGCCCCTGGTGTTCTCCACCCTGGTCGTCGGCATCGGCCACATGTCGGACGCCGGCGCGGTCGGCCGGGTCGGCGGCAAGTCGCTGCTGTGGTTCATTTGCGCGTCGCTGGTGTCGCTCACCCTGGGCCTGATCCTGGTCAACCTGTTCCAGCCCGGCGTCGGCGTCCACAAGGTCATCAGCGGCGCGGCCACGGGCATCGACGCGCATGCAATGACCCTGGACGGCTTCGTGAAGCATGTCTTCCCGGACTCCGCGTTGCGGCCGATGGTGGACAACGAGATCCTGCAGATCGTGGTGTTCTCGATGTTCTTCGGCGTCGCCTGCGCCGCCATGGGCGAGCGGGCGCGGCTGGTGCTGGAGGGGATCGAGGGCCTGTCGCACATCATCCTGCGCGTCACAGGCTATGTGATGAAGCTGGCGCCCTTGGCGGTGTTCTGCGCGATGACCGCAACCATCGCCACGAATGGCCTGGGCATCCTGGTCAACTACGCGAAGTTCATGGGTGAATTCTACTTCGGGCTGGTGTGCCTGTGGATGCTGCTGATCCTGGCCGGGTTCGTGGTGCTGGGACCCAGCGTGAAGCGGCTGATCATGCTGGTGCGGGAGCCGTTCCTGCTGGCGTTCTCGACGGCCTCGTCGGAGGCGGCGTATCCGAAGATGCTGGAGCAGTTGGCGAAGTTTCCGATCAGCCGGCGGATCAGCAGCTTCGTGCTGCCGCTGGGCTACTCGTTCAACCTGGACGGGACGATGATGTACTGCACGTTCGCCAGCGTGTTCATCGCGCAGGCGTACGACATCCCGTTGAGCCTGGGCACCCAGGTGGCGATGCTGCTGACGCTGATGCTGACCAGCAAGGGCGTGGCGGGGGTGCCGCGGGCGTCGCTGGTGGTGATCGCGGCGACGCTGGGGCAGTTCAGCCTGCCGGAGGAAGGGCTGCTGCTGATCCTGGGCATCGACACCTTCCTCGACATGGGCCGGTCGGCGACGAACGTGATCGGCAACTCGCTGGCGACGGCGGTGGTGGCGAAGTGGGAGGGCCAGCTTGTCATGGACGACGACGGGCGGGCGATGATCGGCGAGATGGAGGTGCAGCCGGCGGAGTGAGCGGCTGCTTGCTGACCGTTTCCGAGGGGAAAACGGGCAGTGATGGGGAAATTTGTGCCCCCTATGGCCCGCTCCACTGTGTCGAACCGATGGGAACGAAAGCTAGCTCTCAGGCAATCTGCAGGCCCAGGTGCCTCGCCATCGGATCAAAGTCGCGGTCGTCGTGCAATAACGAGTGTCCGCCCGCAATGCAAAATGTGCCGATGATCACGTCGATTGTCCTGCATATGGTGACGCCGCGCCCTCGGAGGTCGTGGTCATTGCGTGCTGCCTGGACTGCAAGGGTATCGTCAAGCATTGGCACAATAGGGAAACGCCGTAGGTATTCCTCGATTCGGACGGCATGGCCTTCGCCACGCGTACCCTGCAGGACTTCGAGCGGAATTACGTCCCCGATCAGGACCTGATCCTCGCCGACCTCCACAACTGCACGGAGACTTCGCACCGCTGCAGCATCCAGTCCGCGTAGGTTGACGATTCAAACCGAACCATCAACGACGATCACACGCTGCCAGCATCCCGTCCGTCCCGCATTGCGGCGAGGTCACCCTCCCATCCGAGACCGGACATGTCTGCAATCGCGGCCCTGCGATGATGCTGGCGGACCAGACGACGAAGAGCCTCCTCGACCATGGCCTTCTTCGTCCTTAAGCCCGTAGCAGCCATAGCCTCGACGAGAAGGCCGTCGTCGATGTCTATGTTCGTCCGCATGGCACGCCTTGCGTGTAAGCTACATCATCCTATGCACACTGGGCCGAGCGCTTGTCCATCAAGTCCGGCGACGGCCGCACGATGGCGGGATGCCCAAGCATCCCGCCCCACACCGCTTCAGCCTCTTGCCCGCTAGAACACCTGGCGAAACCCAATATATAGAACCCCGGAAATCAGCGCCGCCGCCGGCAAGGTCAGCACCCACGCGAGGGCGATGCTCTTCACCGTGCTCCATTGCAGGCCGGACCCGTTCGCCGCCATCGTCCCCGCCACGCCGCTGGACAGCACATGCGTCGTCGAAACCGGCAGCCCATACATGTCGGCCGCGCCGATGGTCAGCATCGCCACCACCTCCGCCGCCGCCCCCTGCCCGTAGGTCAGGTGCGTCTTGCCGATGCGCTCGCCCACCGTCACCACGATGCGCTTCCAGCCGATCATCGTGCCCAGGCCCAGCGCCACCGCCACCGCCACTTTGACCCACAGCGGGATGAACTTGGTGCCGCTGTCCAGCTCGCCCTTCCAGTTGGCCAGCGCCGGCCCCTCGGCATCGCCGAACTTGATGCCCTGCTTCGCCATCACCCGCAGCGACTCCGACGCCAGGTACATGTCGTTGCGGACGTTTTGCACCACCTCCGCCGGCACCCGGGCGATCGAGCCGTTCTCCTGCACCTGGCGGCCCATGTCGTGCGCCAGGCTGGTCAGGGCGCCGAACACCTCGGGCTTGTCGAAGCTTTTGTCGCGCAGGGCGTCCGTCACGATCCCGCGGGCCTTGTCGGCCGGCACGGTGATCCCGTTGGCGTGGGCGCTGAACACCGCCTCCACCTTTTGGGTGTTCTCCATGAACGCCGGGGTGGTGCTGTCCGGCAGCGCCCGGTTCAGCGCATAGGCGGTCGGCGCGACGCCGATCAGGATCAGCATGATCAGCCCCATGCCCTTCTGCCCGTCGTTCGACCCGTGCGCGAACGACACGCCGGTGCAGGTCAGGATCAGCAGCCCGCGTATCCACACCGGCGGCGGCCGGTCACCCTCCGGGGCAGAGTACAGCGCCTTGGACTTGATGAACGCCTTCATCGCCAGCAGCAGCCCGCCCGCGCAAACGAACCCGACAATGGGGCTGATCAGCAGCGACTTGAACACCTCCCAGACCTGACCCCAATCGACGCCCGACACGTTGGAGCCGCGGCTCAGCAGCTCGTTCGCTAGCCCGACCCCGATGATCGAGCCGATCAGGGTATGCGACGAGCTGGCCGGCAGCCCGAGCGCCCAGGTTCCCAGGTTCCAGATGATCGCCGCGATCAGCAGGGAGAAGATCATCGCATACCCGGCGCCGCTGCCGACCTTCAGGATCAGCTCGACCGGCAGCAGGCTGACGATGGTGAACGCCACCGCGCCCGAGCTGGTCAGCACGCCCAGGAAGTTGAAGAACCCCGACCAGATCACCGCCACCTGCGCCGGCAGGCTGTGGGTGTAGATGAC
>CAXTFY010000163.1:0-10921 GCA_964243265.1 uncultured Acetobacteraceae bacterium | reverse complement strand
TGGTCGGGGCGAGAGGATTCGAACCTCCGGCCTCTTGCTCCCGAAGCAAGCGTACTACCAGGCTGTACTACGCCCCGACGATGCGCGCCGTATAGACCGCCAACCCGCCCGCGGCAAGCGGCTACAAGCGTGCAGTTTGGCCGGCCCCCGCCACCGGCAGGCGCCGCAGCCGCTCCAGCACGGCCGGCACATCCGGCAGCACCTCATACAGCTCCGCCGTCTCCGCTGAGGCGAACCCATCCGCAATCGCACCCTCCAGCAACGCCACATACGGCCGCGCCCAGCCGCCGACATCGCAGATCAGGATCGGCTTGTCGTGCAGCCCAAGCTGCCGCCACGTGGTGATCTCCACCGTCTCGTCGAAGGTGCCGAGCCCGCCGGGCATGGTGACGAAGGCATCGGCGGCCTCGAACATGCGGGCCTTGCGGTCGTGCATCGTCGATGTCAGCACCATGTCCTGCACGCCGGCATGAGCGACCTCCCGCCGTTGCAGGAATTCGGGGATGATGCCCAGCACCGTCCCGCCCGCCGACAGCGCCCCATCGGCCACGGCGCCCATCAGCCCGATCCGACCGCCGCCATACACCAGCCGCATCCCCGCCAGTGCCAGCCCGGCGCCCAGCGCCACGCACGCCGCATAATAGGCCGGGTCGTTCCCAGGGCGGGACCCGCAGAAGACGGCGACGGAACGGACGGCGGGCTGCGGCATGGAGGGCCTTTCGGTGCGGCAAGTTTTTGGATGGCGGGCCAAGGTGTGAAGTGCGAGGTTGCGGACGCAACGTTGAACAGGATCATACCATGCGAAAGCTCCTAGCGGTCGGTGCGGCCCTTTTCCTCATGGGCGGAGCAGGTCTAGCATTGGCGCAGGGCGCAGCGGTATCAGTGCCTGCCGACACCATCATCGCCGCCCGGCAGGCGGCGTTCGACCTGCAGGCCGGCAACGTCACCGGCATGAAGGCCGACATCGACGCCGGCAACGACGTGAAGGGCTTCAGGGACGCCGCCAACGCGCTGTCCGCCTGGGGCCACAGCATCCCGGCCATGTTCCCCGACGGCACCCAGACCGGCCATGAGACGCACGCCTTGCCGGCGGTCTGGACCGACCGCGCCGGCTTCCAGAAGGCGGCGGAGAACTTCTGGACCCAGGCCGACAAGCTCGCCACGCTGGCCGACGCCAACGACAAGCCCGGGTTTGCCGCCCAGTACACCCTCACCACGCAAGCCTGCGGCGCCTGCCACAAGAACTACCGGGCCAAGCTCAACTGACGGGCTAGGCGAAGCGCACCAGCGCCCACACCAGCCCGGCCGCCACCGCCAGAACCCCGGCGGCCAGCACCGGGCTGGCGAAGCGCGGCTGCCGCAGGTTGGCCGGCAGCCGCTTCTTCCCCGTCACCATCGCCCGCACCAGGTCGTGCCGCTTGAACACGGCATAGGCGATGATGGCCACGATGTGCACGACCGTCAGCGCCACCACCACCCAGAACGACCAGGCATGGATGCCGGTCAGCCAGTTGCTGGTGTGCTTGCTCACGTCATGCGCCAGCGGCCCCTGCGCATCGATGTCGTCGTTGCTGAACAGCCCCGTGCCGACCTGCACCAGCAGCACGCCGAGCAGCGCCAGCACCATCCAGCCGCCAGCGGCGTTGTGGCCGATCTCGGTGTCGGGCTCGCGGTTGCCGAAGGCGGCGAGGTGGCGCAGGCCCTCGACGGGGCTGCGCAGGAACTGGCGGAAGCGCGAGGTCTCGCTGCCGACGAAGCCCCAGGCCAGGCGGAACAGCAGCAGGGTGAGGATGGTGTAGCCGGACAGGAAGTGCAGCCTGATCCAGTCCTTCTCCGCACAGATATAGCTGAAGGTGACCAGCAGCACGATGGCCCAATGGAACAGCCGGGTCGGCGCGTCCCAGACCCGCATGAGCAGTTGGGGCACGCGCGGCTTCGGCGGGCCGGTGGGCCGGGCCGGGCGTTGCAGGGTCTTGCGGGTGCTGGCGGGCGGGCGGGCGGTCTGGGCCATCGAGGGTTCCTTCGCTCGCCCTATTGTGGGGGCGCCGCGGGTTTCGGGAAAGGTGCTTGACGGGTCAACCCTGTGCCGCCAGGCCGGTCGGCATGACTTTGCCCGTGATCCCTGCGGCGCTCGCCCCTTATCGGCCGGCGCTGCCGTCCCTGGCTATCGCAGCGTTGGGCTTCCTTGCGGCATGGGGCCGGCGGGCAGCCTGGGCCGGCATGCGGCTGCTGCGTCGATGACAGGATGATTGCAGTCGGAGAACAAGCGTTCTAGACTGATTTCCATGGCGATTTTCGGCACCCGCCCTCAAGCCTTCGCAGCATACGGCCTTGCGCTGGCCGCGCTGGGCATGGCGGGCGCTGCCGTGGCATACCTCCTGTTGCTGCCCGAGGCTCCCTCCATGGACCTCCCGGCTGACGCCGGCGTCCCGGCTGCGCCCAGCATCGCCCAGGCTATGCCCGGCATCGCAACCTCTGGCGCGACGGCGGCTCCGGCGCCAGCCCCCATCGCGCCAACCTTCGACGTCGTGCGCGTCGGCCCGCAAGGCAACGCCGTCATCGCCGGCCGGGCCGCGCCTGGCGCGCAGGTCGTGGTGCGCGATGGCGGCCAGGACATCGGCCAGGCGCAGGCGAACAGCAGCGGCGAATGGGTGCTGCTGCCCGCCAAGCCGTTGACGCCGGGCGGGCGGGAGCTGACCGTCGCCTCGCGCGGGTCGCAGGAGGCGGAAACCTCGGGCGACACCGTGCTGCTGTCCATCCCGACACTCTCCGCGACGGCCGTGCCCGCCTCCGCGCTGCTGCTGCCCAAGGGGGGCGGTTCAAGGCTGCTGCAAGACTCCCCGCCGCGCACTGCAGCACCGGTATTGGCCCTGTATGCCGTCGATTACGACGACCACGGCACCATCCGCTTCGCCGGCACGGCGCAGCCCGGCGCCCCGGTCCGAGTTTACGTGGACAACGTGCCGGCCGGGGATGCGACCGCCGACGCCTCAGGCCGGTGGGTGCTCAGCCCGCAGGCGGCCGTCATCGCCGGCGTGCACAGGCTGCGGGTTGACCAACTGACCGCCGCCGGCCGGGTGCAGGCGCGGGTGGAGCTGCCGTTCCAGCAGGCCAGCCTGCCCGCCGCGGACCTGGCCACCGACCTGACCAAGGGTCGCATCGTGGTGCAGCCGGGCCAGAATCTGTGGCGGCTGGCCCGGCAGGCC
Source organism: uncultured Acetobacteraceae bacterium (assembly GCA_964243265.1). Taxonomy (GTDB): domain Bacteria; phylum Pseudomonadota; class Alphaproteobacteria; order Acetobacterales; family Acetobacteraceae; genus DASWOJ01. Next base: position 7,715 of record CAXTFY010000163.1, on the reverse strand, counting down.
TACGGCTCCGGCGTCCGCTACACCGTCATCTACCTGGCCAACCGCGAGCAAATCCGCGACCCTCGCCTGATCTATGCCGGCCAGACGTTTGCCACGCCGGGTGCCGCGCCCTAGCCACCAGCTTGCTCCGACAACCCATTATCCCCATACACATCGTCCCATGGTGCTCCTCGAAAACCTTCGTTCCGTCTTCGCCCCGCCTCACCCGGTTGGCCGCCCGTTCCTGATCGGCGCGGCGGCGGTGATGCTGCTGGGGCTCGCGGTCGGCGCATGGCTGTTCTGGATCGGCTTCGTCTTCCTGCTGTTCTGCCTGTACTTCTTCCGCGACCCGGAGCGCGTCGCCCCGACCCGGCCCGGCGCCGTCGTCGCCCCGGCCGATGGCCGCATCGTGTCGGTCATGCCGGCCGTGCCGCCGGCCGAGCTGGGCCTGGGTCCGGCGCCGCGCTGGCGGGTGGCGATCTTCTTGTCCGTGATGGACGTGCACGTGAACCGCGTGCCCGCCAGCGGCACCATCACCGGCGTCGCCTACCGCCACGGCAAGTTCGTCAACGCCAGCATGGATAAGGCGAGCGACCACAACGAGCGCAACGCGCTGGCGCTCCGTCTGCCGGATGGGCGCAGCATGGCCATCGTGCAGATCGCCGGCCTGGTCGCCCGCCGCATCGTCTGCCAGGTCGGGGTCGGCGACGCCGTGACCACCGGGGCGCGGTTCGGCATCATCCGGTTCGGCAGCCGCACCGACCTCTACTTGCCGGAGGGCGTGCTGCCGCTGGTCGAGGTCGGGCAGACGATGATCGGCGGCGAGACGGTCATTGCAGACCTGGGCCTTGCGAAGCCCAATGCCGCAGGGTCGGGCGCCGCGGCTCCAAGCGTCCCAGGCCTCGCTGGCCTAGGCACGCCGGTCTAGCCATGGACCCCGCCTGATCATGGACCCGGCCTGATCATGGACCCGGTGCAGCGCCTTCGCACCCGCTTCCGTCCACGGCGCCGGCCGCGCTTTGCCGGGCTGTCGTTCAACCGGCTGGTCCCCAACATCCTGACCCTGCTCGGCCTGTGCGCGGGCCTGACCAGCATGCGGTATGCGGTGGAGTCCCGGTTCGGCGCCGCGGCTGTCGCCATCGTCGTCTCGGCCTGCATCGACGGGATGGATGGCCGCCTGGCCCGCCTGCTCAAGGCCACGTCCCGCTTCGGGGCGGAGTTCGACAGCCTGACGGATTTCTGCTGCTTCGGGGTGGCCCCGGCCTTCGTGCTGTACCTGTGGTCCCTGCGGGTGGCCGGCGGGTTCGGCTTCACGCCCTGCCTGATGTTCGCGGTCTGCATGGCGCTGCGCCTGGCGCGGTTCAACGCCGCGCTGGAGGTGCCGCCGCCCATTGCGCACGCCTACGCCTACAACTTCTTCACCGGGGTGCCGGCGCCGTGCGGGGCGGGGCTGGCCCTGTTCCCGCTGTTCCTCGGGCTGGAGGCGCGGCGGCTCGGCCTGCCCTGGTTGTCCACCCTGGCGCACCATCCGTTGTTCTGCGCCGGGGTGCTGGTGGGGGTGGCGGCGTTGCTGGTCAGCACCCTGCCGGTCTGGAGCTTCAAGAACTTCAAGGTGCCGAAGAACCTGGTGCTGCCCCTGCTGCTGGGCGTCGGCACCTTCGTGGCCGTGCTGGTGGCGGACCCCTGGGCGGCGCTGGCGGGGGCCGGGCTGATCTACCTCGGGATGCTGCTGCTCAGCCGCCGCAGCTTCCACCGCCTGCGGGCGGAGGCGGAAGCGCACCTGCCCGGCGCCGCCGGCCAAACCTGACCGTAGCCGACGCCAAGCCGACCCACCATCGCCGAAGTCAAGCCGCAGCGAAGCCGAGCCCAGACCCGGGTGGCAGCCAAACCGGGTGATTGCGGTCACCCGTCCCGCGCGGTACAGCGCCGCGCACCCAACAGCAGGCGCCCCATGGACCTCAAGGACCACATCCGCGGCATCCCGGACTTCCCGAAGCCCGGCATCCTCTTCTACGACATCTCCACCCTGCTGCGGCACCCGGATGCGTGGCAGGTCGCCATGGGCCGGATGGCGTCCCTGGTGCGCGGCTACCAGCCGGCCCTGCTGGCGGGCATCGAGTCCCGCGGCTTCCTGCTTGCCGCGCCCTTGGCGCTGAAGCTGGGCTGTGGGTTCGTCATGCTGCGTAAGCGCGGCAAGCTGCCCGGCGCCTTGGTGGGCCTGGATTACGACCTGGAGTACGGCACCGACCGCATCGAGATGCAGGCCGACGCCGTCACGCCCGGCACCCGGGTTGTGTTGGTGGACGACCTGCTGGCGACTGGGGGCACCATGGCTGCCGGGATCGCCCTGCTGCGCCAGGCCGGCGCCGATGTCCCGGCCGCCGCCGCCCTGATCGAGCTGACGTTCCTGAATGGCCGCGCCCGCCTGGACGTGCCGTTCGAGGCGCTGGTGGCCTACGATGCCTAGAGCGTGTTCGGATCAAGCGGCTTCGCTTGAGCCGAACAGATGCTCGCAAAAACAAAGCTTAGAGCATGTTTGGTGTCTCCACTCGCACCAAACATGCTCTAAGCAAGCCCCTTGAGCTTTGCGCACAGAGGCGAAGCCAAGCAGGCTTGCGTGGCCTGGCACGGCCGCAGGCCATCCGCCCGGCAGGCCGCGCGCGCCCGCTTAGCTCCCAGCCTGCTCAGCCCCATGGTTTGACAACCGGGGCGGGAGCGATGAGGGTTTGCCTGGGCCACCTGGCCCCAATCAACCCGGGAGGCGGCTTGACCGACGTTACCGTGCTCCTGGCACCGGCCCTGGGCCGCCGCGGCGCCCTGCTCGGCATGGCGGGGCTGTGCGTGGCGGCAAGCCCGGCCCCTTTCCCGTCCACGGCGACCCTGCTGGTGTCGGGGCCGCCCGGCGGGTCGCTCGACCGCTGGGCCGACCTGGTGGCGCCAACCCTGCTGCGCGCCCTGCCCGGCAGCTCCCGGCTGGCCCGGCGGACGCTGGGCGGCGTCGATGGCGTCACCGCCGCCAACAATTTCGAGGCGCTGGTGCCCCCGGACGGCGCCACCGCGCTGCTGGTCCCGGGGGCGGCGCCGCTGGTCTGGCTCGCCGGCGACCTGCGGGCGCAGTTCGACCCCTCGCGCTGGGTGCTGGCCTGGGCGGCGTTGGGGCCGGCGGTGCTGCTCAGCCGGGCGCCGCTCGCGCCGGGCCAGCCGTTGCGCGTGCCGGCCCTCGGCGCGGCTGGCCCGGCCCTGCCGATGCTGCTGGCACTCGACCTGATGGGGGTGCCGGTCCGGCTGCTGCCGCCTGCCGAGGCGCGCTCCCCGGATGTGGATGCGGTCTTCCTGTGCGGCCCGGGAACCCCCGCAGGGGTCAAGGCGCTGCGGCCTGCCGGGCTGCGTCCGGTCCTGGCGCTGGGAACGCCCGACGCGGCCGGCGTGTGGGGGCGTGACCCGGCATTCCCCGACCTGCCGACGGCCGTGCATCAGGCCAGCGCCCACGCAGCCCCGGCGGCGCTGCTGACCGCCCTGCGCGCCACTGCGGCTGCGGTGCAGGTGGATGCCGCACTGGTGCTGCCCGAACTGTGCCCGGCGAGCCTGGTGGCGGCATGGCGCCAGGCGAGCACCGCCCTTACCGCCGACCCGGACACGCTGACGGCCGCCGCCGCCCAGGGCGTCCGGTCGGGGAGCGCCGCCACGGCGTCGGCGATGCTGGGCGCCATCGTGGAGGGCGGCCCGGCCATCCCGGCGCTGCGCGCATGGATCGACGCCCGCTACGCCTGAGGGCCTCTGCTTCCCCCTCTCCCTCCGGGAGAGGGTCGGGGTGAGGGAAGCGGCAAGCACAGCGCTACCCAGCAGAGGAGCCGGTTCCCCAAGGGCCAAGGCCAGCACCGCAAGCCCTCCCCCTCACCCCGGCCCTCTCCCGGAGGGAAAGGGAGCAGAAACGATCCCTACACCATTGTGCAGTCACCCCTCCGCGGCCTGGGCGATGCGGATGCAGCGGCGCATGACGGTCGGCAGCGCCTCCCCGTGAAGGCCGTCCACCCGGCGCAGCAGCCCCTCCGCGGTGATCGAATGGACCTGCGCGGCATAGACATCCATATGCAGCTCGAAGTGCGTAAAGCCGTGCGTGGCGCGCCCGGCCAGCCGCCAGGCCGCCGGCTGCGGCGCATGGGCCAGCGCCTCCTGCAACGGCCATGGCTCCTCCCGCCAGGGCGTGCCCGGCAACTCCAGCATGCCGCCCAGCAGGCCCTGCGGCGGACGGCGGCGCAGCAGGACTTGGCCGGCCCCGTCCGCCAGCCAGAATTGCGCGCCATGACGCAGCGGGCGCACCGCCTTGGGCGCCTTGCGCGGCAGTTCGGCGGCGATGCCCGCGGCCTGGGCGGCGCAGGAGCTTCGCCACGGACACAGGGCACAGGCCGGCGCACGCGGGGTACAGATGGTGGCGCCCAGGTCGAACAGCGCCTGGGTGAAGTCGGCCGGGCGGGCCTGGGCGTCGGGATCCTCGCCGAGCCGGGCGGCTGCGGCGGCGATGGCCGGGCGGGCAGTGGGCAGCGGCGTGCCGATGGCGGCGATGCGGGCGGCGACGCGCTCCACGTTGCCGTCAACCGGCACGGCAGGCACCCCGAAGGCGATGCTCGCGACCGCCGCCGCGGTATAAGAGCCAATGCCAGGCAAGGCGCGCAACCCCTGGACATCGCTAGGGAAGCCTCCCATTTCGGTAACGCGGCGGGCGCAGGCGTGCAGGTTCCGTGCCCGGGCGTAGTAGCCAAGGCCGGCCCAGGCCTCCATCACCTCGGCCTCCGGCGCGGCAGCAAGGGCCTGGACAGTGGGAAACCGTGCCAGGAATCGTTCGAAGTACGGGATCACGGCGGCCACGGTGGTCTGTTGCAGCATGATCTCGCTCAGCCAGATCCGGTAGGGGTCGGGCGCCTCGCCTGGCAACGCGCGCCAGGGCATCCGGCGGCGGTGGCGGTCATACCAGTGCAGTAGCGCGGCTGCGGGCGGAACAGGGAACACGGGACAGCGGTATGGGCGACCAGGCAGCCGACAGCAAGCCAGCGAACCCGCCCGGAAAGGCATCAGGCGGCGTTGCGGCTGGCAACGTCGGGGTTGGCAATGCCGGAACCGGCGGTACGGCGGATGCCGCCCGGCACCCCTATGGCCCACGGCCGATCGGCGCCCTGGTGCCGGGGATCACCCGGCCCGCGTTCAAGAAGCGGTCCCCGGCCGGGGCGCAGGTGATGGCCGACTGGCCCAGCATCATTGGACCCGAGCTGTCCGCCGTCACCGTCCCCCGCCGCCTGGTCGGCGGCACCCTGACCCTGGCGTGCAGCGGGCCGATGGCGATGGAGCTGCAGCACAGGTCCGGCCAGGTGATCGAGCGCGTCAACAGCCACATGGGCCGCGTGCTGGTCGAGCGCCTGCGCTTCGTGCAGGACCCGACGCCGCCTGCCCCGCCGCCACCGCCCCTGCCGCGCCGCCGAACCGCCGCTGTCGCACTGCCCGGCATCGCCCCTGGCCCGCTGCGCGACGCCTTGTCCGCGCTGGGCCAGGTGGTTGCAGGGCAGCGCGACCCCGGGGCATAACGCGACGATTCCATCCGGAGGCCGCCATGCCCACCACCCGCCGCCTGCTGATCGCCGCCGCTGCAACCCTCCCCGCCTGGGTGGCCTCGCGCCCAGCCTCGGCCGAGGACGCCGACCCGCGCATGAGCGAGCGCTCAATGGGCGCCGCCGACGCGAAGGTCGTCGTGAACGAGTGGTTCTCGATGACCTGCACCCACTGCGCCGCGTTCCAGAAGGAAACGTTCCCGATGGTCCGCAGCAAGCTGATCGAAACCGGCCGGGTTCGCTACGTCTGGCGCGACTTCCCGCTGGACCAGGTGGCGCTGACCGCCGCCATGGTCGCCCGCGCCCTGCCGCCCGAGCGCTACGAGCCGTTCGTGACGGCGCTGCTGGGCACGCAGGACCGCTGGGCATTCAGCCGCGGCGTGAACTCGACGGACGAGCTGGCGAAGTATGCCGCCCTGGCCGGCATGTCCCGCCCCACGTTCAACACCGTCATTGCTGATGCGGCGCTGAAGAACGAAATCCTGGCCGCGCAGGCCGAGGCGGAGAAGACCGGCGTGGACAGCACGCCCACCTTCTTCATGAACGGCAAGCCGACCAAGGGCGCCGTATCCTATGCCGACTTCGAGAAAGCCGTGGACGCCGCGGTGGCGTAAGCCCGCTTGACGATTTCACGGCGTAAGCCCGCTTGACGGTCTCGTGGCGTAAGTCCGCTTGACGGCCTCGCGTCCCCGGCTGGTCCGGCTGGCCGTCGCCGGGTTCAAGAGCTTCGCCGAGCCGGCGACGCTGGACATCCTGCCGGGCCTCACCGGGATCGTCGGCCCCAACGGCTGCGGCAAGAGCAACGTGGCCGAGGCCCTGCGCTGGGCCATGGGCGAGGGCAACGCCCGCACCCTGCGCGGCACGGAGATGGACGACCTCATCTTCGCAGGCACCGCCACCCGCCCCAGCCGCAACCTGGCCGAGGTCTCGCTGGTGGTGGAGGGCGACGGCCTCCCCGCCCCCTTCACCGGCCAGGCCGAGCTGCACGTGGTCCGCCGCATCGAGCGCGGCATCGGTAGCTCCTACCGCGTGAACGGGCGGGAGGCGCGGGCGCGCGACGTGCAGACGCTGTTCGCCGACCTGGCCAGCGGCGCCCGGTCCTCGGCGATGGTCAGCCAGGGCCGCGTCGGCGCCATCGTCAGCGCGCATCCGGACGACCGGCGGGTGGTGTTGGAGGAGGCCGCGGGCATCACCGGCCTGCACGCCCGGCGGGCCGAGGCGGACAGCAAGCTGCGTGCCGCCGAGGCCAACCTGGCGCGGGCGGAGGACACCGGGGACCACCTGGAGCGGCAGCTTGCCGGCCTGCGCAGCCAGGCCCGGCAGGCGGAGCGCTACCGCGCCGTGTCGGAGGCAATTGGGGCGGCGGAGGCCGGGTTGCTGGCCCTGGCCTACGCCCGCGCCGTTGCGGCCCGGAATGCGGCGGCGGCGGCGCTAAAGGCGGCCCAGGGCGCCGTCGTCCGCGCAGCCGCCCGGTCCGCCGCCGCGGGAAGCGAGACCGCTGCCGCCGCCGGAACGCTTCCCGCGCTGCGTGTTGCCGAGGCGGAGACCCGGACGGCGCTGGAACGCGTGCGGACCGAGCATGCCGGGCACCAGGCCGCCGCCGGACGCGCCAGGGACGCCCTGACCGCCGCGAGCACCCGGCGTGCCCAGGTCGCGCGGGACCTCGCCCATGCCGAGCAGGTCGCGCGGGATGCGGCAGGCGCCGACGCCCGCTTGGCGGCGGAGGCGGCGGATCTGGAACAGCATCTCCTGGCAGACCCTGACCGTGCGGCGGCGTTACACGAGGCCGCACGGGGGGCTGCCATGGTGCTGCGGGAGGCTGAGGCTGCCGCCGCCGAGGCCGGAGACCGCGCGGCCGGGGTGACGGCGCAGGTCCAGGCGCTGACGCAGGTGCTGGCGCAGGCCGAGACGCGGGCACGCCGCTCCGCCGACGCCCTGGCCCGCGTGCAGGCCGACCGCAGCCGCGCCGCGCTGGCGATCGTGGACCCGAAGCGCGTCGCCGCTGCGCAGGCGGAGCAGCAGGCCGCCGACTCGCACATGATCCGCGCCCTGGCGCTCGCGACCGAGGCGAGGCAGCTCGCTCTCGCGGCGGAGGACAGCTGGTCGGAGCGTCTCGCGCTCTGCAACCTCGCTGAG
>CAXTFY010000162.1:0-10936 GCA_964243265.1 uncultured Acetobacteraceae bacterium | reverse complement strand
GCCGCGCCTCGCCGTCGGTCACGATGTCGATCCCCGCACGCTCCATGTCCCTGATTGCCAGCAGGGTTGCGTCGTCCTGCGCTCCCTCCAGCATGGGCTCCGGGATGCGCCAGATCTCCTTGGCCCGCGTGCGCGGCGGCAGACGGCCGGTCAGCACGGCGCGGTCCACCAGCCAGTCCGGCTGCGGGTAGCTGCCGACGACGGTGGTGGGCAGAAGGGGAAGTTGCTTCATGGGGGCGCTCACCCTTTCAGGGCAGGACATTTGCCTTCCGCCAGGGGTCGGAACGCCTCGGCGGCCGGGATGGTCGCGACCAGGTCGTAGACGTCGTAGGGTTCGCGGGACTGTGCCGGGCTTTTGACTCGGAATAGGTAGGTGTCGTGCACCATGCGCCCGTCCGGTCGCAACGTGCCGTTGCGGGTCAGCAGGTCATCGCCCGGCATCTCGTGCAGCTTGGCGATCACCGCCTGGGTGTCCGTGCTGCGCGCGGCGGCGGCAGCGCGGAGGTAGGCGCGGACGGCGGAATAGTCGCCGGCCTGGATGGTGGAGGGCATTCGGCCGTCGTTGCGGGCGGCGAAGCGACGAGACCATTCGCGGGTGCGGTCATCGAGGTTCCAATAAAAGCCCTCGTTTACCAATACGCCCTGGGCTGTTTCCAGGCCGATGGCGGCAACGTCCGGCACTGTCAGCACGAAGGAGACGAGCTGCTGCGTGCCACGGCCGACGCCGAACTCCTGTGCCTGCTTGACGGAGGTGATGAGGTCGGCCCCGGTGTTGCCGAGTGCGACGACGTCGGCCCCGGACGCCTGGCCTTGCAGGAGAAAGGGCGAGAAGTCGCCGGCAAAGTTGAAGGGGTGGCTGACGGAGCCGACCACGCTGGCGCCTGCCTTGTCCAGCAGGGCGACGGCATCCGCCTGCAACGACTTGCCGAACACGTAGTCGGCGGTGATGAAGAACCACCTCTGCCCCGGCTTGGCGAGCGGTTTCACGATGCCGACCGCCTGGCCGTAAGTGTCCCACATCCACATCACGGACGTGGCCGGGGCGCAGTCCTCGCTGGTCAGGCGGGCGGTGCCGCCAGAGAACAGGGCGACCTTGTTGCGCGCGGCGGCCTCGTGCTGCACGGCGATCTGCACCGTGGCCTGCACGATGTCGGCCACGGCGGTGACGCCCTTGTTGTCCCACCAGTCCCGCACGATGGCGAGGGCGACATCCGCCTTGTTCTGGTGGTCGGCGGAGATCACGTCGATCACCATGCCCTGGCATTCGGCGAGGAGGCAGTCCTCCGCGGCCATCTGCACCGCCAGCACGGCGCCGGACCCGGCCTGGGCCGCGAGACCGCCGCTCATGTCGGTGATGACGCCGATGCGGACGGGGCGGCCGACCGGGCCGGTTTGCGCCGCCGCGGGCGCGGCGAGCAACAGGGGTAAGAGCAGCAGCAGGGAACGCATCGTATCCTCCACGTGCGGCTCTTGGCGGCCGCTAACTGGCTGGCATGCGCCGTATTCAACGGCGGCGCCAAAACACCCCCGCCCCCTGATCCAGGGCGGCAGGGAGTTATTCCGCCGCCATCAGGCTCGCGGGGTCCGCACCCACCCGGCTGTTCTCGTCCCCGGCTACGGCCCGGGCCAGGGTAAAGTCGAACCTGATCGATCGCAGCCCGGGAAACGGTGAGCCCGGCACATCCGGCTTGGGGTCCACAACCAGCGACTTCGAAACGCCGAACACCGTGTCCGTCTCGATATACTGGTCGTAGCCATAGTAGACGGAGGTCACCAGCTCCCGGTAACCCGGCGCGCCGATCAGGAAGTGCGTGTGCGCGGGGCGGCAGCCGTGGCGCTGTTGCGCCCGGATCATGGCGCCGACCGGCCCATCCATCGGGATGGTGTAGCCCAGCGGCAGGGTGGCGCGGAACCAGTAACGCCCGGCCTCGTCGGTGCGGAACTGGGCGCGCCAGTCCATCGCCGTGGGGTCGGCGGCTTGCAGGTCGTAGGCGCCGTCGGGATCGGTTTGCCAGACCTCGACGATTGCGTGCGGCACCGGCGTCCCCGCCTCATCCCGCACCGTGCCGAACAGGCCGATCTCCTCGCTGCCGGCCTGCCGCGCGATGCTCTCGCCCAAGGCCAGGCGGGGCGAGTCGTTGCGGTAGAAGGGGCCAAGCAGGCTGGTGTCCGTTCCCACCGTCTCCGCCCTGCCGTCGTGCAGGATGTTCACCATGCGCGACAGGCCGAGCGTGTCCGACAACAGGATGTACTCCTGCCGGAAGGGGGTGCAGGCCTGGCCGACCTCGGTCAGGAACTTGATGCCGAACAGCCACTCCTCCGGCTTCAGGGACACGTCCCGCGCGAAGGCGTGCAGGTGCTTGACCGCCGCGGCCATGATCTCCCGCAGGCGGGGGTCGGGCGTGTCCGCCATCTGCTGCAGCACGGCCTCAGTGACCGTGGTTTTGGTCAGGTCCTCCATGATGTCCTCCCTTGCTGGGGTTTATGCTTCCTGCACCACCGGGTTGCGGAGCAGGCCGACGCCGGAGATTTCCACCTCCACCGTGTCGCCGGGCTTCATCCACACCGGCGGGGTGCGATAGGCGCCGACGCCGCCGGTGGTGCCGGTGATGATCACGTCGCCGGGCACCAGCTCGGTGAAGGTGGAGCAGTAGTGGATCAGGTGCGGGATGGTGAAAACCAGGTCGTCCGTGGTGGCGCGCTGCATTTCCTTCCCGTTCAGGCGGCACACCAGGCTTGCACGGGTCACGTCCCCGGCCTCATCGGGGGTGACCAAGTAGGGTCCGAACCCACCCGTCTTGAGGAAGTTCTTGCCCGGGCCGAACTGGCTGCTGTGGCGCTGCCATTCGCGGACCGAGCCGTCGTTGTAGCAGCTATAGCCAGCGATCACGCCCATGGCCTCCGCTTCCGGCACATGGCGGCAGGTCCTGCCGATGACCACGGCCAGCTCCGCCTCGAAGTCCAGTGTTTCGGAGGCGTTGGGCCGCACGATCGCCTGTTCGTGGCCAACTTGGCTGTTGGCCCAGCGCGTGAAGATGGTCGGCTTCTCCGGCTTCGGCCGTCCGCCCTCCAGGATGTGGGTCAGGTAGTTCAGGCCGATGCAGATGATCTTGTCGGGGTCCGGGATGGGCGGCAGGTAGGTGACGGCGGAAAGGGCAAGACGGGGAAGCCCGGCGGTGTCCGCAGCCGCGCCGGGCAGATCCGGCAAGGCGGCGCGCAGGCTGGGCGCACGGCTGCCGAGGTCAACCACGGTGTCGCCGTCCACCAGGCCCCAGGACGCCTTGCCACCCGCTTCGAAACTCATCAGACGCATCTCAGCTATCCCCTGCTGCTTGGCTTGATCCGGCGCCGGCTACGATGCTCGCAGTCCGGCGGTAATGGGTGGTCAACACGTCCACCGCGGCCTCCGCCTGGCCCGACAAGGCGGCGTCGGCGATGGCGCGGTGCTCCGCCATGATGTCCCGGTTCGGGTAGACGGCGGTCATGGCTAGCCGGCGATAGCGCATGGCGTGGTCGCTGAGCTGGGCACAGAAGCCGAGCAGGAAACGCGACGGACAGGTGGCCAGCAGCGCCATGTGGAATGCGCGATGGGCGCCCTCCCAGGCCGGGTTCTCCTGGAAGGCGGTGGAGTCCGTGGACCGCACGGTGCGGGACAGGCGGTGCAGCGCCAAAACGATCCCCTCCTCCCACGGCGGGGTCGCGTTCAGCATGGCCTGGCGTAGGGCCACCTCCTCCACCCAGCAGCGGGTCTGCGTCAGCTCCTGCAGCTCGGATGCCGAAGCTGCCGCCACGGTGAAGCCGCGTTGCTCCCACCGCCGGACGAAGCCTTCGGAGGCCAGTTGGCTCAAGGCTTCCCGCACCGGGGTGCTGGTGACGCCGTAGCGGGCGGAGACGACGCCGATGCGCAGCTTGCCGCCCGGTTCCAGCGTGCCGTTGACGATCTCCTGCCGAAGGCGGGCATAGACGGTGGTGGAAAGGGTCTGGGGACCGCCCTGCTCCATGATCTGCCTCCTTGCCCATGCCTGCTAAGCTGCGCGACATTTTCTTGGCTGACAAGCAGAACTGTATATTTTTCGACTGCAACTTGGGCCACTAAGAGTGAGGTGGTCCCGTTCGTTCGGACAGGCGGTTAAGCCTGGTTTGCCTGACGAGAAGGACGGACCCGATGACGGGCAAGCGGAAGCGGTGTGGGGTGAGCTGACGGCGGCGCAGTTGGCGGCCAAGCACGGTGTCCACCAGACGATGGTGGGCGAGTGGAAGGAGCAGGCCGTGGAGGGCCTGGCATCGGTGTTCTCCGGCGAGGAAGCGGCGCAGGACACGGTTCGGTCGTCGGAGGCCGAGGTGGAGCGGGATGTTTTGGCCAAGGCCTCCGGTCGATGAGCCTGGAACGGAGGCGGCAGGTGATTGAGCTTGGTCACCCCGGCCTGTCGGTGGTGCGGCAATGCGAGTTGCTGTCGGTCGGCAGGTCCAGGTTCTACCACCGGCCGGTGGGCGAGACGGCGGAGAACCTGGCGCTGATGCGGCGAGTCGACGCGCAGTTCCTGGACGCACCCTGGCGTGGCTCGCGCCAGATGGCGCAACCTGCGGCGCGAGGGGCGTGTCGTCGGGCGCAAGCGGGTGCGGCGCCTGATGGCCCTGCTGGGCTTGGCGCCGATCTACCCGCACCGCCGTCAAACCCCGCAGCACACCCCTTGCATCCTAGGGGCCGCCGACAAACGCACTAACGTCCCGCTGGGCGATGATCCGCCTCATGGCGCGACGCCTTGCACCCAGGCAACCTTGCCTTGCTACATAAACTTACCGAACGGACCCCTGGCAGCGCACCGGCCATTCGGCTGTTCGTCCATCACCGACCGCCCCCCGATGGAGCACGGCGCAGCGCCGTTGCACCCGGCCCTCGTTGCGCCTGGGGCCAGCCACCGCCTAGGCTGCCGCCCAAGGAGGACTCGGGCGATGCAAAGCCAGCGCGTGGTGGACGTGAGCGCCGTGGTGGACCGGGCGGAGCTGCGGGCGATCTCCGTCAACGTGCTCGTGCTCTGCCTCATCGTCGCCGCCTGCGACGGGTTCGACAACCAGGCGCTGGCCTTCACTGCACCCGCCATCGCCCGCCAGTGGAGCACGGGGATGAGCGAGTTCGCGCCCGTCTTCTCCGCCGGGCTATTCGGCTTGTTGCTGGGTTCCATGATCCTGGGCACGTTGGCCGACCGGTTCGGCCGGCGGCGATTGCTGCTGGTCTGCGCCGCGGTGTTCGGCGGCGCCACGCTGGCCACCCCCTGGGTGACGGGCATGGGCGAACTGATGATCGTCCGGTTCATCGGCGGGCTTGGGATCGGCGGCGTGCCCTCCATCGCCACTGCCCTGGTGGGCGAGACGGTGCCGGCCCGCCACCGGCAGACCCTTGTGGCCCTCACCCTGATCGGCATTCCGCTCGGCGGCTTCCTGGGCGGGTTCGTCGGCGCCTATTGCATCCCCCGCTTCGGCTGGCCCTCCGTCTACTGGGTGGGAGCGGGCGGCACCGCCGCCGTGCTGGCCGCCGCCGCGCTGCTACTGCCGGAGAGCAACCGCTATCTGGCGCTGCGGCCCGGACGGGAGGCCAGGCTGGCCCGGCTGATGCGGCGCATCGACCCGGCGGGCCGCTACAACGAGACCGACCGCTACGTGCTGCCCCCAGCCGAGGACCGCACCTCCGCCCTGAGCGCCCTGTTCACGCAGGGACGGGCGCGGATGACGCTGCTGTATTGGCTGGGCGCCTTCGTCAACCTGCTTACTTTCTACTTCGTGGTGAACTGGACGCCGACGCTGTTCCGGGAGTCCGGCCTGTCCGCAAACCTCGCCATCATCAGCACCTCGGCCGTCAACGCGGGGGGCATCCTGGCGGGGCTGGCGCTGGGGCCGTATTGCAACCGGATCGGCCTGCGCAACGCCACCGCCAGCATGTTCATCCTGGCGGCGGCCGGGCTGCTGCTGATCTCCGGGTTCGACGGCGCGCCGCTGCCGATGATGGCCGGGGCGTTCCTGGCGGGGGCGGGGGCGATCGGCGGGGCGTCCACCATCACAATGTTCGGGGCGGAGTCCTACCCCACCGCGTTGCGCTCGACCGGCATAGGCTGGGCACTGGCGGCGGGGCGGATCGGCTCGGTGATCAGCCCGTGGCTGGTCGGCGTGCCGCTCGGCTGGGGCTGGCATGCCCGGCAGATCCTCCTGCTGCCCCTGGTCCCCGCCCTGGTCGGGGCCGCCGCGATCCTATTGAGCCGGGGCAACCGCCCAGTCCCCGCCGCACTGCTGCACCCGGAGCCAGCCGAATGAGCACCACCGTCCGCCAAGCCACCTTCGACCTGCTGCGGGCAGAGGGGGTGGACCGCGTGTTCGGCAATCCCGGCTCGACCGAGCTGCCCTTCCTTGGCTCGTGGCCCAATGACATCCAATACGTGCTGGGGCTGCAAGAGGCGACAGTGGTGGCGATGGCGGACGGCTACGCCCAGGCGACGCGGCGCCCGGCCTTCGTGAACCTGCATTCGGCGATCGGGGTGGGGCATGCAGCGGGCAGCCTGTTCAACGCCTATCGCAACGGGGCGCCCCTGGTGGTCACCGCCGGGCAGCAGGCGCGGGCGCTGTTGCCCCATGCGCCATTCCTGTTTGCGGAACGGCCGACCGAGTTCCCCCGCCCCTACGTGAAATGGGCCTGCGAACCGGCCCGCGCGGCGGACGTGCCGGTGGCGCTCGCGCACGCCTTTGCCATCGCGCGCACGCCGCCGTATGGGCCGACCTTCGTGTCCGTCCCGGTGGACGACTGGGCGCAGCCGTGCGCCAGCGTCGCCCGCCGCACCGTGCATCCCCACCAGCAGCCCGATCCCGCGGCGTTGGACGCGATGGCGGCCTCGCTCGCCGCCGCCCAGCGCCCCGCCCTGATTATGGGGCCAGAGGTGGACCGCGACGGCGGGTGGCAGGCGGCGGTGGCGCTGGCCGAGCGGCTGCGCGCGCCCGTGTTCAGCAGTCCGAACAGCCACCGGGCCAGCTTCCCGGAAGACCATGCCCTGTTCGCCGGCTTCGTCCCCGCCGCACCCGGGCCTTTGGCCGACACGCTCGCGCCGTTCGACGTGATCGCCGTGTTCGGCGCCCCCGTGTTCACCTTCCACGTCGAGGGTCATTGCGCGCTGTTCGACGAGGGAGGCCCCGCGATATTCCAGGTCACGACCGACCCCGAGATGGCGGCCGGCGCCGCGGCGGGGACGGCGGTGTTGGGCAATGTGGCAGCGGCGCTCACGGTGCTGGCTGCCGCCGTGCCCGCGTCCGAACGGCCGCCGCCCCGCACGCGCGGTCCGGCGCCGGAGTTGGCGCCCGGGGGGATGCCTGGGGTGATGAAGGTGGAACGCGTGCTGCACCTGCTTTCCCGCGCCATGCCGGAGAATGCGATCGTCGCCGAGGAAGCGCCAAGCCATCGCCCGGCGATCCAGCGCCACCTGCCGATCCGCCGCCCGGACTCGTTCTTCACCATGGCTAGCGGCGGCCTCGGCTACAGCCTGCCGGCCGCGGTCGGGTTGTCGATGGGGGCGCCGGGGCGGCCGGTGGTGGCCTTGATGGGGGACGGGTCGATGATGTACTCGATCCAAGCGCTGTACACGGCGGCGCAGCACCGGGTTCCGCTGGTTTGCGTGGTGCTGAACAACAGCGGTTACGGGGCGATGCGCGCGTTCAGCCGGGTGATGAAGGTGACGGCGGTGCCGGGCATCGAGTTGCCGGGGCTGGACTTCCCTGCGCTCGCCGCCGGGCATGGCTGCCGGGGCGTGCGGGTGGAAACGGAGGAGGCGTTCATGCAAGCGTTCAGCGAGGCGGTGACGGATGGCGGTCCCTGGGTGATCGACGTGGCGGTGGACGCGACGGTCGGTGAACTCCACGTGGCGGTGCGGCACTGATGCGCAGCACGCGCCGGGCGGTGCTCGCGGCTGCCGCGCTGGTTGGCGGGCTGCGGGCAGTACGCGCCCAGGCCGATGCGCCACCGCCGCCCGACGCGCCGCCCGGCATCACGGCAAGCGCCATGTGGGCCACCAAGACGCGGGACGGGCAGGCGATCAAGCTCGCGGTCTATCGCAAGCAGGCCGACACGGCGGGGGAGAAACCGGTGCTGGTGCTGGCGCACGGCTCGTCTCCGGCGGCGTTGTCGTCATTCGATCTGACTGTGCCGGGCCATGCCGACACGTCGCTGATGAACGTGTTCGCCCGGGCGGGCTTCGACGTGTGGGCGCCGGATTTCGAGGGCTACGGCGCGTCCAGCCGCACGGACGGCAACTCCGACATCGCGAGCGGCGTGCAGGATTTGCGGGCGGTGACGGACTTGATCGCCGCGCAGACGGGGCAGCACCGCTACGCCATGCTGGGTGAGAGTTCGGGCGCGCTGCGGGCGGGGGCCTTCGCCAACGCCTTCCCGGACCGGGTGGGCAAGCTCGTGCTGGAGGCCTTCACCTATACGGGCGAGGGGTCACCGACGCTCAGCAAGCGCGCCGAACAGGCGGAATACTACAAGACGCATAACCGCCGGCCCCGCGGGCGGGAGATGCTGGAAAGCATCTTCACCCGCGACCATCCGGGCACGACCGACCCGGCGATCGCGGCGGCGTTCGTGGACAAGGAGATGCGTTACGGCGACTCCGTGCCCACGGGGACGTATCTGGACATGACGGCGAACCTGCCCGTGGTGGACCCGGCCAAGACGTTGTGCCCGGTGATGCTGGTCAAGGGCGAGTATGACGGGATTTCCTCGCTGGCGGACCTGCAGAACTTCTTCGCCAAGCTGCCGAACGGGAACCGCCAGTTGGTGGTCATCGCGGGAGCCGCGCATGCCGTGACGCTGAGCCGCACGCATCTTGCGTTCCAGCATGCAGTCCTGGCGTTCCTCACCATGCCGGACATGCCCAGCTAGACGGCGTGGGGCAACGGTCCCGTGATTTCCCACTGAACGCGGACAGGTTCTGCGCGTCCCGCCGCCGGCATGCGGTTCAGGACCGCCGTGCCGGTGGCCGCCGCTGCACGTCCACCGAAGCACCGACATCGAACGAGGAGGGCGCGAGATGCTGAAGCTCGCCAGCAGGATTGCCTTGGCAGCCGGCCTGGCCGCTGGCCTGAGCCAGACGGCCCAGGCCCAACCCGGGATCGGCGACCCGCCGGAAGCGTCGAACATGCGCCTTATTGGCAGCGACGGCCTGCAGGCGCGCAGCGCCTACCAGCCCACGATCCACCAGCAGGGCAACCGCTGGATCGCCTATATCGGCCACCACGGCGGCACCGACGGCATCCCCAACCCGGTCAACCCGATGACGGGCCATGCGGAGCCGAACGGCACCTCCATCGTGGACGTGACCGATCCGGCCCATCCGCGCTACCTGCGGCACATCCCGGGCCAGCCCGGCACCTACGAGAGCGGCGGCGCGCAGATGGTCCGGGTGTGCGACGGCGCCCAACTGCCCAAGGGCGACCTGGGCAGCGTCTATATGCTCCGCACCTTCGGCAGCGAGGCGCACGAGATCTGGAACGTCTCGGACCCCGAGAACCCCGTGCTGATCACCCGCATCGCCGGGTTGCAGGACACGCACAAAAGCTGGTGGGAGTGCGGCACCGGGATCGCCTACCTGGTGTCGGGCGCCCCGGGCTGGCGCACGCGGCGCATGACGCAGGTCTATGACCTCAGCGACCCCGCGCACCCCGTCAAGATACGCGACTTCGGCCTGCCGGGGCAGGAGCCGGGGTCGACAGGCGCGGTGCCGACCGAGCTGCACGGCATGATCTCGACGGGGCCGCAGGGCAACCGGATCTACTTCGGCTATGGCACCGACAAGGGCGGCATCCTGCAGATCGTCGATCGCGACAAGCTGCTGCACGGCCCGGCGGCGCCCACCGCGGAGAACCTGCGTTCCCCAGAGGTCGGACGCCTGGTGATGACCTCCGTCAACGGCGCCCACACGACGTTCCCCATGCTGGACATGCCGATCCCCGGCTTCGCGGACGACAAGCAGGGCAGCCACCGCGACATCGTCATGATCGTGGACGAGGCCATCGCCAACGAATGCAACGAGCCGCGGCAGATGGTGTGGTTCGCCGACATCACCATCGAGAACCGGCCGATGATGGTGTCCAACTACACCGCCGCCGAACGGCCCGGCCGCTTCTGCGAGCGCGGCGGACGCTTCGGCTCGCACTCCTCGAACGAGAGCATGGCGCCGGTCTTCTATAAAAAGCTCGCGTTCATCAGCTTCTTCAACGCCGGCGTCCGGGCGCTGGACATCCGCGACCCCTACAGCCCCAAGGAGGTCGGATACTTCATCCCGTCGATCACGGCGGCGACCGACAAGCGCTGCGTCACGGTGGACGGCGCCCCGCGCTGCAAGACGGCGATCCAGACCAACAACGTGGAGACGGATGCACGCGGCTACATCTACATCGTGGACCGCGCCAATACCGGGCTGCACATCCTGGAGCTGACCGGCGCGGCGCGGGAAATTGCTGGGCTGCCGTGACCCGGCGCGCACGGCTGGGCCTGCTGCTTGGCGCGGGCGTGGCGGCGGGCGCCGCTGCCGGGGTGCCGCTTGCCGGGCTGTCCCGGGCGCCGCAGGGCGGTTGGGAGGAGATCCGGTGGCCCTTTGCGCGCGACGCCTGGCCGGCCGGCCGCGCCTTCCGCTGCGGTGATGCCGGCTGCGGCGGGCCGATGGAGGTTTACGTCCGGCCGAAGGTGGGGCTGTGCAACTGCGCCACGGGGGTCAGCGGCGATGCCGAGGTGGACGGCGTGAGCGACCTCGACATGATCAGCCTGGACTTCCGGCCGCTTGCCCCCGGCCGGCCCGTGGCGGCCGGGGGCATGGCCGGGTGGATGCGCGGCTACACGTTGACGACGGCTGACGGCGGGGAGCATGCGGCAGCCGGGTTCGTGCTGTCCGCCGGGTGCGAC
>CAXTFY010000161.1:9549-10970 GCA_964243265.1 uncultured Acetobacteraceae bacterium | reverse complement strand
TCGGCGACCGACTCCGCCTCCGAGCAGTCGATGAAGCGGGTGACGCCGTCCTCGAAGTTGAGCGCGACCGTGTGGCCCATGGTGACCCCCTCAGATGTGGTACACGTCGATCACGTGGTGGATGTAGTCGTTCTTGAGCACGACCTTCTTGTTGCGGATCAGCGGCTCGGGGCCGGTGGTGTCCAGCGTGTAGTACGACGTGCCGAAGTAGGTGTCGGTGGTCTTGTAGCGGAAGTTCAGCGTGAACCAGTTGAACCGCAGCTTGCACTCGTCGCCGGTCTGCTCAGTGATTTCGACGTTGCCGATGTTGTGGGAGGTGCGCGGCTCCGGCAGGGAGGTGGCGCTGCTGCGCTCGGTGCGGATGCGGAACACCCGGTCTTCCAGGCCGCCCTTATGGGGGTAGTAGATCAGCGACACCTCGCGCAGGGGGTCATCAACCAGCTTGTCGTCGTCGTCCCAGGACGGCATCCAGAATTGCGCGTCGGGCGCATACAGGGCCAGCCAGGGGTCCCAGTCCTTGTCGTCGAGGTAACGCGCCTCGCGGTAGAGGAACTGGCGCACGTCTTCGAGGGTCATCTGCATAGGGAGTCCTTGGCAAATGCTGTTCTTCTCCCTCTCCCTCCGGGAGAGGGTCGGGGTGAGGGGGCCGTGCGACGCAGTCTTGGCCGATGGAGGGCCTTGGTCCCGCCGGCACCATTGCTCTGACCCCGGGCAGCTCCCCTCACCCCGGCCCTCTCCCGGATGGAGAGGGAGCAAGCCGGCTAGGCTAGGTTGACCTTATTCTTCGCCAGGGCTGCCTGCATCGTCTCCATCCAATAGCGGTGCTGCACGGCGAACAGCCCCTCGTCCTCCGTCCGCGCGCCGGACAGCAGCGGGTTCAGGCCGATGGCCTTCGCGCCCTCGTCCGGCCCTTGGATCCAGTGCGCTGCGCCCCGGCACAGGTCGTTCCACGGTGCCGCGCTGCCCATGTAGCCGATCTGGCAGGCGCGGAACTCCTCCAGGTCGTCCGGCGTCGCCATGCCGGAGGCGTTGAAGAAGTCCTCGTACTGCCGGATGCGCTGGGTGCGCGACGCATCGCTCTCGCCCTTCGGCGCAATGCAGTAGATCGTCACCTCGGTCTTATCCACCGCCAGCGGCCGGTAGGTGCGGATCTGGCTGCTGAACTGGTCCATCAGGTACACGTTCGGATACAGGCACAGGTTGCGCGACCGCTGCACCATCCAGTCGGACTGCGCCTGGCCGAACTGCTCCGCCAACTGCTCCCGCCGGTCCCAATTGGGCCGGTCCTCCGGGTTGGACCAGTTGGTCCACAGCAGCAGGTGGCCGTGCTCGAACGAGTAGAAGCCGCCCCCCTGCTTGGCCCAGCCGCCGGCGCTCATGGCGCGCACGTTGTCCACCTGGGCCGCGTCCTTGCGGCGGCT
>CAXTFY010000161.1:0-9449 GCA_964243265.1 uncultured Acetobacteraceae bacterium | reverse complement strand
GTCCAGCCGTGGAACGGGCAGGTATAGGCGGCCTTGTTGCCCTTCTTGTGCCGGCACAGCATGGCGCCGCGATGGCTGCACGCATTGATGAAGGCGTTCAGCTCCCCCGCCTTGTTGCGCGCGATGAAGATCGGCTGGCGGCCCATGAACGTCGTGAAGTAGTCGTTGACGTTCGGGATCTGGCTCTCATGCGCCAGGTAGATCCAATTGCCCTCGAAGATGTGCTTCATCTCCATCTCGAACAGTTCGGGATCGGTGAAGATGTTGCGCTTGCAGCGAAACAGCCCGGTTTCGGCATTGTCCTCGACTGCGCTGTCGAGCGTCGCTTGAATGGCGTCGAGCATGGTTTCCTCCGGGAGTGGCCGGGTCTTGGCGCCCGGATGGTGGGGAACGCTGGTCAGGCTGAGGCGGCATCAAACGCAGCCGGCCTTATACCTGTGAAGCTCCGGGATGATCAACGCCGTAATGATACCAGTGGCCATCTGCGACGATCCCTGGGTGACCGCATCAGGTCTGCCGTTTTCATTGTCATTGCGAGCCGCGCTTCCGGCACGGAGGGGTGCACGGGCTGTGGTTCCGGTCTTGCGTCTCCTGGGTTGCCGCATCGCGATGACGGACGGGGCAATGACGGACGGAAAAGGCAAACCAGTCATTGCAGATGAGTGGTTGGGCAACTAGGATTTCCAAAAATCAAGCAAGAGCAGTAGTTTATTGCTGACCCTTATTATCAGAGATTAGGTTAGGAAGCCCTAGACATCGTTCACCTCACATGGTGCTCGAGGCTGGACACGATGTTCGGGGCTGGGCATGACGCCGCGTGAACCACCGCCACCTTGTCCGCATACAGCCGGCACCACCCCGGCATTGCGTCCAGCAGCGCGACCGCCGGGTTGCTGGGTGCCAGCAGGGTCCAGCGGATGCCGTAGGTCTGGAGTGCCTTGTCCAGCGCCGCCGGGCTTGTCGCCATCGCCATGTATTCGTGTACGAACGGCAAGCCGTACATGTCTGCCCGGCCGTCGATCAACGGGCGCACATGGGCATAGATGAGGTAGCCGCCAAACGAGTACTCATTGAACACCGGCTGCGCTGCCAAGGCCGCGGGCATATGGGCCAGGGCCGCCGCCGGAAACGCGCCGCCGTCCTCTGGCCCGGCCGGCAGCAGCAGCCGCAGCGCGACCAAACCGCCCGCCAGGCCCAGACCGCCCGCCAGCGTCCGCCGCATCGTCCATCGCCGCCAGCCGTTGGCGCGCTCCGCCGAGAGGGCGGTTCCCAGCGGCTCCGCCAGCAGCAGCGGCACGATCATGCCGACCAGCAACTGATAGCGCGCGTGGCCCAGCGCCATGTGCAGCACGCCCAGCAGGATCAGCAGGCGGACCGGCGGCAGCCTGGCCCCTCGGGTCAGCGCGAAGTACAGCCCGGCCATCAGGACCAGCTCCAGCGGCTGCAGGGTGCCGAAGTTGGGGGGCTGCCACTCCTGGATCATCGACCAGTCCGACGCCCCCACCACCTGGAACGGGAACAGCAGCCCGGCCCAGCCATGCGGCGTTGCCAAGGCGGCAGCAATGGCTGCCAGCAGGAAACCGCCCCAGCGCGCCAGCACGTCTCGCCAGGCCTGCGGCGTTGCCAGCACCGCCTCCAACGCCAGCGGCACGACCAGCAGCAGCCCGATGATGAAGCCGCCGTGCATGTTGGCCCAGATGCACATCACCGGCAGCAGGCCCCAGGACGGCGCCCGCCCGGCGCTCCGGGCGATAAACAGCCCGGCCACCCAGGCCTCCAGGAGTGGCAGTGCCAGGATGTGCGGCCGGGCCAGCAGCACAGGGTTGATACAGGCGGCGGCGAGCAGCACGAGCAGCAGAACCGCGCCCGCCGGCAGCCATCGCCCCAGGTGCCGGGCAAGCTGAAAGAAGGCGGCAGCCGCTGCGCCCGCGGTCAGCAGCAGCAAGCCGCCCCATCCCCCGGCCCGCAGCGCCGCCGCCATGAACACCTCGGCCAGCCACTCATGCGCAGTCCAGTCGGCGCCGGCATGGGTCAGGGAGAACGGGTCGGCATGCGGCACCGCGCCATGGCCGATGATCCACTCGCCGGTCGCCAGGTGCCAGAACGTGTCGCCATCGCCGAGCACGCCCGGCGAGAACAGCGCCAGCGCAAGCATGGCAATGGCTGCGACCCAGGGTGCAGCGGTGGATGGCATGGATGGCGTCCCTTGAAGCCCAACGTGCAGATTAGGGCGGCGCGGGCGCGGGCGACATCGTTTGAGCCGGCAAAACAGCAGCCGACGACAATTCCTAGCCCAGCAGCGCCGGGCCTGTCACCCTGAACCTCCGACCGCTGCCGTCCCGAACTTGGCCGTCATTGCGAGCCGGCTTAGGCACTGCAAGCCAGGGCGGAAGGACCGCGCTGGCTGCCTCTCACGCCGCCGGCGCGGCTCGCAATGCCGGCATACCCTTATCAGTCACGCCAAGGGATGCCGTCGGGGGCGTCCACCTCGTCACCCTCGACATGCTATTCCCTGCTGCCCCTACTTCGAAGTGTTGGACCCTCTGCTCCAGTGCGGCAGTCTCCTGCGCAAGGGAGTGGCTGGCGGCGGTGCTCTGCTCCACCATGGCGGCGTTCTGCTGCGTCACCTGGTCCATCTGGTTGATCGCTGCGTTGATCTCGTTCAGAGCCGCCGCCTGCTCCTGCGCCGAGGCGGCGATCTCGGTTACCGCGCCCGTGATGGTGCCCACTTCGGCTGAAATCCGGCTAAGCACCTGGCCAGCCTCTCCCACCAAGCGCACCCCGCACCCGACGTGCTCAGCCGACGTGGCGATGAGCGCCTTGATATCGCGGGCTGCCTCGGCGGAGCGCTGTGCCAGGGAGCGGATCTCGCTCGCCACCACCGCAAAACCCCGGCCGGTGTCGCCGGCGTGCGCGGCTTCCACGCTGGCGTTCAACGCTAGCAGGCTGGTCTGGAACGCGATCTCGTCGATCACGCCGAGGATCTGGCTGATCTGCTGCGACGAGTGCTCGATCTGCTGCATAGCCGTCACAGCCTGGCGCACCACTTCACCCGACTTCTCGGCGTCGGATCGGGTTCGCTGCACTGCATCGCTGGCGCACCGGGCGCCATCGGCCGTCTTGCCCACGGTGGTGGTCACCTGATCCAGCGCCGCTGCCGTTTGCTCAAGGCTTGCCGCCTGGTGCTCGGTGCGTTGGCTTAGGTCATCCGAGGCCTGGGTTATCTCCCCGATGCCCAAGCGGATCGCCGCCGAGTTTTCGATGATGCCACTGACGATCGCGCGCAACTGGTCGGTCGCGCTGTTAAGGTCATGGCGGAGCGGCTCGTATGCAGCAGGTAAGGGCTCCTCCAACCGCGCCGTGAGGTCGCCAGCAGCGAGGTTGGCCAGTCCTTTGCCAATCGAGCCCACGACCAGCGCCGCCGCCGCCGCGGCTGATTCGGCATCGGCTTCCCGGCGCACCTGCTCGTCCTCGGCCACCCGGCGCGCCCGGGCGACGACCAGCGCCGCTGCCTCCGCGGCTGCTTTGGCATCAGCTTCCCAGCGCACCCGTTCGTCCTCGGCCGCCCGGTGCGCCCGGGCGATTTCCTGCTCCTGTTCAAGCGCGCGCGCACGCAGCGCATTCTCCTTGAACACCTGGACCGAGGCCGCCATGGCGCCCACCTCATCACGTCGGCTGACGCCCGGGACGTCGGCACCGAGCTGCCCGGCGGCCAACTTGCGCATGCACTGTTGCAAGCTGCCGAGCGGTCGGGTGATCCGGCGTGTGATGATGAACGCCAAGCCGCCGATGACAACGGAAAGCGCTGCCATCCCCGCCGCCATGTCGATCATCAGGCTGTGCAGCTTGGTGCTGATGTCGTCAACGTATGAGCCGGTACCCAGGAAAAGGTCCCACGGCGCGAAGGCGGTTGCGTAGGATATCTTGGGGCTGGCAACAGCCTGGCCGGGGTGGGGGAAATCGTAGCGGATCACCGCCTCGCCGGTCGCCAGCACGGCGTCGCGGATCTCGCGGATCACGGGGCGACCATTGACTGACACATCGAGACGGTTGCTGCCGATCTGGGCCGGATCGGGAACCGCCACGGCGCTGCCGTCCATTCGATAGGCGAACACGTAGCCCTGCCCGCCATCATACACCATGGAGCGGACCCGGCGGCTGAACTGCCGGACAGCTTCGTCCTGCGCGAGTTCGCCGGCGGCCACCTGCGCCTGCAGTCCCTCGGCAATCCCCTTCGCCGTCGTCGTGACAGCCCGGAGTTCGTCCACCCGGTTGGCCAGCATTTCGCGCTCCATCAAACGCGCGCACGCCATGCCTCCCCCGGCCACGCCAACGATCACGGCCATGGTCAGCAAAGCAAGCTTCAATCCAAGGCCGAGGTTGTCGAACCACCGCATTGCAACGCCCTCAAGACTTATGAGAGCCCGAGATACCGAGAACCTATTAACAAAGAACTGTTGCCATCCAACGGAGCGCCCTTTGCCAAGCCTGGTTAGCCCTGTGCGCAATCTCGCCTCAGGTTTGGACGCGTTCGCGCACGTTGCCGACCGATTAGGAGGCTCCCTGGGGCGACCGTCCGCAATCCGTCCCCAAAGTGCAAGCAAAGCGTTTTGGTGCTGCGCGCAGATGGAACCTAAGCAGCCTGGCTCCTCCGGCGCTATGTGTGCGCAAGCCTGCTCAGGGGCGGCCGAGAGGAAGAACAGGTCAGCCAGCCTCCGTCATCCGGTAGCCTACCCCCGGCTCGGTGGTGATCAGGTTCAGGCCGGCGTCGCCGAGCTTCTGGCGCAGGTGGCCGACGTACACCCGCAGGTACTGCACGTCCCCCGTATGCGCCGTGCCCCACACGGCGGTCAGCAACTGCCGGTGCGTCATCACCCGGCCAGCGTTGCGGATCAGCAGGCTCAGCAGCTCATACTCGCGCGGGCTGAGCTGCACCGGCTGTCCGGCCGCCGTCACCAGGCGGCGGGCCAGGTCCACCTGCAGCCTAGCGGTGCGGAACACCTCCGGCACGCCCTCCTGCGCGCGTGCGTGGCGCAAGGCGGTGCGGATGCGCGCCAGCAGCTCCCCCACGCCGAACGGCTTTTCCACATAGTCGTCGGCGCCGTTGTCCAACGCCTTGATCTTCTCGCCCTCCTGGTCCCGCGCCGACAGCACGATCACTGGGACCTTGCTGAACTCGCGCAGCCGGGCCAGGGCGTCCTGGCCGTCCAGGTCCGGCAGGCCAAGGTCCAGCAGCACCAAGTCAGGCGCGCGGGTGGCCGCCAGGCGCAGGCCCTCCCCCGCCGTGTCCGCACGCTCGACCGCGAAGCCGGCCGCGTCCAGCGCCGGGCGCAGGAAGCGGTGGATCTGCGGCTCGTCATCCACCACCAGCACGCGGGCGCCGGTCGTCATGGCCCCACCTTCATGAGCACACCTTCATAAACGCACCTTCATGAATACGCCCTTATGATCCGACCGGCATCGAGGCGTCATGCCACCGGCAGGCGGAGGGAGATGATGGTCCCCGGCGACCCGTCGCGCGGCAGGTCCGGACGGGGGCTGACGGCCTCGATGGTGCCGCCCATCGCCTCCACCAGGCCGCGGGCGATGGCCAGGCCCAGCCCGGTGCCCGGCGCCACCCGGTCGCCCCGGCGCGCACGATAGAAGCTGTCGAACACATGCGGCAGGTCGGCCGGCGGGATGCCCACGCCCTCGTCGGCTACGGCGATGCACACCTGGGCGCGTTCGGCCGCGACACGCACCACGGGCTGCGCGCCGGAGGGGGCATACTTCACCGCGTTGTCGAGCACGTTCACCAACGCCTGTTCCAGCAGGGCCGCATCCGCCTGCACCCGCAGGCCGGGGTTCGCCTGCGCGACGCCGACATGGGCGGCCTCCGGCACGCGGGCGATGGCGGCCTCCACCACCTCCGCCACGTCCACCGGCTCCAGGCGGGGGGCGATCTGGCCGCTTTCCAGCCGGGTCAGGTCCATGATGTTGGCCAGGAACCGGGTCATGCGGGCGGTGTCCTGGTCGATGCTGGCCAGCAGGTCGGACCGCACCTCCGGCGCCAGGGTGTCCCAGGCGTCCCGCAGCGTGCCGGCGGCGCCGCGGATGCCGGTCAGCGGGGTCCGCAGGTCGTGGCTGAGCGAGTTCAGCAGGGCTGTGCGGAGCCGCTGCGTCTCCTCCATGGCGGCGGTGCGGGCGGACTGCGTGGCCAGGCGCACCCGCTCCAGCGCCACGGCGGACTGGTCGGCCAGCGCCTCGGCGGCCTGCAGCAGCGAGGGGTCGAAGCCGGTCGCCGCGTGCGCCTGGTCGGGCCGCATCCCCAGCACGCCGAGCATCCCGCGCACGGTCTGCATCGGCAGGAAGCGCCAGGTGCTGCCCGGCAGGGTGCTGGTGCCGCGCCCCGTCTCCTCCGCCCGGGTATAGCACCAGCGGGCGGCGGCCCAGGCCCCGGCGTCCATGGTGTCGGCCGGCGGGTGGGCGGCGCAGATGTCCACGTCCTCCCCGGTGTCGTCGGTGCCGGTCAGCACCACGGCGCGGCCGACGATGCCGGCGGCCTGGCGGGCGATCTCCTGCAGCAGCTCCGGCTCGGTCGCGGGCGCCCCGAGCCGCCGGCTGAACGCGCCGACGCGGCGCAAGCCCTCGATGCGCGCCTGGCCCGCCTGCGCCTCCGCACGGACGCGGCCGGCCAGCACGCCGGTCATGCCGGCCACGGCGAGGAACACGGCGGCGGCAACGGCATCATGCGTGTTGGCGATGGTGACGGTGTGGATGGGTGGGATGAAGAAGAAGTCCCAGGCCAGGAAGCCGATAGCCGCGGTGTAGAGCGCCACCCGCAGCCCCTGCAGGCTGGCGGCGGCGACAACGGCGGCCAGGAACACCATGCCCAGCGCCTCCGGCGGCACCATGGCGCCCAGCAGCAGGCCTCCGCCCGTGACCGCTGCGACCAGCGCTGTCGCCACGGCCCACGGCACCCAGGATTGCCGCACCCGGGCCGGCGCCGTGCGGGGCCGCGCCGCCGCCGGCAAGGGCACGACGTGCAGGGCATATTCCGGCGCGCGGCGCAGCAGTTGGTTGCCCAGGATGCGCCCGGTCAGCCGCCGCCACAGCGGGGCCGGGCTGCGGCCCATGACGATGCCGGTCACGTTGCGCGCCCCGGCGAAGTCCAACGCCGTGCCCACCAGGTCAGCGCCGTACCGCACCTCCGTCTCCCCGCCCAGTTGCGACGCCAACGCCATCGCCGCGCGGCAGTTGGAGGGCTTGGCGGGCCGCTCGACGTGCAGGGCGATCCAGGGAGCGTGCAGCGCGTCGGACAGGCGCTTGGCGTGGCGCACGACGGCCTCGCCCCCGGCGTCCGGGCCGACCAGGGCCAGGATGCGCTCGCCGGCGGGCCAGGGGCCGCTGATGCGGTTGTCGCGCATCCAGCCGCGCACGTCGCCGTCCACCTTCTCGGCAGTGCGGCGCAGCGCGATCTCCCGCAAGGCAGCGAGGTTGCCCTCCTTGAAGTAGCCTTCCAGCGCGCGCCGGGCGGTGTCCGCCTTGTAGATGCGGCCGTCGCCCAGGCGGGCGCGCAGCTCGGCGGGGGGCACGTCGATCAGCTCGATCTCGTTGGCGCCCTCCAGCACGCGGTCGGGCAGGGTTTCGGTCACGCGGACGCCGGTGATGCGGGCAACGTCGTCGTTCAGGCTTTCCAGGTGCTGCACATTCAGGGTGGCCCATACGTCCAGCCCGGCGGCCAGCAGCTCCTCCACGTCCTCCCACCGCTTGTTGTGGCGGCTGCCGGGGGCGTTGGTGTGCGCCAGCTCGTCCACCAGCAGCAGGCCGGGACGGCGGAGCAGGGCAGCGTCGAGGTCGAACTCCTCCAGGGTTTGCCCTCGGTAGGGGACCTGCAGGCGCGGCAGGATGGGAAGGTCGCCGATCTGCGCCTGGGTTTCCGCCCGGCCATGCGTTTCTATAACGCCGGCCAGCACGTTGCGGCCCTCGGCGACGCGGCGGCGAGCCTGGGACAGCATTTCCCACGTCTTGCCGACGCCGGGCGCGGCGCCGAGGAACACCTTGAGCCGGCCGCGCCCCTCACGGGCGGCGGCGGCAATCAGGGCGTCAGGGTCGGGGCGGGTGTCGTCCACTGGTTTATATAATGCGTGATTGGGTAGGATGTCGCACCTTCGGAAGGGTGGGACGTGGGCTTGCGATGTTGCTGGAGTAGCCTTTGCAGCGGGAGGCATGAGCGACGCACGCGACGTGGAGACATCGCCTGCTCCCGCTCCCTCCGGGAGGGAGTCGGGCTGCGGGGGTTTGGCTGCGAAGTGGATTACATATGGTCCTACCGGAACAGGACCTGCCAACGGCAGAGGCCGTGCCGCAAGACCCCCTCACCCCAGCCCTCTCCCGGAGGGAGAGGGAGCAGCGCAGGGGACGGCTACTTGCCGGAGTCCACCGACATGCTTTTCATGGTGTCCAGCGCCAGGTTCAGCTGCAGCACGTTCACCCGCGGCTCACCGATGATCCCGGCCAGCCGTCCCTCGGTGTGCTCGGCCAGCAGGGCCTGCACACGCTGCGGCGGCAGCCCGCGCGCGGTGGCCACCCGTTCCACCTGCCGCTCGGCAAAGGCCGGGCTGACGTGCGGGTCCAGGCCGCTGGCGGAGGTCGTCAGCATGTCCCCCGGCACCGGGGTCTGCCCGGCCTTCGCCACGTCCGCCGTCACCCGGTCCACCAGCGCCTTGCTGGTCGGCCCGGTGTTGGACGCGCCGGAGTTGCCGGCGTTGTAGGGGGCCGGCACCGTCTTGGTGCTGTCGGCCGGGTCGGTGTCCGTGGTCGCCGACGGGCGGCCCTGGAAATACTTGTCATCGGCGAACGTCTGCCCGATCAACGCGGAGCCGACGATTTTGCCGTCGCGCTCGATCAGGCTGCCGCCGGCCTGGAACGGGAACACTGCCCCGGCAAGGGCGCTGAACCCCAGTGGCAGCGCAAGGCCGGTCAATGCCGTGAACAGCACGACCAGCACGAGGGCGGGGCGAAGTTGGGCGAGCATCTTAGAACACTCCGAACAGGGACAGGATCACGTCGATCAGCTTGATGCCGATGAACGGCGCCACCAGGCCGCCGAGGCCATAGACCAGCAGGTTGCGCCGCAGCAGCGCCGCCGCCCCCAGCGGCCGGAACGCCACGCCGCGCAGCGCCAGAGGCACCAACGCCACGATGATGAGGGCGTTGAAGATCACCGCCGACAGGATCGCCGACTGCGGGCTGTGCAGGTGCATGATGTTCAGCGCGCCCAGCTCCGGGTAGGTCGCGACGAAGATCGCCGGCAGGATGGCGAAGTACTTGGACACGTCGTTGGCAATGCTGAAGGTGGTCAGGGAGCCGCGGGTGATCAGCAACTGCTTGCCGATCTCCACGACCTCCAGCAGCTTGGTGGGGTCGCTGTCGAGGTCGACCATGTTGCCGGCCTCGCGCGCCGCCTG
>CAXTFY010000160.1:0-10971 GCA_964243265.1 uncultured Acetobacteraceae bacterium | reverse complement strand
CGGTGAGGACGGGGGAGAACCCGAGATAGGTGACGAAGATCAGGGCGGAGAAGCACAGCTTTGCCGTCAAGCTGTCGCTGCCTGCGCTTGCAGATGGGACGGCGCTTGTTTGGGCTGGGGAGTATGGCCAGCCTGCACCGCTTTGCATCGGCGCAGCTTCGGCGTGATGCGTCACTTGGAGCCCTTCCCTGCTGGGAGGCAGCCGATCACCGGCAAGGCCGGCGCGACGCTTCCAGATGATGCACTTAGTGCATGTCCGGGCACCTGGCCAATGCCTATAATTGGCCGGGAATTTCTGCGGCTTGCTCGAGGGGCGTTCCCTGTCGCAGCCGTTGCCGGATCACCCGGAGCAGGAACAACGGCGCCTCCAGCACGTAGCGGCGGAACAGCCGCCGCGGCTCCAGTACCAGACGGTAGGCCCACTCCAGGTGCCGGCGCCGGATGAAGGAGGGTGCGCGCTGCACCTCGCCGGCGGCGAAGTCCAGCAACGCGCCGACGCCGAACGCCAACTTGCCCCCTAGCCCCGCCAGGTTGTCGAAAATCCAGCGCTCCTGGCGGCCGCTGCCCATCCCGACCAGGATCAGGCTGGCCTGGACGGCGGCGATGCTGGCGAGGACCGCATCGGTGTCGGCAATGCCAAGATAGCCATCGACCCAGCCGACGACCTCGTGCCGCGCCCCAAAGCGTTGCTGCAGGGCGCGTGCTGCCCGGTCCACGACGCCGGGCCGGGAGCCGATGATGAAGATGCGGTGGCTGCGGACCGTGTGCTCCAGGTAAGCCGGCACGAAGTCGGTCCCGTTCAAGTTACAGGGGAAAGTCTCCCCATAAAGCACGCGCGCGGCAATGGCGGTCCCAATTCCGTCGTTGAGGACGATGAAACCAGCCAGGGCGGCGCGCAGGCCGGTGTCCGATGCGGCGAAGTTGAGCAGGTTGGTGTTGGCGAATGCAACGCAGGTCGGCGTGCTCCCGGCGACGCTGGCGTCGAGGGCGTCGATGGCCCTCTGCTGGTCCCAGGCCTGCACGCTCACGCCCAGGATATTCAACACGCGTCATCTCCAATTGGTCGATTAAGCGTGCAGTGGCCTGCGGGCGCCTACAGTGCAGGCACGCCATGTCCAGGGTCGGAATACAGTGGGATATCCGTGCTGCATGCGGCTGGGCGGAGGCACGGGCCGGGTCATGTCCGGAAGCAGGATGGGCTTCAGGTGGCATGTCGCGCTGGCGAGCCTGCGCGTGGAGCGCCAATGATGAACTTTATCACTTCGCAACAAATCCTGGAATTTAGCAATGCACATTTCAGGAATCTCGCGTTCACAAAGCGTCGATGACAAAAACCTCCGCGCCCGGTGATGGCGGCGCCCGGCCCTGCTGCCGCTGGCCTCGCGGCGGCCGGGCCTGCTGCGCCGGCGTGCATGCCGTGTGGACGGAATGCTGGATCTGACGGCTCCAGCGCCTGGCAGCAGCACCGTTTTTTTAGGCGGGAGCATGCGACGGCAGCCGGCGCCATGCCCTCGTGCTGTAAAAACCTAACAAATGCCTTCTTGTGCCGGTTCTTCGCCAGGTGGGATATGCAGGGACGGTCGAGATAAAAAACCTCGCCTGCAGGAATTCGATGACCGAAATCGCACGCCGAAGCCTCCTTAGCGGTGCTGCCGCAACTTTTGCTGCGGCGCGCCTCGCACTGCCCGCCGGCGCCCATGCGCAGGGCAGCGGCCCTGAAGTCACGGGGGCGCAAATCGGCTTTTTTCCGCTGTCGGACGCCGCGCCGTTGATCATCGCCAAGGAACGCGGGCTGTTCGCCAAGTACGGGATGCCCGACGTGGACATCCAGAGGCAGATAAGCTGGGGCTATACCTGCGACAGCCTGACGCTGGGCGGCGATGTCGGCGGCATCGATGGCGCCCACATGATGAGTTCGCTGGCCTACCTGATCCAACTGGGGCAGGCGACGCGGACCGCCAAGGCCGTGCCGCTGCACCTGCTGGCGCGGCTGAACACCAACGGCCAGACCATCAACGTGTCCAAGGCGCTGATGCCGACCGGCGCCCGCGTCGATGCCTCCCCGCTAAGGCCCAAGCTCACCGGCAAGGCAGGCAGCCGGATCGGCATGACGTTCAGGGCCGGCACGCAGGACCTGTGGGTGCGCTACTGGCTGGCCGCCGCCGGGATCGACCCGGATAAGGACGTGGACGTCGTCGCCGTTCCCTCGCCGCAGATGATCGCCAGCATGCGCGTCAGCACGATGGACGCGTTCTGCGTCGGCGACCCCTGGGGCGACCAACTGGTGAACTCGAAGCTCGGCTACACCGCCTGCCTGGTGTCGGACATCTGGCGGGACCATCCGGAGAAGGCGCTGGTGATGCGCGCCGATTGGGTGGCGAAGTACCCGCGCGCTACCATCGCGCTGACCGCCGCGGTGATCGAGGCGCAGCAATGGGCGGAGAAGACGGAGAACAAGGCGGAGCTGGCGGCCATCCTGGCCCGGCCGGCCTGGCTCAAGCTGCCGGTCTCGCTGATCGGGCCGCGCCTGCTGGGCAACCTCGACTACGGCGATGGGCGCGTGGTCGAGAAGTCGCCGATGCGGATGAAGTTCTGGGCGGATGCGGCGAGCTACCCGTATCAGTCGCATGACACATGGTTCCTGATGGAGCTGATGCGCTGGGGGTTCCTGCCGCTCAATACCGACGTCAAGGCTGCGGTAGCGGCGGTGAACCGGGAGGACCTGTGGCGGTTGGCGGCGGCGGCGACCGGCGTAGCGGCGGCGGACATGCCCGCCGGCACGTCGCGCGGCAAGGAGACGTTCTTCGACGGCCATGTGTTCGATCCGGCGGCGCCGGGGGAGTACCTGGCGGGGCTGAAGATCAAGCGGGTGCTCGCCTAAGCCGGCAGGCCCAGCGGGGCGATCACCTAGAGCATGTTTGGTGCAGGTAGAGACACCAAACATGGTCCAGGCTTTGTTTTCGCGAGCATCTCTTCAGCTCAAGCGAAGCCGCTTGATCCGAACATGCTCTAGCGCGCGCGGATGCCGCCTGCTCCCGCCCGGCGGCGAGGGCCTAGGCTCGTTTCAGGACGAAAGCCGCTTTCAGAGATGTTGGGTTGGTGCTTGCGGCCTCCCTCACCCCAGCCCTCTCCCGGAGGGGGAGGGAGTTAGTGCGGTTCTGGCATCGCAGGGAATGCTGTGGCCCGGCGGCGTTCGGTCGCCCTAGTACTTCAGGAACGGCAGCCCCCGCGTCAGCGCCGGGCGGGTCGGCAGGTCGTCCGTGGAAAACCCTCCGCCCAACGCCTGGATCAATGCCACGCTGGCCACCAGCCGCTGTTCCTGCACCGACAGCGAGGTCTCCTGGTTGCTGAGCAGCGCCGTCTGCTGCGTGATGACGTTGGTATACGCCTGCGTCCCCGCCTGGTAGGTGTTCAGCGCGATCTGCACCGAGCGTTGCGCGGACTGCACCGCCGTCGCGTTGGCCTGGCTCTGCTGCTCCAGGATGCGCAAGGTCGATAGCTCGTCCTCGACCTGCTGGAATGCCGTCAGCACGGTCTGGCGATAGGAAGCGACGCTTGCATCGTAGGCGGCGCGGGCGAACGCAACCTCGGAGTTGCGCAGCCCGCCCTCGAACAGCACCTGCGTCGCCTGCGCGCCCAGCGACCACACCCGGTTGGCGGCCTGGACCAGCGACCCCAGCGGGTTGCCGGAGTAGCCATACAGCGCCGACAGGCTGATGTCCGGGTAGTATGCCGCGACCTGCACGCCGATCAGCGCGTTCTGCTGCTGCATGAACCGCTCCGCCGCCGCCACGTCGGGCCGGCGCTGCAACAGCCCCGCCGGCAGCGTGCCCGGCGCCACCGGCACGTCGGCCATCAGCGCCCCCGGCTCCAGCGTCAGCTCGGACGGCGACACGCCGGTCAGCACGGCGACGGCGTGCTCGAGCTGCGCCCGCAACACGCCGACGTTCACCAGCAGCGCCTTGGTCGTATCGAGCTGCGTCTGCGCGGATGAGTAGGCGGACGGATCGGCGGTGCCCGCATTATACTGGTTGCGGGTGATCCGCAGCGCGTCGGTATAGGCCGCGACGGTGTCGGTCAGCAGCTTGTCCAGCGCGTCCTGGGCCCGCAACTGGAAGTAATCCTCCGCCAGCAGCGCCTGCGCCGACAGGGTGGCGTTGACCAGGTCGGCGGCGTTGACCTGCGCGGAGGCCACGTCGCTCTCGACCTGGCGGCGGATGCGGCCCCACACGTCCAGGTCCCAGTTGAAATTGGCCTGCGCCGAGTAGGTCGTTAAGGCGGTGCTGCCGCCGCGCGACGACCGCGTGTCATTCACCGGCACTTGCACGGTGGGGAACAGCGCCGAGCGTGCGATATCGACCGTGGCCGTCGCCTCCCGGTACTGCGCCTCGTACTGCTTCACGGTCTGGTTGTTCACCACGACCTGCCGCTCCAGCCGGCTGAGGATGGGGTCGTGGTAGATTTCCCACCACTCGCCCTTCGGCGCGTCGTCCTGCGGCCGCGCGACCGTCCAGCCGGGCGGCGCCTCCTTGAACCCGCCCGTCACCCCCACGGCATAAGGCCGGTGGTAGTTGGGTCCGACGGTGCAGGCGGCAAGCAGGAACCCCAGCAGGGGGGCAGCCCTCACACCAGCCGCCCCCTATGACCGGTTCGCCCACTCCTGCCTTCGTCATTGCGGGGAGCGCTTGCGACGCGGCAATCCCGGGGTCGTAAAACCGGGATGCCGCCCGTGCAGCCCTGGATCGCCGCGCCGGAGCCGGCTCGCAATGACCGTTCCCGATGCCCTGCGGCATAGGAGCCATGGGACGCGGCGGCTGACATCATTCCGCCGCCCTCAATGCGGGGGCGGGGCGCGGCCGCAGCCGGTCCAGCAGCAGGTAAACCGCCGGGGTGGTGTACAACGTCAGCACCTGGCTCACGATCAGCCCGCCGACAATGGCGATGCCCAGCGGCCGGCGCAGTTCCGCCCCGTTGCCATAGGCGAGCGCCAGCGGCAGCGCGCCCAGCAGTGCCGCCGCGGTGGTCATGATGATGGGGCGGAACCGCATCAGGCACGCCTGGAAGATGGCGTCCCGGCTGGACGCTCCCTCCTCCCGCTCGGCATGGAGCGCGAAGTCGATCATCAGGATGGCATTCTTCTTGACGATGCCGATCAGCAGGATGACCCCGATGACGGCGATGAGCGAGAACTCGGTGTTGAACAGCATCAGCGCCAGCACCGCGCCGATGCCAGCCGACGGCAGGGTGGACAGGATGGTGACCGGGTGCACGAAGCTCTCATATAGCACGCCCAAGACGATGTACACCGCCAGCAGCGCCCCGGCGATCAGCACGGCCTCGCTGTTCAGGGATTGCTGGAACACCTGCGCGGTGCCGGCGAATGATCCCTGGATGCTCGCCGGCATGTGCAGCCCTGCCATCGCACGGTCAACGGCGGCGGAGGCGTCCGACAGCGACCGGCCCGGCGCCAGGTTGAACGAGATGGTGGCCGCGACGAACTGGCTTTGGTGATTGACCGACAGCGCCGTCTTGCCCGGCGCGAACCGCACCATCGCCGACAGCGGCACCATGGTCTCCGCCCCGGTGCTGACCGCAGCACCCGAGGAGGCGCTGCTACTGCCGCTCGCCGCGATGGCGTTCTGCGCCGCGTTGCGCTGCGAGTTGTCGATCCCGTTGGCCGACGACGCCGCACCGGCGGCGCTGGTCGTGGCGCTGGTGCCGGTGACGGTGCCGGCCGGGAGGTTGGTGGTGGCGGTGCCGGTGGCGGTCCCGCCGGCCGTGCTGACCCAGATCTGGTTCAGTATGTCCGGGTCCTGCCAGTAACGCGGCGCGACCTCCATCACCACGTGGTACTGGTTCAGCGCGTTGTAGATCGTCGAGACCGCCCGCTGCCCAAAGGCGTCGTAAAGCGTGTTGTCGATCTGCTGCGCCGTGACGCCCAGCCGGGACGCGGTTGGCCGGTCGATGGTCAGCAACGTCTGCAGCCCGGCCTGCTGCTGGTCCGAGTTCACGTCCGTCAGCGCCGGGTCGTGCTGCAGCGCCTCCAGCAGCTTGGGCGCCCAGGTGAACACCTCCTCGGTGCTGTCGGCCTGCAGGGTGTACTGATAGGCCGCGTTGCTCTGCCGCCCACCCACGCGGATGTCTTGCGCCGGCACCAGGAACAGCCGTCCGCCCGGCACGTGCGACAGCGCCCGCCGCAGCCGGGTCGTCACCGTATCGAGGTTGTCGCGCTCCCCCTTGGGCTTCAGCAGCACATAGACGTTGCCGGTGTTGGTCTGCCCGCCGCCGCCGCCGCTGCCCGCGCCGGTGGCGCCGACGACGTTCTGCACCGCCGGGTCGTGCTGCACGATGTCCATCATCTGCGTGAGCTTCTGGCTCATCGACTGGAACGAGACGCTTTGGTCCGCCTGCAGGCTGCCGATCAGCCGGCCGCTGTCCTGGATCGGGAACAGGCCCTTGGGGATCACCATGAGCAGCACGACGTTCAGCGCCACCGTGCAGGCCAGGATGAGCAGCACCAGCCCATTGTGGTTCAGGGTCCAGGACAGCGTGCGGCCATAGAACGCCTGGGCGCGCTCGCCGAAGCTGCGGCGCTTGGGAAAGCCGGCCTTGGGCGGGTTCGGCCGCAGGAACAGCGCGCACAGCATCGGCGTGGTGGTCAGCGAGATCACCATCGACACCAGGATCGCCAGCGACAGCGTGACCGCGAACTCGCGGAACAGCCGGCCGACGATGCCGCCCATCAGCAGGATCGGCAGGAACACCGCGATCAGCGACAGCGTGATGGAGATGATGGTGAACCCGACCTCCTGCGCGCCCCGTAGGGCCGCCTGCATCCGCGGCATGCCGTCTTCCATGTGGCGGGAGATGTTCTCCAGCACGACGATGGCGTCATCCACGACGAAGCCGGTGCTGATGGTCAGCGCCATCAGCGACAGGTTGTCCAGGCTGTAGCCCAGCAGGTACATCGCGCCGAAGGTACCCACCACCGATACCGGCACCGCCACCATCGGGATCAGCGTCGCCCGGATGTTGCGCAGGAACACCCACACCACCAGCGTCACCAGCGCGACCGCGAGCAGCAGCGTCGTCTCGGTATCCCGCAGCGAGGCACGGATGCTGATGGTGCTGTCGGAGGCGAACTGGATGTCGATATCGCTCGGCAGGGCGGCGCTCAGCTTGGGGACGATGGCCTTGATGGCGTCCACGGTGCTGATGACGTTGGCGCCGGGCTGCTTGAACACGATCACCAGGACGGCCGGCTTGCCGTTCGCCAGGCCGAGGTTGCGCAGGTCCTGCACGCTGTCCTCGACCGAGGCAACGTCGGTCAGGCGGACCGCGCGGCCATTGCGGTAGGCGACGATCAGCGGGCGGTAGTCGGCGGCATGGCTGGCCTGGTCGTTGGTGTAGATCTGCAGGCGTTCCGGGCCGAGTTCGACGATGCCCTTGGGGCTGTTGGCGTTGGCCGAGGCGAGGGTGGCGCGGATGTCCTCCAGGCCGATGCCGTACTTGTTCAGTGACTGCGGCTCCAGCTCGACGCGCACCGCTGGGAGCGCGGAGCCGTTGATGAGCACCTGGCCGACGCCGGACAACTGCGACAGTTGCTGCGACAGCACCGTGCTGGCGGCGTCGTAGATCTGGCCGCGGGTGAGCGTGGTGGAGGTGAGCGAGATGATCAGGATGGGCGCGTCGGCCGGGTTAACCTTGCGGTAGACCGGGTTGGACAGCAGGTTGGTCGGCAGGTCCGCCCGCGCGGCGTTGATGGCGGCCTCGACGTCCCGCGCGGCGCCATTGATGTCGCGGTCCAGGCCAAACTGCAGGTTGATGCGCGCTTGGCCGACCTGGCTCTGCGAGGTGATCTCGGTCACGTCGGCGATCTGGCCGAGGTGGCGCTCCAGCGGGCTGGCGAGGCTGGTGGCGACGGTTTCCGGGTCCGCGCCGGGCAGGGTGGCCTGGACGGAGATGGTGGGGAAATCGACCTCCGGCAGCGAGGCGACCGGCAGCTTGAAGAACGCCAGCGCCCCGGCGGCCAGGATCGCCAGCGTCAGCAGGGTCGTGGCGATGGGGCGGAGGATGAACGGGCGGGAAATGTTCATGCGGGCCGCGCCAGGTTGGGCAGCAGCCGGTTGCGTGGCGCCCCGTCATTGCGGGCCGCCCTGGATTGCCGCGTTGCGGCGCTCCTCGCAGTAAGGGGCTGCTTGGATGACGCCAGGGCAACCGCACGTTGCGCGCAACACTGCCTGACTGCTCCCTCTCCCTCCGGGAGAGAGCCGGGGTGAGGGGGTCGTGCCGCGCGGTCCTGGCCAATGAACGGCTTTGGTCCCGCCAGCGCCATTGCTCTGCTGCCGGGCAGCAAAGACCCCCTCACCCCGGCCCTCTCCCGGAGGGAGAGGGAGAAGCAACAAGTGTGGTTTGCCTGCATGGGCATCACTCGGCCGGCGCCGCGTCGCCGGCGCGGCGGTTGGGCCGGCTTCCCGTCAGCCGCACGGCCAGCCGGTCGAACATCAGATAGATCACCGGCGTCGTGAACAAGGTCAGCACCTGGCTGACCAGCAGCCCGCCGACGATGGCGATGCCCAGCGGCTGCCGCAGCTCCGACCCCGAGCCGCCGCCCAGCATCAGCGGCAGCGCGCCCAGCAGCGCCGCCATCGTCGTCATCAGGATCGGCCGGAACCGCAGCAGGCTGGCCTGGAAGATCGCCTCGCGCGGCGGCTTGCCCTCCACCCGCTCGGCGGCCAGGGCGAAGTCGATCATCATGATCGCGTTCTTCTTCACGATGCCGATCAGCAAGATGATGCCGATGATGCCGATGATGTCCAGGCCGTGCCCGGTCAGGTCCAGGAACACCAGCGCCCCCACCCCCGCCGACGGCAAGGTGGACAGGATCGTCAGCGGGTGGATGAAGCTCTCATACAGCACCCCCAGCACCACGTACACCGCCACCAGCGCCGCCAGGATCAGCAGCAGCTCGTTGGACAGCGACGCCTGGAACGCCGACAGCGCGCCCTGATAGGCGGTGGTGAAGCTGTCGGGCAGCCCGATGTCCCGCTCCGCCGCGGCGATCCCCTCCACCGCCTTGTCCAGCGACGTCCCAGGCGCCAGGTTGAACGACACCGACGTCGCCGGGAACTGCCCGAGGTGCTCGATCTGCAGCGGCCCGTTGCGGGTGGACAGATGCACCATCGCCGCCAATGGCACCTGGCCGGTGGTGGCCGTCGCCGACGGCAAGTAGATCGCGCCCAAGGCCTGTTGCAGGCTTGCCTGGTCCGTCACGTCCGCCTGCATGATGACGCGATACTGGTTGGACTGCGTGTACAGCGTCGAGACGATGCGCTGGCCGAAGGCGTCATACAGCGCGTTGTCGATGGTGGCCGGCGTGATGCCGAACCGCGCCGCAGTCGGCCGGTCGATCACCATGTCCAGCGCGTGGCCATTGGTGTTGAGGTCGCTCGTCACCGCCGCAAATCCCGGCGTCTGCGCCAATTGGTCCACCAGCCGCGGCACCCATGTCGCAAACTGCGAGGCGTCCGGGTTCTCCAGGAAGAACTGGTACTGCGCCCGGCTAACGACCGAGTCCACAGTCAGGTCCTGCACCGGCTGCATCGACAACGTGATGCCCGGCACCGACCGCAGGTTGTCGCGCAGCCGGTTGATCACCGCCTCCACCGTCATGCCGCGCTCCTCCTGCGGCTTCAGGTTGATTAGCAACCGCCCGGCATTCAGCGTCGTGTTGGTGCCGTCCACGCCGATGAAGGATGACAAGCTCTCCACCGCCGGGTCCTGCAGGATGGCGTCAGCGAGCGCCTGTTGCCGCACGGCCATGGCGCTGAACGAGGTGTCCTGCGCGGCTTCCGAGATGCCCTGGATGGCGCCGGTATCCTGCACGGGGAAGAAGCCCTTGGGGATCTCCACATACATCGCCACCGTCGCCACGAAGGTCAGCAGCGCCACCAGCAAGGTCAATCCCTGCCGGTCCAGCACCCAACCGAGCCAGCGGCCATACCCGGCGACGATGCTGTTGAAGCCGCGCTCCGCCGCCAGGTCCCACCGGTTGCGCTTGTCGGCCGGGCGGTGGCGCACCAGCAGCGCGCACATCATCGGCACCAGGGTCAGCGACACCACGGCCGACAGCACGATGGTGACGGCCAGGGTTACGGCGAACTCCTTGAACAGCCGGCCCACCACGTCGCCCATGAACAACAGCGGGATCAGCACCGCGATCAAGGACACCGTCAGCGAGACGATGGTGAAGCCGATCTCCTCCGCGCCGCGCAGCGCCGCCTCCAGGGGGGCTTCGCCGTCCTCGACGTGGCGGGCGATGTTCTCGATCATAACGATGGCGTCGTCCACGACGAAGCCGGTGCTGATGGTCAGCGCCATCAGCGACAGGTTGTCCAGGCTGTATCCCAGCAGGTACATCGCCGCCAAGGTGCCCACCAGCGACAGCGGCACCGACAGCGAGGGGATCAGCGTCGCCGGCAGGTTGCGCAGGAACAGGAAGATCACCAGCACGACCAGCACCACCGCCAGCCCCAGCTCGAACTCCACGTCGTTGACGGAGGCGCGGATGCCCCCCGTGCGGTCGCTGAGGATGGCGATATCGACCGCCGCCGGCATCGTCGCCTGCAGGCGGGGCAGCAGCTTCTTGATGCCGTCCACGACGGCGATGACGTTGGAGCCGGGCTGGCGCTGGATGTTCAGGATCACTGCCGGGGTGCGGTTGGCCCAGGCGGCGAGCTGGTTGTTCTCGGCACCGTCCACCACGGTGGCGATGTCGCCCAGGTGGACCGCCCGGCCGTTCTTGTAGGCGATGATCAGGTCGCGGTAGCCCTGCGCGCTGGTGATCTGGTCGTTGTCGTTGATGGTGGTGCTCTGCGCCGCACCGTCGAAGCTGCCCTTCGGCGTGTCGGTGTTCTGCGTGCCGATGATGGTGCGCACGTCGTCGATCGCCAGCCCATAGGCGGACAGCGC
>CAXTFY010000159.1:0-11039 GCA_964243265.1 uncultured Acetobacteraceae bacterium | reverse complement strand
TTCGGGCGAGGCGGGGCAGGCGCCCAGACCCACTGCGCGCCGTGCCATGCCTAGCTCGCCGCCACCGGCAGAGCCTCCGCTGGCACCCCCAAGTACTGCCCCAGCACCTCCGCCGGGTCGCCGTCAGCAACAATGCGCCCCTGGTCCAGCCACATCACACGCGTGCTCCAATCCTGGATCACGTTCGACGCGTGCGACGACAGCACCAGGATGTCCGCCCCGCGCACCATGCTCTCCAGCCGCTCCCGCGCGCGGTCCATGAACGCGGCGTCCCCGGCCAGGAACCACTCGTCCATCAGCAGCACCTCCGGCCGGATCGCCGTCGCCAGGGCGAAGCCCAGCCGCACCACCATGCCGCTGCTGTAGAACCGCACGGGGAGGTCGAGGAACTCGGCCAGCTCGGCGAACTCCTGCACGTCCTCCTCCAGCCGCCGGATCGCCGGGCGGGCCATGCCGTTGTACAGCCCGCGCAGGGCGATGTTCTCCCGGCCCGTCAGCTCGGTGTTCATGCCCAGGTTGGGGTCCAGCAGGGCGCCGATGGTGCCGCTCACGTGCACCCGGCCCACCACCGGCTCATAGATGCCAGCCAGCGTGCGCAGCAGCGTCGTCTTGCCCGCGCCATTGCCGCCCACCAGCCCCAGCCGGTCGCCCGACCGCAGGCTGAACGACACGTCGCGCAGCGCCTGCACGACGATGCGGTGCTTCGCGTCCTCCTGCAGCCGCCCGCCAGTCGTTTCCCGCCGGGGTGTTGCCAGCTTGGTCGTCGCCACCTTGGCGGCGGCGAGCACCGTGCGCTTCAGGCTGCGGCTGTTGCCGTGGTAGATCGGGAAGCTGACGTGGACGCCGCTGATCTGGATCGACGCCACGGCTACACCCAGAATGCCAGGCGGGAGCGGACCTTGATGAACATCGCCCACGCCGCGGCGCACAGCAGCGCGCTGAACCCCAGGGCGGACAGCCAGACGTGCCACTCCGGCAGGTGGCCCAGCAGCGGGGCGCGCACCACCTCCAGCAGGGTGTAGAACGGGTTGTACGGTAGCCACCCGGCCCGCGCGCCGGTCAGCATCTCCGGCCGCCAGATGATCGGGCTGATGAAGAACGCGATCTGCATGACGCTGCCGACGATAGGCGGGATGTCGCGGAACCGCGCACAGATCGCCCCGAGCAGCAGGCAGCACGCCAAGCCGTCCAGCACCCAAAGCACCAGGCCCGGCAGGGCGGCGACGGAGACCGCGCCGGGCCACACGTCGAGCAGGGCATAGACCAGCACGATCACCACGACGTTGTGCGCCAGCACCAGGACGTTCCGCACGATGACCCGCAACGCATACAGCGTGAACGGCAGGCGGACGGAGCGGATCATGCCCTCCGATTGCTGGAAGCAGGTGCAGGCCTCGCCCACGAGGGTGGACAGGAATGCCCACAGCACCAGGGACAGCGCGAGGAACGGCAGGTAGTCGTGCAGGTCCATGTGGAACAGCGTGGAGTACAGCACTCCCAGCGCGCCCACCATGACCCCGGTGGACAGGGTCAGCCAGAACGGCCCCAGCACCGAGCCGCGGTAACGCAGGCGGATGTCGAACCAGCCCAGCGTGAGCGCCAGCCGCCACATCCGCAGCCCGGCGCCGAGGTCAAGCAGCGCCAGCCGCTGCCGGGCGCTGCGGGAGGGATCGGATATCAGCACCAGGTCGGCCGGGCCAGGCGAGCCCAAGGCGTGCGGGTCCGAGGCTTGGGGGAGGGATGCGCTCATGGATTGCGGCGCGATACCTGATCGCCCGGCTGGCCGCAACCGACGCGGCGGAACAGGCGTGGAACGGTGCTGGCGGCGCCTGTTGCAACCTGGACGCAGGCGGCATTCAACAGCGTCCAGCCGACTTATGGAGACTTGCCATGAAGTGTACACTCGGTTAACGCGGTCGAGCAGGTTCATCACGCCTGCTTGAGCGACTCGATTTGGACGACGGCGCCGCACGCCGTCGTGCCCTCCGGCGGCCCTGCGGCTGCGCCACGACGAGGAGACCGCCGATGCGTCCTGATCCCACCTCCGCCCGTCTTTTGGATGCCCGTGGTCTCGGTGCCTGTGGTCTCGGTGAAGGTGTTCTGGATAGGGGTGTTTTGAGTAGGGGGTCCGCGGGCAACCGTCTTCTGGTGATCCGGCTCCTGAGCAGCGTTGCGGCGGTCGCGCTGCTGTCGGCCTGCGCGAGCAAGACGCAGATCAGCGCGCAGCAGGAGTCCTCGACCTACCTGAGCCGCGCCGGCCGCAGCTACACGCCGCCGGGCCCGTCCGATGATCCCTGGGGTCCCTACATCCACGAGGCCTCGGTCAAGTATGACGTGCCGCAGCGCTGGATACGCGAGGTGATGCACCAGGAGTCCGGCGGCCATCTGTATGGCCACGGCGGCAACCTGATCACCTCCGGCGCCGGCGCGATGGGCCTGATGCAGGTGATGCCCGGCACCTACGACGAGCTGCGCGCCCGCTATGCCGAGCTGGGCGACGACCCGTTCGACCCGCACAACAATATCCTGGCCGGGACCGCCTACATCCGCGAGATGTATGACATCTACGGCGCGCCCGGGTTCCTGGCGGCCTACAACGCTGGGCCGGGGCGGCTGGATGATTACCTGACGCGCAGCCGGACCCTTCCGGCCGAGACGCGCCGCTACGTTGCCATCATCGGCGCCAGGCTTGGCAGCGACGTGCCGAACCGGACGTCCCCGGGTGAGCAGTATGCGATGAACGCGCTGCCGCTGCAGATACCGGACGGCCCGCGCTATGCTGCGGCGCCCGGCTACTCGGCTGCGGTGGCCAATGCGCTCAACGCGGCGCCGCCGAGCGCGTCGGCGCCGGCTGAGCCGATCCACCTAGCGGCGGCCCCACCGATCCGCCTCAGCCCGCAGCCGGGCTACTCGGTTGCGGTGGCCAGGGCGCTCAATGCCTCGCCGTCCGCCGCGTTGCCGCCGGCCGAGCCGATCCGGCTGGCCGCAGCGGACCCGATCCGCCTCAGCCCGGCGCCGGTCGAGGTCGCCGAGGCGCCGCCGATCCGGCTTGCGCCGCAGCAGCCGGCCGCGCCAGAGTATGTGCCCGGCGGGCCGATCCGCCTCAGCCCGCAGCCTGTGGAGGACTACGCCCCCGAGCCGGCCCGGACGCCCGCCGCCGTTGCGACGCGCGCCAGCGGGCAGGCGGAGATCCCGGAGCCGCCGCAAGACGTCGCTCCGCCGCGCCCGGCCCTGCACCGCTACGCCGAGGCGGCGCCGCGGCACCCTACGCCGTTGCCGCCGCCCCTGCCGGAGCCGCCGCGGCAGTTCGCCAGCGCTCAGTCCTATAGCTCGATGCCGTTCTCCCCGGCGCCGCGCCCGCTGGCGTTCAGCCTGGTCTCGCAGGCGCACGCGGAGCAAATCAGCCAGCATCACGCCGGCCCGGTAGATGGCGGCTGGGCGGTCCAGGTCGGAGCGTTTGCCAACGAGGCCCTCGCGTCGGCGGCAACGCAGTCCGCCCGCGGCCAGGCCCGCGAGGTGCTGGCCACCGCGCACACCGTTGTCGCCGGTGTCCGCCAGCCTACCGGGGTGCTCTACCGCGCCCGGCTGACTGGCCTGTCGCGCGATGGGGCGATCCACGCCTGCGAGCGCTTGGCCCGCAGC
Organism: uncultured Acetobacteraceae bacterium; assembly: GCA_964243265.1. GTDB lineage: Bacteria > Pseudomonadota > Alphaproteobacteria > Acetobacterales > Acetobacteraceae > DASWOJ01. Next base: position 7,397 of record CAXTFY010000159.1, on the reverse strand, counting down.
CGCACCAACTGCATGGTGGTGTCGCCGAACGCGCAATCCTGACAGCGTGCTCCCTCTGTCGGGTTGGAGGAGGGAGCCGACCTGGTGCTGCCTGCCTTGCCTGCCCTGCCGTTGCGGCCCATGCTGCGGCGGCATGCTGACCACCGACGAACCGTCATGAACCGCTTCGCCAGCCTGGATAGCCTGCTGCATCCCGGCAGCGTCGCCGTAATCGGCGCCAGTACCGACGCGACGCGCATCGGCGGGCGGCCCATCGCGTATATGCTGTCGCAGGGCTACCAGGGTGCCATCCTGCCGGTGAACCCGAACCGGGCCGAGGTGCAAGGGATGCGCGCCTACGCGTCGGTCGCCGACCTGCCGATGACGCCCGATACCGCCATCGTCGCCGTGCCCGCCGAGCAGGCCGTGCAGGCGGTGGACGACCTTGGCGCGCGGGGCGTGCGCTCGGCCATCGTCTTCACCTCGGGTTTCGCGGAGGTGGATGCCGGCGCGGCGCTGCAGGCCCGCATGATGGGGAATGCCCGCCGGCACGGCATGCGCCTGCTGGGGCCGAACTGCCTGGGGCTGTTCAACGCGCGGACCGGTTTCTATGGGACCTTCTCCAGCTCGTTCGAGAACGGCTGGCCGCGGCCCGGCCGCATCGGCATTGCCAGCCAGAGCGGCGCCTATGGCACCCATGTCTTCTCCACCGCACGCAACCGCGGCATCGGCACCCCCATCTGCGTCACCACGGGCAACGAGGGCGACGTCACCATCGGCGACGTGATCGGCTGGATGGCCGAGGACCCCGACACCGACGTGATCGCCGCCTACGCCGAGGGCATCCGCGAGGCCGACAGCTTCCTCGCCGCGCTCGCTGCCGCCCGGGCGGCGAGGAAGCCGGTGGTGATGATGAAGGTCGGCACCAGCACCGTCGGCGCCCACGCCGCGCAGTCGCACACCGCCAGCATCGCCGGCGACGACGCCGTGACCAACGCCGTGCTGGCGGAGTTCGGCGTGGTCCGCGCCCGCACCACCGAGGAGATGCTCGACATCGCCCTCACGGCCACGCGGCGCATCTACCCGGTCCGTAACACCCTGGGCGTCATCACCATCAGCGGCGGCGCGGGCGTGCTGATCTCGGACGCCGCGGAGGCGCTGGGCCTGCCGATGCCGGAGATGCCCGGTGCCGCGCAGGACCGCCTGCGGGCGCTGGTGCCGTTCTCCGCGCCGCGCAACCCCGTCGATTGCACGGCACAGGCGTTCAACGACCTCAGCCTGGTCGGCGCCTTCACCGACTCGATGCTGGACGATGGCGGCTACTCGTCCATCTTCGGCTTCTTCACCGGCGTCGGCGGCGCGGAGAGCATGGCGCCGCGCCTGCGCGCCCAACTGGCCGCCAGCATGGCCCGGCACCCGGACCGCCTCTGGGTGCTGTCCATCGTCGCCACCCCCGCCCGCATCGCCGAATACGAGGCCGACGGGTTCGTGGTGTTCGAGGACCCGACCCGCGCGACCGTCGCCATCCACGCCATGGGCCGCTTCGGCGAGGGTTTTGCCCAGCTGCCTGGCCTGGCGCCGCCGGTGGTGCCGCCGATCGAACTGCCGCCGACCACGCCGTCCGAGGCCGCGGCGAAGCGCCTGCTCGCCAAGGCTGGCATCCCCTCCGCACCCGAGGCGGCCTGCGCCACGGCGGAGGAGGCCGTCGCGGCGGCGGAGCGGTTCGGCTACCCCGTCGTGCTGAAGATCCTGTCACCCGACATCGTTCACAAGTCCGACATCGGTGGGGTGATCGTCGGCGTGCGTGACGCGGCGGGGGTGCGGGACGGGGTTGCAACCATACTCGCCCGCGCACGCTCAGCCCTGCCGGACGCCGGGATCGAGGGCGTGCTGGTCGCCAAGCAACTGCGCGGCGGTGTCGAGTGCATCCTGGGCATCACGCAGGACCCGGTGTTCGGGCCGATCGCGGTGTTCGGGCTGGGCGGCATCTTCGTCGAGGTGCTGCGCGACGTGGCGCTGCACCGCTGCCCATTCGGCGTGGACGTGGCGGAGCGCATGATCCGCTCGATCCGGGCTGCGCCGGTGCTGCTGGGGGTGCGCGGACGCCCGCCTGCCGATATCGCGGCGCTGGCGGCCATGCTGTCCCGCTTGTCGGTGTTTGCACATCAGGCGGGTCCGCGGCTGCGGGCGGTGGACCTGAACCCAGTGTTCGCGATGCCTGACGGGGAGGGCGCCTACGCCGCTGATGCGGTCATCGAGCTTGGGCATTGATCGGGCAAAGCATTGATCAGGCGGGGGGCGGGAGCATGATGGTACGCGAGGCGCGTGACGGCCTGACTGCGATCCTGACTCTGGACTATCCGGAGCGCCGCAACGCCCTGGCCATTCCGATGCGGCAGCAATTGGTGGAGGCGCTGGAGCGGATCGAGGCGGACCCAACGCTCCGCGCCGTCGTCATCACCGGCGCTGGCGGCACGTTCTGCGCCGGCGGCGACATCAGCGGCATGGATGCTGCCAACCTGGCCGCTGGCCGCGAGCGGTTTCGGCTGACACATCGGCTGGTGCGCCTGCTGATCAAGTCGGGTAAGCCGGTGTTGGCTGCGGTCGAAGGTTGGTGCGTTGGCGCCGGGCTGTCGCTGGCAATGTGCTGCGACACGGTTGTGGCGTCGGGTGATGCCAAATTCGCGGCTGGCTTCGGCAAGGTCGGATTGATCGCCGACTTGGGGTTGCTGCATACCCTGCCGGCCCGCATCGGGCAGGGACGGGCGCGGCAGTTCTTCTTGTATGGGGATGTTGTGGACACCGACTATGCCGAACGCATCGGTTTGGTTGACCGGATAACTGCCCCTGGCGATGCGCTCGCGGCGGCATTGCACCGTGCGCGGCGATTTGCGGACGCGGCCCCGTTGCCGATCGCATTGACTAAACAGCATCTTGCTGCCGGGTTGGATGCTGCGTTGGATTGGGAGCGGGAGGCGCAATCGGCACTGTTCCTGACCGCCGACCATTCGGAGGGCAAGGCGGCGTTTTTAGCTAAGCGTCCGCCAAGCTTTCGAGGCGTTTGAGGGACTGTGTACTACTAATTCGGAATCCGCCTGTTCCAGCTTATTGCTGCGCGAGGTGCTTATAATGTAAGGGTTTGGAGATTTCCGCCGAGAGGTGATGCCACGAGCATCCCGAAATAACCATATCCTACAGTGACTTGCGATACCGGCAGCAATTAATCTATGGAAGCATTTGGACCGTCGTGATCCATACTCTGCTATTCCAGCACCAAGTGACGGATGTTCGGAACAGAGATTTGACTATCGCAAGCGTTTCTCACTACGAAGATCATCGACTGAAATTTCGGAGGATTTGGTGTAGCTGACAAAGATTAAATTAACCTATGTCGACCGTTCTTTTGAGCGGTAGATTATGCTTGGATCGGCTGACAAATCACAGCTGATCCAAAGCACGGACCGTTACTTGCCGAGGTTCGGGACACCTTCGCCGAACCTTGACGTTTCCGACTCGGCTTCTGGACTATTGCCGCCGCTATCGCTCACGGCTCCCGTTGGGCTGGCGCTGAACAACACGCCACTTTCCGGCCCAGTCGTGACGCCTGCACGGTCTGAAGGTGATCCGTCGTCACGGTTGTACCCAGCCGTCGGAGCATCAGTCCAGACCTTGGTTTCCTTGGCCGGCACACGCGCTGTCTGAGCCAGCGCAGGGGTTGCAAGCACGGCAAGGGCCAAGATAACGATCGCACGCATGAGCAAGAACTCCTTCAGCGGGCCGAACGCAATCCTACCCGGTCGGGTTGCCGGCGTTAGAATGTTGCAACCTTCACGACGTAGTTAGCATGAACCATGTCCCCGGTCAGGCTGGCACGAGCATACCACCGTCAGCTCTCACATCCGGCATAATCCGGAAGGCTCACGCAAAAAGTCTTGCGATGTCTGCAGGGTCTACGTCGGCCAGGGTGGCGGGCGACCAGCGGGGAGTCCGGTCCTTGTCCACCACCATGGCACGAACGCCTTCGAGGAAGTCGGGGTGACGCGTCGCGTGCCGGGTCAATGCCAGCTCGGCTTGCAGGCACTCCTCCAGCGTGCGCCCGGCACCACGGCGGAGCAACTCGTGGGACCACAGGACGGAACTCGGCGACGCCGCCTGCAGCGCGGCCAGCGTCTCCTGTCCCCATTCGGACCGGTCCCGTTGCAGCGCAGCGGCGATCTCCGGCACGCTGCCAGCCTCGAAGCAGCGAACCTGCCTGACTACCCCTGGCATCCTGCCGCGGGGCGGTGTGATGGCGGCGTCGGCCAGCACGGCCACCCCGTCTTCCGCAATCTCATCTCCGAGGGTGGATAAGCGGGTGCGGGTGACGAAGTGAGTTGCCACGCCAACCCAGGCAGCGTCCGATCCGTCGAGCCGGGCACCGGTCAGCCCCATATACATCCCGTAACCCCGACGCAGCCGCGGCAACACATAGCTGGCGCCGACATCGGGGAACAGCGCGATCCCGGTCTCCGGCATGGCGAAAACGGCGGCCTCCGTGGCGATGCGGGCGGCACCGTGAACCGACAGCCCGATGCCGCCACCCATGCACACGCCGTCCACAAGCGCCACGTAGGGCTTGGGATATCGGGCAATGGCGAGGTTCAGGGCATATTCGGCGGCAAAGAATGCCTCGATGCCGTGATGGTCCCCAGACATGGCCATGCCACGGATCAGGCGGATGTCACCGCCGGCGCAGAATGCCCGTCCGCCCACGGCCTCGATCACCACGGCGTGGATTTCCGGATCGTCGCTCCAACCCGATAGCGCCGCGCTGATATCAGCCATCATACCCATGTCCAAGGCGTTTAACGCCTTGGGCCGGTTGAGCGTGATCCGCCCGATCCGCCCCTGGCGGCGGGTGATCACGGTGGCGTCGTCAGGTTGCGTCAAGGCCGGACGCCCAATGAGACACGTCCGGCCCTGGGTCGGCCAACGGCCCTGCCTAACGCCGTGACATCAGTCGCGCCGCAAGCTCTCCAGCAATGCGAGCGGTGCCGCGCGGCTTCACGACGGTCACCGTCCGCCCACGGCGGAACATCATCCCTGCTGCCTCCCCAGCCAGCGACATCGCTGTCACCGACCCCTTCAGGTCGATCAGGGCCTGCTTGCGAATGGCTAACGCCTCGTCCTCGATTGCGCTCGGGACGCTCCTTAGTGCCTTTAAGCCGCAGATGCCTGCGACAATCAAGTCCAGCGCCAACAGGATCAAGCTGGCGATCAGCGACGAGACATACAGCACCAGCACTTCGTAGAGCACGACATGCACCAGGATGAGGACGCCCAGCGCGAATACGGCAGCTACTGCGCCATACACTGCCCGCAGGGACTGACGACTCGCCAACTGTCGAAGGCGCAGTGCCTCCGCATTCGCGGCGATCTTTGCGAGTTCGACCGCGCGCATCGGCCTAGCGCGCGATGCGGCCGAGGAGGTAGCCGACGCCCGCCGCAATCAGGATGGCGGTCAGCGGGGACTCGCGCACCTGCTCGGACAGCATCTCGGCCTGGTCGGATGCCATATCCTTCGCCTGGTTGGCATACCCGCTTGCCTGATCGGCGGCGTTGGACAGCGCAGGGGTGACACGCTCGGACATCAAGGTCTGCACCTGGTCGCGAAGCTGGGAAATCTGCGCCTTGGCATCCTGCATGGTGTCGTTGACGTTGTCTGAAATGGCCATGGCTGCTCTCCGTTGCTGATGATGGGTCAACGCAACGGATTCCGGGGGGTTGCCATACAGGCGCGAAATGGGGGCAGCCGACCCGCCGCCCCCAACCAGGTTACGCCATGTTGATCAGGCGGCCTGCGCCAGATGGATCGCCTTCCACACCTTTTCCGGCGTTGCCGGCATGTCGATGCTCTGCACCCCGCCGCCGCGCAGCGCATCGACCACCGCGTTGATCAGGGCCGGCGGGCTGCCGACGGCGCCGGCCTCCCCAGCACCCTTCACGCCGAGCGGGTTGCTGACGCAGGGCACCTCGATCAGGTCGACCTCGATGTCCGGCAGGTCGGCGGCGCGGGGCAGCGCGTAGTCCATGAAGCTGCCGGACAGCAACTGGCCGCTGGCCGGGTCGTAGGACGTGCGCTCCAGGATGGCCTGGCCCATGCCCTGCGCCACGCCGCCATGCACCTGGCCGCGCACGATCATCGGGTTCACCGCCTTGCCTACGTCATCGCACACGATGTAGCGCATCACCTGGATCATGCCAGTGTCGGGATCGACCTCCACCTCGGCCATGTGGCAGCCGTTGGGGAAGGTGTGCAGGTCGATCTTGGCGACCTCGGCGGCATCGAGCTGCGTCGCTTCCTGCCCGGCGGCGGCGCGGGCGCGCTGGGTGGTGGCCAGCTCCAGGATGTCCAGGCCGCGGTCAGTGCCGGCCACGCTGAACCGGCCGGCCCCGCCCTCGCCGATTTGGAACTCGATGTCGGCGACAGCGGCCTCCAAGGCCTCGGAGGCAGCCTGCTTGCCCTTCTCGATCACGCTGGCGGCGGTGACCAGGATGGCCTGGCCCTCGGAGTACAGGCTGCGCGCCCCGCCGGTGCCGCCGCCGGTCGGGATGCTGTCGGTGTCGCCCTGGCGGATGCGGACCTTGTCACCGTCGATGCCAAGCTGATCGACCGTCAACTGCACGTACGCCGTCTCGTGGCCCTGGCCGGTGCTCTGCGTGCCGACGTAGACGTCCACGAAGCCGTCCTCGGCGAAGCGGATCTCCGCCCGCTCGCTCGGCGCGCCGCCGGTCGCCTCCAGGTAGTATGCCATGCCGATGCCGCGCTTCATGCCGCGCGCCGCGCTGCTGGCCCGGCGGCCCTCGAACCCCGCCCAGTCCATCTTCTCCAGCGCCGCGTCCAGCACCCGGCCGAAGTCGCCGCTGTCATAGGTCTGCTGCATCGCCGTCACGTACGGCATGGCGGACGGCTGCACCATGTTGCGGCGGCGCAGCTCCACCCGGTCGATGCCGACCTCGGCGGCGGCGGCGTCGATCAGCCGCTCGACGATGTAGTTGCTCTCCGGCCGGCCGGCACCGCGGTAGGCGTCGACTGGGACGGTGTTGGTGAACACGCCGATGACGTTGGCGTAGATCGCCTGGAAGCCATACACGCTGGCCAGCACCTTAGTCCCCGCCAAGGTCGGGATCATCGGCGCGTAGGTGGACAGGTAGGCCCCCATGTTGGCGACGTTGCGGACGCGCATCGCCAGGAACTTGCCGTCCGCGTCCAGCGCCAGCTCGCCGCGGGTGATGTTGTCGCGGCCGTGCGTGTCGGAGAGGAACGCCTCGCTGCGCTCACTGGCCCACTTCACGGGGCGGCCGAGTTTGCGGGCGGCGTAGCAGGTCAGCGCGTGCTCGGCATACAGGAACAGCTTCATGCCAAAGCCGCCGCCGAC
>CAXTFY010000158.1:0-11056 GCA_964243265.1 uncultured Acetobacteraceae bacterium | reverse complement strand
TCACCCCAACCCTCTCCCGAAGGGAGAGAGAGCAGAGCAGTGCTGCCGACGGACGTGCCCATCACGCCTTCTCCGCGATCTTTTCGCCGAACAGCCCTTGCGGCCGGACCAGCAGGAACAGCAGCAGCAGCCCGAAGGCCAGCGCGTCCTTATAGGGCACGCTGATGTAAGCCGCCCCAAACGTTTCCACCACGCCCAGCGCCAGCCCGCCGAGGATGGCGCCAGGTATGTTGCCGAAGCCGCCGATGATGTTGGCCGCGAACGCCTTGAGCGAGATCAGCGCGCCCATCCCCACCGACACGAACAGCACCGGCGCCACCAGGATGCCCGCCAACCCGCCCAGCGCCGCGCTGTAGGCGAAGGTGATCAGCACCATCGTGGCGACGGGGATGCCCAGCAGGCTCGCCATCTCCTTGTCCTGGCTGGTGGCCTGCAGCTTCTTGCCCAGCAGGGTCTTCTCGAAGATCAGGTACTGCAGCACCACCAGGGCGGTCACGGCGACCATGATGGACAGGTACTGGCTGTCCATGAACACGCCGCCGACCTCGAAGCCGGGGTCGTCGAACAGGCCCGGCAGCACCTGCGGGCTGGGGCCGTAGCTCGCCAGCACGACGTTGGATAGGAAGATGCTGGCGCCGATGGTACTGATGATCACCGGCAACTGCCCGCGGTGCCGCAGCGGCCAGTAGGTCGCGCCGGCGAACAGCACGCCGAAGCCGGCCATGACAGCGACCGAGACCGGTAGCGCCACCAGGTAGGGCACGCCCAGGTCGCCCGCCAGGATCACCATGAGGTACGCGCCCAGCATGGAGAACTCGCCCTGGGCGAAGTTGACGACGCTTGCTGCCCGGATCAGCAGCACAAAGCCTAGCGCCACCAGGGCGTAGATCGCGCCGATGCCCAGTCCGGTGAACAGCAGTTGCGGGACCAGGCTCAAGGGGGCGCCGGGGACTGGTGACATGTCGTTGCGAGGAGCGATTGCGACGTGGCGATCCGGGGCTGCGCGCGCGGCTCCTGGATTGCCGCGCCGAAGCCGGCTCGCGATGACGGGTGGTTGGACACCCTCAAAGGTCCTACTCCTTCACCTCGATCCGCCGGTCGAACACCACCTTGCCGTTCTCGTTCTTGACCACGTTGTAGCCGCGCAGTCCGTCGCCCTTGTCGTCGAAGTTGTACTCGCCCTCCGCCCCGGCAAATCCCCTGATGCCCGCCAGCGCGGCCCGCAGCTTCTCGGGATCGGTGCCCCCGGCGTCGGTGATGGCGCGGGCGATCAGGTTCACCGCATCGAACGCGTAGGACGACTGGTTGTCCGGCAGTGCCTTGTAGAGCGAGAAGTACTTGTCCCCGAACGCCTTGCTGGCCGGGGTGGCGTCCACGGCATAGTCCGCCACGCCATAGGTGCCATATAGCGCCCGCCCGCCCAGGTTCAGCGCCGTGGTGTTGACGATGCTCGGCGACCCCACCCAGGGGATGCTGACGCCCAACTGCCGCAACTGCCGGGCGAAGATGCCAAGGTCGCTCTCGAAGGTGAAGTAGCTGCCCAGTATGTCGGCGCCGGACTGCCGCACCGCCAGCACGACGGCGGTGTAGTCGCTGGCCTGGTTGGTGTAGCCCTGCGTCAGCAAGGGGGTGATGCCCTTGTCCTTCAACGCCTCCACCAGCGCCTTCGACCCGTTGGTCCCAAAGGTGTCGGTGCTGTACACCACCGCCCACTTCTGCTTCTTCAGGTCCGCTGCGCCAAACTCGGCGATCACCTTGGCGGAGAAGCTGTCGTTGGGGCGGCAGCGGAATAGCCACTTGTTGCCCTGCTGCGTCAGAGAAGGGTCGGTGCCGCCGAACAGCATGGGCTTGCCGACCTTCAGCACGTCCGGCGCCATGGCGTTCACCTGGGTGCTGCGGACCGGGCCGATGAAGGCGACGATGTCGGGCTGCGACGCCAGGCGGCTGAACGCCAGCACGGCGCCGGGGTTGGTGGTCTGGTCGTCCTCGATCACCACCTCCAGCTTGCGGCCCAGCACGCCGTGCTCGTTCACAGCGTTCACCGCCATGCGGATGCCGTTCTGCTGCAGCTTGCCGGCCTCGGCGGCAGGGCCGGTGTTGGGGGACAGCACGCCGATCTTGATGGTGTCTTCCGCCCGGGCCAGGCGCGGGGCGGCAAATAGGGCGGCGGTGCCGAGCGCAAGGCTGCGGCGGGTGAGGGGGGCGGACATCCGGCGGCTCTCTCCTGGCGCGGGTTCTGGCGACCCATCGGGAAGGAAGGCTGAACGAAACGGTGCGTGCCCGCAAGGGTGCTGCCGGCTACAGGCCCCAGCTACAATCCCAGCCCGGTCAGCCCGGGATGCTCCTGGGGGCGCGGGCCGGGCGGCCAGTGGAACAGTCGGCCGGCCGCGGTGATCGGCACGTCGTTGATGCTGGCCTCCCGGCGGCGCATCAGCCCGGCGGCGTCGAACTCCCACTGCTCGTTGCCATGCGAGCGGAACCAGGCCCCGGCGGCGTCGTGCCACTCATAGGCGAAGCGCACGGCGATGCGGTCGCCGTGGAACGCCCAGACCTCCTTGATCAGGCGGTACTCCAGCTCCCGTTGCCACTTGCGGGTCAGGAACGCCTCGATGGCGTCGCGGCCGGTGAAGAACTCGGCGCGGTTCCGCCAGCGGCTGTCCTCGGTGTAGGCGCTGGCGACGCGGGCCGGGTCGCGGGTGTTCCAGGCGTCCTCGGCCTTGCGGGCCTTCTCGGCGGCGGTCTCCGGCGTGAAGGGCGGCAGGGGCAGACGAACGGGCATGATGGCTGTTCCAGGACGGCGTGCAGGGGGGCGTCAACACCGGCTCTGCTGCTTTCTCGGCCAGCGACCGCACGATCGTTCCCCGAAAGGTGGCGCGCGCATCGTCTCACGGGCGACGGAAGGCAGCTCCACTCCGCCAAGCAGCGCGATCCCGGCACGGATGGAGGCGGCAAGTCCGCCCTTGCGCGACGGCTCACGCTCAAGTGCAGCGCGCAGGATCTCGCGTGCCTCATCCTCGATGGAGCGTCCGTGACGATCTGCCTGGGTGTGGAGACGGCGCTCCAGGGCGTCATTAAGGTTGCTGATTGTGATGCTCGCCATTGCGTCCCCTGTCATCAAAGGATCGACCATAGGCAGGGATGGCCGGCTTCGCATGGGCAAACATGGGGCCAGGGGCGGGTAGGCCCTCCAGCTTCTATCAATCCAAGAAACCCGCCAAATGCCCCAGCACCTCCTCCGGCGCTTCCTCCGCCAGGTAGTGCCCGCTGTCCACCGCGCCGCCCGTCACCTCCGCCGAGCAGTACTTACGCCAAAGCGCCACCGGGTCGTACCAGCCGCCCACCTTGCCCTTCGCCCCCCATAGCGCCAGCATCGGGCATTGCACCCTCTGCCCCTCCGCCCGGCTGATGCGGTCGTGCTGCAGGTCGATGGTGGCGGCGGCGCGGTAGTCCTCGCACATGCCGGTGATCGCCGCCGGGTCGTGCGCGGCAGCCAGGTAGTCCTCCAACGCCTCGGGCCGGAAGAACGACGGCGGCTTCGGCTCGCGGGAGGTGTGGGCGCGGAACCAGGTCTCCGGCGCCGCATTGATCAGCTCCTCCGGGAACGGGTGCGGCTGCGCGAACCAGAACCAGTGGTAGTATCCCAAGGCGAACGACATGTCGGTGCGCTCGAAGTGCTCGATGGTCGGCACGATGTCCATGACCGCCAGGCGCTGCACCCGGTCCGGGTTGTCGAGCGCCAGGCGGTGCGCCACCCGGGCGCCGCGGTCGTGGCTGACCACCTGGAACCGGTCGTGGCCCAGGCCCTGCATCAGCTCCGCCATGTCGCGCGCCATGCTGGCCTTGGCGTAGGGGGCGTGGTCCCCGGTGGCGCCGGGCTTGAAGCTGCCACCGTAGCCGCGCAGGTCCGGGCAGACGACGGTGTGGCGCTCGGCCAGGGCCGGGGCGACGGCGTGCCACATGGCATGGGTCTGCGGGTTGCCATGCAGCAGCAGCACCGGCGGGCCGGAGCCGCCGTGGCGCAGCCGCAACTCGCCGTCGCGCACGCGGCAGGTGGTCAGGGTGAAGCCGTCAAAGAACCCGTCCATGCCATCCTCAACGCCCGTTGCGGCACCATGTTGGCGGCGGGTGGTGGCAGGAGTATGGCGGGAGCGCGGTGCCGCCCGGCTTGGCTGCTGGCGTTCGTGGGCATGTCAGGGGATGGATGTTGGGAAAAGAAGCCATGACCGCGTGACGCCAGACCTATCAGGAGCCGGCCTGTTGGAGGATGGGGTGGTTGTGGTGGGCGCCGGCGTGGCCGGACTGTCCGCCGCCGCGCACCTCCGCACCGCCGGCGTCCGTGTGACCGTGCTGGAGGCCGGGTCCCGCATCGGCGGCCGTGCCCATACGGTGCGACCGGACGTGCTGGGCGGGGAGGTGCTGGACCTCGGCGCGTCCTGGCTGCACGCGGGCCACGGCAATCCGCTGGCCGGGATCGCCGCCGCTGCCGGGGACGAGCTGATCGACTCCGATGCGCTGCGGACCGAGCGGCTGTTCGTCGATGGCCGTGATGCCGCCGGGGCGGACCATGCGGCGTATGAGGCGTGCTGGGCGCAGGTGGAGACCCTGGTGCTCCCTGACGCCGACATCTCGCTGGCGCACCTGATGACGGCGCTGGCTGGCAATCCGTGGGCGCCGACGGTGGCGCTGTGGGAGGGCGCGATCATCGCCGCCGCCGACGCGGACGTGCTCAGCGCGCAGGATTGGCGCCGGAACCTGCTGCCGCCGCCCAACTTGCTGTTGCCCGGCGGGCTCGGCGTCTTCGTGGCGCGGCGGCTGGCGACAGAAGTGCACCTGGACGCGCCGGTGGGACGCATCGGGTGGGGCGGACCCGGCGTGGCGGTCGGGACGCCGGGGGGCACGCTGCGTGCGGCGGCCTGCATCGTCACGGTCTCGACCGGGGTGCTGGCCGCGGAGGCCATCCGCTTCGACCCGCCGTTGCCCCCGGCGGTGCTGGCGGCGGTGGACGGGCTGCCGATGGGGCTGCTGTCCAAGGTGGCCCTGCCCTCGCCCGGGGCGGACCGCATGGGGGTGGCCGACAATGCAACCCTGGTGCAGCAGGTAGCGCCAGGCGAGGCGGGCATGACGTTCAACGCCTGGCCGCTGGGGCGCGGGCACCTGGTCGGCTTCGTCGGCGGCCGGGCGGCGTGGGCGGTAGCGGGCGACGACCGTGCGGCGGAGACGATGGCGCGCGACGGGCTGCGGGCGATGCTGGGGAGGGACGCCGGGCCTGGCGCCGTGGTGACGGACTGGGGGACGGACCCGCTGTTCCGCGGCTCCTACGCGTATGCCCGGCCGGGGCATGCGAGCAGCCGCGGCGTGCTGGCCGACGCCTTCCCGGGGGAGCGGCTGCTGTTTGCCGGGGAGGCGTGCCGGATGGACGGGCTGGCCGGCACGGTGGGCGGGGCATGGCTCAGCGGGCGGGATGCGGCGGCGCGGCTGCTGGCGGCGGGTTGCGGTGGGCGATGAGGCTCGGAGATGGTCAGGTGCCGACCAGGGTTGGTTTCAGGGTGCCGGCACCAAGTCAAGCCGTTGCTCGATCCGCTCCAGGCGTAGATCGATGCGATCAACTCGCCGGGACAAGGAGGCGTAGCTTCCTTCCAGGAAGCCTAGCCGCTCCTTGATCTCGCGAATGTCCTGCCGTATTTCGGCCTGGTTGGCGTCAATGCGACGGAGCAGGGCCAGGACGAGGTTGTCGGGACCATCGCTCACAGCGCATCCACCAGATCGAGACGGCGCTCGATCCGTTCCAGCCGTTGCTCGATCCGGTCGATGCGGAGTGACTGCCCGGCGAAGTCACCATGCAGAAGGGCCTGCGCGGCTGCCAGGGATGTGAGGCACTGCTTCACGCTGCCCATATCGTCGGCGAGGCGGTCGATCTTGGTGTCCATTCGGCGCAGCAATGTTGGGGCTACGCTGTCAAGCTCGTCGCTCACATCGTTCTTCTACATGCCCGGCTTGTTTGATCTAGAGGGCATGATGGTTCCCAGCGGCCTTGCAGCATATTGGCCGACCATACCTTGTTGCACGACACTCAATGGGAAAAGCCTGCCCGTGCCGCTACGGCCCCCCATTGATCGTCAGCACCGTCCCGTTGGTGTAGGCCGATACCGGGCTGGCTAGAAACGCCACTGCCGCGCCGATCTCCTCCGGCGTGGCCGGGCGGCCATACGGCATCCCCGCGCACAGCTCCATCCACCGCGCCGGGTCCCCCAACTCCTCCCCAGCGCGGTGCCGCAGCAGGCGCTCCAGCCGCTCCGTGGCGACCGGCCCCGGATTGATGGCCACCGCCCGCAGCCCATCCCGCCGCCCGCCGCGGCCCAGCGCACGGGTAAAGGCCATCAACGCCGCATTACCCGCCACGCCCGCGACATAGCCGGGATCGAACGTCTCCCCCGCCGCGCCGATCACGTTGACGATCACGCCCTGCCGCGCCGCCAGCGCCGGGTATAGCGCCCGGCACAGGCTGATGAAGCCGAACACCTTCAAGTCCCAAGCCGCCCGCAGCGTCGCGTCGTCCACCGCCAGCAGCCCGCCCGGCGGGATCGCCCCGGCGTTGTTCACCAGCACGTCCACTGCGCCCGCCCCGGCCGCAATGCGCTCCACTTCGGCCTGATGCGACAGGTCGGCGGGCATCACCTCCACCCGGACCTGGCGCTTGGCGCGTATGGCGTCGGCGGCTGCGTCCAGGCCGGCCGGGTCACGGGCCACCAGAAGCAGGTCGCAGCCCTCCGCCGCCAGCAGGTCGGCGCTGGCCCGGCCGATGCCCTTGGAGCCGCCCGTTACCAGGGCGCGCTTGCCCTGTAGATGGAGGTCCACCGTTCAGGCCGTCAGGCGCTGCTTGCGGCCGGGCCGGGCGAACTGCCCGTCCACGCTGTACTCGCCGCCGCCCACCACGACGAAGGCCAGGAAGCCGCCGGCAATCGCCAGGTTCTTCATGAACTGGATCTGCTGCGCGATGTCGCCGAAGCCGGTGTGCGCCAGCAGCGCCGTCGCCAAGGCGAATACCGCTAGCACCCCCGCGACCACCCGGGTCTTAACGCCCAGCAGGAACAGGATGCCGCCGCCCAGCTCCACGCAGACGGCGATGATGTAGGCCAAGAAGGGGATCGGCACGCCGATGTTGGCAAAGTACGCCTGGTAGAACTCCGGCGCCATGAACTTGCCGAAGCCGCTGAGGATGAACAGCACCGACGCCAGCACGCGGCCCAGCAGGATCAGCGTGTTCGCCGGGGTGGAGTATTGGGTATTCATGCAGCCCTCCTGATTTGGCCGGAATACGCCCGGCAGGCGTCGCCAAAGGCGCGGAACAACGCCATGCTATGCGGGTCGGCGGCGAAGTCCCACTCCGGGTGCCACTGCACCGCCAGCGCGAACCCGGCGCCGTCCACCCGCACGCCCTCGATGGTGCCGTCATCCGCCACCGCCTCCGCCACCAGCCGGCCAGCCAGGCGGTCGATGGCCTGCTCGTGCACCGAGTTCACTCGGATGCGCCCCTGGCCGATGATCGCCGCCATCCGGCCGGTCAGCGCTACGTCGTGCTTGGGGCGGTACTGCTCGGGTTTCGTGCCGGGGCCGCCGCGGTGGTCCAGGCGGCCGGGCACGTCGTGCACCTGCTGGTGCAGGCTGCCGCCGAGCGCCACGTTCAATTCCTGGATGCCGCGGCAGATTGCGAACACCGGCACGCCCTGGCGGAGTGCGGCATGGATCAGCGGGAAGCTCGTGCTGTCCCGGGCGGCGTCGTGCATGTCCGGCGTCAGGTCCTCCGCGGCGCCGTAACGCGACGGCTCCACATTGCTGGGGCTGCCCGGCAGCAACAGGCCGTCCAGTCGGTCCAGGATGGCCAGCGCGGCTTCTCCCACCGGGGGGATCATCACGGGGGTGCCGCCGCTGGCGCCCATCAGCGCCGCGGCGTAACGCGCTGGGGTGGCGTGCTGCAGGTGTCCGTTCAGCACCCGCGCGCAGGCGGGAACGCCGATCAGGAGGCTCATGCCGGGATTTTCTCCTTGTGTTCCGTACCGATCTTGGGCCGCAACCGGTCCGCGACAACCGTGCCTACCGCGCCGGCCAGCATCATCGCCGCCATCGGCCGGGCCGTGCCGTCGCTCAGCACCCCGACCAGCACCCCGCTGGCCGCGGCTAGGCAGAACTGCAGGGTGCCCATCATCGCCGAGGCGCTGCCGGCCTGCCCGGCATGGCGGGACAGCGCGCCCACCGCGGCATTAGGCATCACGAAACCCATCGACCCCATTGCCACCACCACCGGCAGCACCACGCCGAACACCCCGCCGACCTGCAGCACCGCGCACCCCAGCAACGTCGCCGCCGCGGCGAAGTACGCCGTCACCCCCGCCCGGATCACCCGCGCCGAGCCGAACCGGGGCAGCAGCCGCGGATTGATCTGCGACGACAGGATGAACGCCCCGGCGCTGCACCCGAACAGCATGCCATATTGCGCCGGTGTGAACGCGTAGCGCTGGATCAGCACCGGGGGCGAGCCGCCGATGTAGGCGAACATGCCGAACATGCCGAACCCGCCCATCAGCGCATAGGCTAGGAACACCCGGTCCCGCAGCACCCCGGCATAGCGCGCCACCAGTCCCGCCGCCCCCAGCCGGATGCGGCGCGACGGCTCCAGCGTGTCCGGCAGGAAGCGCCACACCAGCCCGCAGCACACCGCGCCATAGGCCACCATCAGCCAGAAGATGACGTGCCAGGGGGCCACCCCCAGCACCAGTCCGCCGAGCGTCGGCGCCAGGATCGGGGCTACGCCCATGACCAGCATCAGCCGGCTCATCAGGTGCGCCGCCGCGTGGCCGTCCGCCAGGTCGCGCACGACGGCGCGGGGGATGACCATGCTGGCCGACCCGCCGACCGCCGCCACGAAGCGCAGCACCGAGAGCGTCAGCAGGTCCGGCGCCAGCGCGCAGCCGGCGCTGGCCAGGGTATAGAGCGCGGTGCCCAGGATCAGCGGCCCGCGCCGGCCGAAACGGTCCGATAGGGACCCCTGGGTGAGCTGCCCCACCGCCAGCCCGGCGAACCAGGTGGCCAGGGTGATCTGCGCCGTGCCGGGCTGGCCGCCCAGGGAGGCCTCGATGGCGGGGAAGGCCGGCAGGTACATGTCGGTGGACAGCGGACCCACCGCCGTCAGGACCCCGAGCAGCACGGGCAGCCAAGCCGGATATTTCATCTCGCCAACGTGCCAGCATATCGCAGTGCAGCGTAGGTCTTTTCTCGCCGGGCTGGGTCACGTTTCCGGTTGGTTCACGTTTCCGGCTGGGTCATGTTTCCAGCGGAGGGATGCCCAGCGCCGCCATTCGGGCCTCCGCCGCCGCCGCCCTGGCCTCGGCCGCCATCGCGCGTTGCCAGATCATCTCGTTGCCCGGCGATCCCAGCGGCGCGGCGCTGCGCAGGAAGGTGTCGCGGGCCTCGTTGCGCAGGGTGCGCCCGGCCAGGGCAGCCAGGGCGGCAGGATCGTCCGTGGGCCACTCCGCCATGCCCCAGCGTGGAACGCGCCACAGCGCGTCGGTTAGGTCATCCAGGCTGCGGATGCGGCGCAGGATGCAGTGGTGGCGCTGCAGCACCCAGTCCAGCCGCGGCGGCGTGCGCGGGGCGGCGAGCAGCCCGGCCTCGAACGCCCATGGGAAGATCGGCGTGCGGTCGCCATGCAGGTTGTCCGGGTTGTGCGCGGGGAATGCGAACAAGTGCAGCTCCAGCCCCCAAGACAGCAGCAGTTGGCCGACGACCAGCGAGCGCGGGTCCTCGTTGCACTCCACCCACAGCGCCGTGCCGCCGGTGGCCATGGCCTCGGCGTCAGCGTGCAGGATGTCGGCCTCCATGCCCTCCGCGTCCAGCTTGACCAGGTCGAACGGGCCGTGCAGGGCGCGCAGCTCGGCGAGCGTTGCCGCGCGCACCGGGGCGGGGACAGGCTCACCCTGGCCGCCGGGGAGAAAGCTGGTGCCGCTGGCGTTGCCGGGGGGCATGGCGCCGGGACGGGGCGGGGTGCCGGGACCGGCGACCATGGCCTCGATGGCGAGGGCGGGGCAGGGGGCACGGTGCAGGTTGGCGGCCAACAAGGGGGTGATCGCCGGGTTGGCCTCGACGGCGCATAGGAAGCCGAGCCGCCGCCGCGCCGCCAGGCCCAGTCCGAAGGTGCCGAGGTAGGCGCCCACGTCCAGCACCCGGGCGCCGTCCGGGAGCAGGGGGGCTAGGAAGCCGACCTCGTCCCAGCCCCACTCGCCGTAGCGGCGCAGGAACGCCTCCACAAGGTCCGGTCCCCAGCCCGGCGCCAGCAAGGGGCCATAGCGGGTGGGGATCGTGTCCGTCATGGCGAAGGCCGGGCACCGCTGCCTTCTCCCTCTCCCTCCGGGAGAAGGCCGGGGTGAGGGAGCGGGCCAGCACCGCCCTGTCCGCCAAAGAATCCGCTCTGCCAGCGGCCAAGTTCAGCGCTGCAAGACTCCCTCACCCCGGCCCTCTCCCGGAGGGAGAGGGGGAAGCAAGCGGGCCTACTCCTCATCGCGCGTTGAGCGCGCCAGCACCTCGCGCTTGCCGACGTGGTTGGCCGGGGTGACGACGCCCTCCCGCTCCATCTGCTCGATCAGCTTGGCCGCGCGGTTGTAGCCGATGGACAGGTGCCGCTGGATGAAGCTGGTGCTGGCCTTGCCCTCACGCGACACCAGGTCCACCGCTTGGTCGAACAGCCCCTTCTCCCCATCGCCCGCCGCCGCGATGCCGGACAGCGCCGCATTGGACCCGGCCGCGTCCTCGTCGTCCGCCCCCTCCGTCACCTCGTCGTCGTAGGTCGGCTCCGCCTGGGAGCGCAGGAAGGCGACGATCTCCTCCACCTCGCGGTCGGCCACGAACGGGCCGTGCACGCGGGCGATGCGGCCACCGCCCTGCATGTGCAGCAGGTCGCCCTGGCCCAGCAACTGCTCCGCCCCCTGCTCGCCAAGGATGGTGCGGCTGTCGAACTTGCTGATCACCTGGAAGCTGATGCGGGTCGGGAAGTTGGCCTTGATGG
>CAXTFY010000157.1:3754-11133 GCA_964243265.1 uncultured Acetobacteraceae bacterium | reverse complement strand
CGGCCAACGCCCGCAGCACGGCGGGGCCGGGCCGCGCCGGCAGGCCGAGCAGCGCCGCCGCCGCTCCGGCCACCGCGATGTCCCCGGCCGGGAACACGTCCGGTCGTTGCAGGGCGAACAGCAGGTACACCTCCGCCGTCCAAGGCCCCAGGCCGCGCACGGCGGTGATGGCCTGCACCGCGGCAGCGTCGTCCATGGCGGCCAGTGCGTCCTCGGCCAGCCGCCCCTCGGTGAACGCCTCCGCCAGCGCCCGGGCGTGCAGCACCTTGGGCCGGCTCAGCCCAGCGCCGCGTAGCGCTTCGTCCGGCAGCAGCAGCAGGCCAGCGGGGTGCCCGGCGCCGGGCAGGGCGGCCAGGCGGCCCCAGATCGCGGCCGCGGCGGCGTTGCTGATCTGCTGGGCCATGATGATCCGCAGCAGCCCCGGGAACCCGCCGGGCCGCACGCGCCAGGGAAGGGGGCCCGCGGCGGCCTCGATGGGCGCCAGGCGCGGGTCGGCCTGCACCAAGGCGTCCAGCGCGGCGCGCATGGGCGGCGGCGGGTGGAGGAAGGGCGGGGTGGTCAGCGCCCGCGGTCCGGCGGCGTCCGGCGAAGCAGTGGCGGGCAGGGCAGGGTGGCCTCGCGACAACTGGCTTGGCTGACCTGTTTCAGGGCTTCGGCAATGTCTTGCCCATGGGCTTCAAGCACCTGCTGGGACCTGGTTGAAACGACCACAAGCCCAATGCGCCGGCCCGGCAGGTTCTGCTGATGCCGGATCTTTTGATCCGCCGTGACCATCGTATCGCATCGCTCAAGCTCGGCCGCGACAAGCGAACCCCCGTTGGAAAGCCTGCTCCATCCAGCTTCCCGGGCGTGAAGGGCCGTCCACCCGCATCACCCCGCCACCACAAGCTGCGCCCGCCCGCCCCGCGCCCGCAGCACCTCCTGCCGCCAATCCAGCCCGGCCCGCAGCACGATGGTCAGCAGCGCCACCCCGGCCAGCAGCGTCGCCACCCCGAACGCAGCGGCGATGTTATACTCCTGATACAGCACCTCGATATGCAGCGGCACCGTGTTGGTCAGCCCGCGGATGTGCCCGGACACCACCGACACCGCGCCGAACTCCCCCATCGACCGCGCGCTGCACAGCAGCACCCCATACAGCAGCCCCCAGCGTATCTTCGGCAGCGTCACCCACAAGAACATCTGCATCCCGCTGGCTCCGAGCACCAGCGCCGCCTCCTCCTCGTCGATCCCCTGCGCACCCATCAAGGGAACCAACTGCCCGGCCACCAACGGCAGCGTCACGAACAGCGTCGCCAGCACGATCCCCGGCAGCGCGAACACGATCCGGATGCCCGCATCCGACAGCCAGGGGCCGAACCACCCCTGCAACCCGAACATCAGCACAAAGACCAGCCCGGCGATCACCGGCGACACCGAGAACGGCAGAGCGATCAGCACCCGCAGCAACCGCCGGCCGGCGAAGCGGAACCGCGTGAGGCACCACGCCGCCGCCAGTCCGAACACGGTGTTGACCGGCACCACGATCGCCGCCACCAGCAGCGTCAGCCGCACCGCCGCCGCCGCGTCCGGGTCGGTGACGGCGGCGATGAACGCCTCCACCCCCTCCGAGAACGCCTCGACGAACAGCACCAGCAGCGGCAGCACCAGCAGCCACCCGGCCAGCAGCAGCGCCCCGCCGATCAGCAGCACGCGCCAGGCCAGGCTCTCGCCGATGCCCAGGGTGCGGTAGAACGGCCTAGGCACGGTCCACCCGCAGGCGGTCGATGCCCAACAGCAGCACGAACGACAGCGTCAGCATCGCGGTGCCCAGCAGGGCGGCGCCGGGCAGGTCGAAGGCCTCCAGCTTGGCGACAATCAGCAGCGGCACGATCTCGGACACCATCGGCCGGTTGCCGGCAATGAAGATGACGGACCCATACTCGCCCACCGCCCGCGCGAACGCCAATGCGGCGCCGGTCGCCACGGCAGGCAGCAGCGGCGGCAGGATCACAAGTCGAAAAGCCTGCCACGGCGAGGCCCCCAGCACCATCGCCGCCTCGTCCGCCGCGCGGTCCAGCCCGGCCAGCACCGGCTGCACCGCCCGCACCACGAACGGCAGCGCCACGAACAGCAGCGCCACGCCGATCCCCAGCGGGGTGAACGCGACCTCCAGGCCCAGCGGCGTCAGCAGCCGGCCCATCCAGCCGTCGGGCACATACAGCGTGGTCAGCGCGATGCCCGCGACCGCCGTGGGCAGCGCGAACGGCAGGTCGATGGCCGCATCCAGCACGCGCCGTCCCGGGAAATGGTAGCGTTCCAGCACCCAGGCCAGCAGCACCCCCAGGGGCACGCTCAGCAGCGCCGCCGCGGCGGACGTGCCGAAGCTGACGCGGAACGCCGATAGGGTCCGCGGGTCGGTGAACAGCGTCCATGCCCGGCCCGGTTCCGCCGTCCCGGCTTGCGCCACCAGCCCCGCCAGCGGCACCAGCACGATCAGGCCCAGGAACGCCCCCGTATAGCCCAGGGACAACCCGAAACCGGGCAGGACCTGGCGAGGGCGTCTCGTCCGAACACGCCGACCCATCCTACTGCCCCGGCCTGTAGAGCTGATCGAACACCCCGCCATCGTCGAAGTGCGTGCGCTGCACCTCGGGCCAACCTCCGAAGGTGTCGGCCAAGGTGAAGGTCGCAACCGGCGGGAACAGGTCCGCGTGCCGCGCCCGCCCGCCCGGGCCCTGCGGACGCAGGAAATGCTGCGCCGCAATCTCCTGCCCCTCCGGCGTCCACAGGAAACGCAGGTAGGCGTCGGCCACGGCGCGGGTGCCGCGGCGGTCCACCACCCGGTCCACCACCGCCGCCACGGGTTCGGCAACGATCGTGGCGGATGGCCGCACGATCTCCAGTCCGGCGCGGGTCATGCGGCGAACGGCCAGGTTGGCGTCGTCCTCCCAGGCGAGCAGCACGTCACCCTGGTTGCGCTGGGCGAAGGTGATGGTGCTGCCGCGAGCGCCGGTGTCCAGGATGGGGACGTGCTTGTATAGGGCCGCCACGTAGGCCCGGGCCGCCTCAGGCCCGCCCGCCCGCTGCGCCCAGCCCCAGGCGGCCAAGTAGGACCAGCGTGCGCCGCCGGAGGTCTTCGGGTTGGGGGTGATGACGCTGATGCCGGGATGCACCAGGTCCGGCCAGTCGTGGATGCCCTTGGGGTTGCCGCGGCGGACGACGAACACGATGGTGCTGGTGTAGGGCACCGCCCGGTTCGGCAGCCGGTCCTGCCAGCCCGGCGCCACCGCCCCGCCATGATCGGTGATGGCGTCGATGTCCGGCTGCAGGGCGAGCGTCACCACGTCGGCTTCCAACCCGTCGATCACCGCCCGGGCTTGCGCGCCGGAGCCGCCGTGGCTGGCGCGGATCTGCACGTCCTCGCCGGTCTGGGCGCGCCAGGACTTGGCGAAGGCCGGGTTGATGGCGGCGAACAGCTCGCGCGTCGGGTCGTAGGACACGTTCAGCAGCGTGGTCTGCGCGTGGGCCGCTGGCGCCAGCAGGAGGAGCAGCAGGAACGCGCTTCTCCCTCTCCCTCCGGGAAAGGGCCGGGGTGAGGGGGTCTTACTGCGGAGCCGGGACCGTAGGTTGCCTGGGAAACCAGGCTTGTTCCGGCCAGGTGCCGCGCTTGCCCGCTCCCTCACCCCGGCCCTCTCCCGGAGGGAGAGGAAGAAGAAGGCTGCCACCTTGTCAGCCGGCACGCGCAGCCAGCCCAGGCAAGCTCACCACGCCCGTGATGTATGCTGCCAGCCGCTCCGCGCTGCTACCCACCGCGGCGTCGCCGGTTTCCACCACCAGGTCCGGCGCTTCCGGCACGTCATACGGCGCGCCCACCCCCGTGAAGCCCGGCAGCCGCCCGGCGCGCGCCGCGGCGTAAAGACCCTTGGGGTCCCGCGCCTCGCACACCGCCGGGTCCGCCGCCACGAACACTTCGCGGAATCCCTCGCCGCCCAACTGCCGGGCCATCGTGCGGTCCTCCGCCTTGGGGGAGATCAGCGCCACCAGCACCACCTGCCCGGCGTCCGCCATCAGCCGCGCCACGACGGCAGCGCGGCGCACGTTCTCCCGCCGGTCCTCCGGCGAGAATCCCAGGTCGTTGCACAGCCGCGCCCGCAGCGTGTCCCCATCCAGCACCACCGCATCCACGCCCTGGCGGAACAGCAGCGCCTCCGCCGCCCGCGCTACGGTGCTTTTCCCCGCGCCGGGCAGGCCCGTCAGCCAGAACACGCCGCCGGTGTGCCGCTTGGCCTGCGCCCGCTCCCACAAGGTGACGGCGCTGTCCACCGGAAACACCGAGCGCCCCGACGCCGCCAACGGCGCCGGCCCGATCAGCGGCACGCCGCCGACGATACGCTGATGGATGTCCACCAGCACGCCCCGCCCGCCCAGCGCGCCCGGCTCGAACGGGTCGAACAGGATGCTCTCGCTGGCGGCCAGGACCACCTCGGCGAACCCCTCCGGCGGCACATGGTCGGCCGGCTGGTCCGTCAGGTCGTCGATCCGCACGACCGAGGTGATCGCGGCCACCGTCACCGCATGCTCGGCGGTGGACAGCCGCAGCCTGAAGCTCTCGCCGACGCGCAGCGGCTCCTGCCGCAGCCAGAACAGCCGGGCGCGGATGCGGGCGGCGCGCAGCGGCGGGTGGGCGGCGGCGTGCAGCAGGTCGCCGCGCGCCACCACCACATCGGGCGCCAGGGTCAGCGCGACCGACTGCCCGGCCGCGGCCTGCTGCGCGCCATCCATCGGCCAGCCCTTGAGGGCAGCCACCTTCGCCACGGCCCCTTGCGCGCCGATCACGACCTCTTCGCCGACCGCGATGCGTCCACCCTCGATGCGGCCGACCACCACGCGCTCGTCGCCCTGGCGGTACACGTCCTGCACCGGCAGCCGCAGCGGCAGGTCGGCGCGGGACGGCAACAGCGGCACGACGGACAGCGCCTCGGTCAGCGTGGGGCCATGATACCAGGGGGTGCGCGGGGACCGGCTGGACACGTTGTCGCCGTGCCGTGCCGAGGCCGGGATGATGGCGGAGGGGCTGATCTCCAACTGCTCCAGCAGGTCGGTGATGGCGCGGTTGGCGGCCCCGACGCGCAT
This sequence comes from uncultured Acetobacteraceae bacterium, assembly GCA_964243265.1. Taxonomy (GTDB): domain Bacteria; phylum Pseudomonadota; class Alphaproteobacteria; order Acetobacterales; family Acetobacteraceae; genus DASWOJ01. The sequence goes on along the minus strand of CAXTFY010000157.1, from coordinate 6,018 downwards.
GGGGTCGAAGTCCAGCAGGTCCGCCTTGTTCAGCAGCACGATCACATGGCGCACGCCGATCAGCCGCAGCAGCACGGCGTGGCGCCGGGTCTGCTCCTGCGCGCCCTCGGCGACATCCACCACCAGCACCGCCGCCGCAGCCCCGGCCGCGCCCGTCACCATGTTGCGCAGGAACTGCCGGTGGCCCGGCGCATCGACGATCACGAACGGCCGCCCATCCAGCACGAACGGCAGGCGCGTGCTGTCGATGGTAACGCCTTGGTCGCGCTCGGCCTGCAGGCTGTCCAGCAAGAACGACCACTCCATGCCCAGGCCCCGGCGGCCGCTGCTCGCCAATGCCGCATCCATGCGGCCGTCGGCCAGGTTGCCGGTGTCGTGCAGCAGGCGGCCGATCAGGGTGCTCTTGCCATGGTCCACGTGGCCGACGATGACGATGCGGGTGGACTGCTCGTCCTCGTGGGCGCGGGTGTCGTTCAACGCAGGGTTGTCCATCGGGACATCGTCGTCCGCCAGCGTGCCGGTGGGAAGCACGATGTTCATCACAGGTATCCCGCCACGCGGAGCCGCTCGAACGCATCCTCGGTTTCGTTGTCCATCGCGCGACCGGCCCGCTCCGGCTCGCGGGTGCTGCGCAGCTCGGCCAGGATCTCGGGGATGGTGCTGGCCAGGCTGGGCACCGGGTTGGTGATGTCCTGGTCGCCGAGCGAGCGGTAACGCCGGCCGTCCTTGCTGAAGTACAGATCGACGACCGGGATGCCCTCGCGTGCGATGTAGCGCCAGATGTCGATCTCGCGCCAGGCGAGCAGGGGATGCACGCGGACGTGGGCGCCGGGTTCGGCGGGGGTGGCGAACTGGTCCCAGAACTCGGGCGGCTGGTTGCGCACGTCCCAGCGGTGGCTGGCGCCGCGCGGGCTGAACACGCGCTCCTTGGCGCGGGTGGCCTGCTCGTCGCGGCGGATGCCGGCGACGACGCCGGCCAGGCGGCGCTGCTCGATCAGGGCGGCGAGGCCGGCGGACTTGCGAGCGGCGCTGCGGGCGTTGGGCGGCAAGCTGGGGTCGATGTCCTCGACCGGGGGGCAGGCGCCGACGTGCAGGTCCAGGCCCCACTTGGCGGAGTACTCGTCGCGGAAGGCGTACATTGCGGGGAACTTTTTGCCGGTGTCCACGTGCAGCACCGGGAACGGCACCCGGCCGAGGAACGCCTTGCGCGCCAGCCAGACCAGCACGTTGCTGTCCTTGCCCAGCGACCACAGCAGGGCCAGCGGTCGCAGGCGATGGTAGGCCTCGCGCAGGATGAAGATGCTCTGCGCTTCGAGCTGGTCCAGGTCGGTCATCGGTTGCTCATGGCTTTGGGTGTGCTTCGAGGCGGCCGGTGCACGGGCCCCTACGCGAGCAGGACGTGCGTTACGTCCTCGGCATCAAGGACGGCGAACGCCATGCCGCGCGCCAGCCAGAGGCGCGGCGTTTCCAGCGAGATGTGCTGCCCGCGTGCGGCATCATACAGCCTGCTGCGGGCGTAGCGGCGGGTGATGACCGGGGCGCTTGCCGATGCGTCTGACATTGCCGGACCCTGCTGTTCGCGGCCGAGCCTACTAGGTTCGACCCTGCCATGCGAGAGTCTCGCCATGGGTCGTGATCGTTCGTTCCTGCGGATCGACCAGGCTTACGGATCGACCCGGCGGACGGTCATGCGCCACGCGCCAGCACGTCCCGGGCGGTGGTCCAGGGCACCGCGCCGTACCTGTCGTTGTCGAGCGGCTGCAGCTTGCCGAGGCCGCTCGACAGGTCGCGCAGGTATTGCAGGCCCTGCCAGGCCGGGAACACCGCATCACCGCGGGGCGTCAGCGTGCGCACGACGCGGATCAGGACGCCGAGCCGGCCGAGGCCGCCCGCGCGCCACAGCCCGAACGGCCTGCCCGTCACCGACGCCATCGTCGCGGCGAGGGAACGCGGCGTCACCACGTCGCCCGCGATCCGCAGGAAACGCGGCGCCGCGCCATCAAGGGCGGCCCCGGCGGTGTAGCGCGCCACATCGTCCTTGGTCGTGACGTCGAATGGCTGGTCGGCGTCTCCCCAGTAAAGGACCCTCCGGACCTTGCGCAGGATAATGGGCGCCTCACCGGTCAGCAGGTCGGCGAAGGCGCCGTTGAGCACCGAGGTCGCCCGGATCGGGGCCTGGTCCGCCCGTTCCTTGAAGACGCGCCACAAGTCCAGGTTACGGTTCCCGCCCGGACGGGTCCCAGTGAAGTCGAGGGAGAAGTCCG
>CAXTFY010000157.1:0-3744 GCA_964243265.1 uncultured Acetobacteraceae bacterium | reverse complement strand
GTCCGAGGGCATGAAGCGCGGCACGCCCGCCGCCACGGCCGCATCCAGCAACCGGCCTTGCGCGCCCAGGATGACGGGTTCCAGGCCATTCAGCGCGGAGACGACGCAGGCCGCGCCCCGGCAGGCTTCGACCAGGGATGTCTCGTCGCTGTAGTCAACTGCGACCGGGGTGACGCCAGACGCCGACAGCGCATCCCGCTTCGCGGCAGCCGTGCCCGGCCGCACGAGCGCTCGCACATCCGCGCCGCGCTGCACCAGGGCCTTGGCGATGCGGGTCCCGAGATCGCCGCCGATGCCGGCAAGGACGATCATCTGCGGGGAACGGGTGGTCTGTCCCATGACTGCTGGCTCCTCTTGCGGCGGCGATGGATCACGCCGCCTGCATGCTCCACAGGTGGCGCGGTCCGGCGCGGGCGATTAGAACGGCGGATTGCGACAGGGTGTTGCAAATCGGGAACCTGCATGGAGCTGAACGACATCCGCGCCTTTGCGCGCACTGCCGATCAGGGGAGCGTGTCAGCCGCCGCGCGCTCGCTCGCGTTGCCCAAGTCAACCGTCAGCCGGTCGCTGGCTCGCCTGGAGGCTGCTGTCGGCGCGACGCTCATCGATCGCTCAACCCGCCACTTGCGGCTGACCGACGCCGGTGCGCTGTTTCGCCCCTACGCGTTGCGCATCCTGGCTGACGTTGACGACGCCGGAACCGCGCTGGACAACTTCGCCGGGGTTCCACGCGGCACCCTGCGCGTGAGCCTGCCCATCACGGTCGCAGTCGCGCTGGTCTCCCCGATGTTGCCGTCGTTCCTTGCCAGCTACCCGGAGGTGCGGGTCATCCTTGACGTGGAAAACCGCATTATCGACCTGCCGGTAGAACCCGCCGATCTCGTCATCCGCGTGGGGGTGCTTCCCGACAGCGACCTCATCGCCCGGCACCTGCTGACCACCGAGGTTTGGACATGCGCCAGCCCGGGCTACCTTGCCGCGCGAGGCATGCCGTCGAGCGTTGCCGACCTGGGCCGCCACTCGCTGATCTCCGGGTTCGACCGGACGACGATATGGTCCTATCGCATGACGGACGGCACGGTGGAGCAGTTCGAGTTCAGGCCGGATAATGTCGTCTCCGACCCGGTGGTCTTGGAACCCGTGCTCGCCGGCGGCGCTGGCGTTGGACGGTTGCCGGACTTCATCGCCAGGGGCGCGGTCGCCCGGGGAGACCTCGTGCGCCTGTTTCCGGACGCCGAGGGTGACGCGTTCGGGATACACGCCCTTTATACAAGCCACCGCAACCTCTCCGCCAAGGTTCGGCTGTTCATCGACGCTCTCATTGGAGACCTGGCCGGCGGAATGCGGACAGTCCGCTGACGGACCCGGTTCCCGCTGATGGACACGGCTCCTAATGAACTGCCGGGCTCAGGCCGGGGCTGCACCAGGGTAGTTGAGTGGCGCTATGGGCCGCCGGCGTTGAAGCCAGAACCCGGCTCCGCTGCTGGATCAGCATCCCCTGCAGGCGTCGCCTCGCCAGGCTGGGCAGCGCCCGCTAGGCTGGCCGCCACGTGCACAGGGAAATGCCAGATGGCCCAGATCGAACGCCGCAGCCTGCTCCGCACCTCCGCCGGGATCGCCGCCGTCCTTGGCGCCGACGCAGCCGCGGCCCAGCCTGCCGCAGTCCAAACTGCCACGGCACAGCCTGCTGCCCCGCCCGGCGCCGCCCCGAAGGGACCGCCGCCCGTGCCCGTCACCCGCATCCTGGCCCGCTACGTCGCCACTGCCCCCATGGAGCAAGTCCCCGCCGCCGTCCGTAAGGAAGCCGCCCGTACCCTGCTCAACTGGGTTGGCTGCGCCGTCGGCGGATCGCAGCAGGGCGCCCCCAGCCACGCCGTCGCTGCCCTGCAACCCTTCTCCGGACCCGCCCAATCCAGCCTGTTCGGCCGCAAGGAGCGCATGGATGCCCTGCACGCCGCCCTGGTGAACGGCATCAGCTCGCATGTATTGGACTTCGACGACACCCACCTGCGCACCATCATCCACCCGGCTGGCCCCGTCGCCTCCGCCGTGCTCGCCTGGGCCGAGCACCATCCGACGCCCGGCGCCGAGCTGATGAATGCCCTCGTGCTGGGCTGCGAGGTCGAGTGCCGCATGGGCAACTCGGTGTTTCCCGAGCACTACGCGATGGGCTGGCACATCACGGGATCGACCGGGGTGTTCGGCGCCGCCGCCGCCATGGGCCGCCTGCTGCACCTGGACGAGCAGCGCATGACCTGGGCGCTCGCCCTGGCGGCGTCGCAGCCGGTGGGGCTGAAGGTGCAGTTCGGGTCCGACACCAAAAGCTTCCACCCCGGCCGCGCCGCACAGAACGGCATGGTGTCGGCGCTGCTGGCGCAGCAGGACTTCACCGCGTCAGAGGTCGCCATCGAGGGCTTCGATGGCTGGGGCCAGGCGCTCAGCACCCGGCATGATTGGGCGGAGGTGGTCGATGGCCTGGGCGAGCACTACGAGCTGGCGCTGAACACCTACAAGCCGTTCGCCTGCGGCATCGTCGCCCACCCGGCCATCGACGCCGCCATCCGGTTGCGCTCGGCCAACGCCCTGCAGCCGGACGCGATCCAAGCGGTCGAGCTGCGGGTGCATCCCCTGGTGCTGAACCTGATGGGCAAGACCGATCCGAGGGCCGGGCTGGAGGGCAAGTTCAGCATCTATCACGCGGTCGCGGTGGCGCTGGTGACCGGGCGTGCCGGGGAGCAGGCGTTCACCGACCGCGCGGTGGCCGACCCCCTCGTGGTCGCGGTCCGCAAGCGGGTGGCGGTCACCATCGACCCGGCGATCAAGCCGGACCAGGTGGACATGACCATCACCCTGACCGACGGCCGCACGCTGCACCAGTTCATCGAGCACGCGGTGGGCAGCCAACTGAACCCGATGACGGACGCGCAACTGGAAGACAAGTTTGCCGGGCTGGCGGAGGAGATCCTGCCCGCGGCGCAATCGCGGCGGCTGATGGACCTGTGCTGGGCGGCGTGGGACCTGCCGGATGCGGGCGAGATCGGTCGGGCAGGCGCGGCAGGGGCTTGATCCGCGGCGGCGGGCGGGTGTAAGGACGCGCCTCCCAAGGCGGGGCCGTAGCTCAGTTGGGAGAGCGCCTGAATGGCATTCAGGAGGTCAGGGGTTCGATTCCCCTCGGCTCCACCATATTTTCAATAGCTTAGTCGCATCTTGGGGCACATATCGGGCCTAATCAGGAACGCTGCGGACCCTTGGCGGACCTGTTTACCATCGTGCAGGCTGCGAGAGAGGCGAGGAAGCACAATGGCCAACACCAATGACGAATGTGTGTCGTTCTGCTCTCTGGACCAGCTCATACGGATTGCTGGAGCAGGCGGAGGTTTGCGATTGAACGCACTGTCCATCGGTGTCGATGGCCTAATCCGGATCGCGTCGGCTGCTTCTACTCACAAAGCGCGCATCACGGTTGTAAACTCGATCAGCATAGGTGCTGACGGAATGATCCGAGTAGCTAATGCTGGTGAAGGAAGCGTCTCTTTCGAGGCCTAAGCCTTATGCATCTGAGTACCTAGACTGACGCCAGGTGTCGCCCTTGAAGTGCGGGCCGAACACGTTGAGATCGTCCAGGGCGTTCATGTAGGCGGCGGACCGGGCTGGATGCCTTACTGGAACGACATCTGGCTGATCGCCCCCCCCCGCTGCGGCCGTTTCTTAGTGTGCCAGCAGGAATATGGGGTTTGCAGCGGA
>CAXTFY010000156.1:0-11192 GCA_964243265.1 uncultured Acetobacteraceae bacterium | reverse complement strand
CCGGCGGGCAGATCGACAAGGCGCACCGCTTCAGCGACTGGTCCGCCCGCCCGCTGTCCCAGGCGCAGGTGACCTACGCCGCCGCCGACGTGACCTACCTGCGCGGCGTGTACGAGCGCCTGCAGGACCGCCTGCAACGCGACGGCCGCATGGAGTGGGTGGCGGAGGAAATGGCCGTGCTGGCACAGCCCGAGACCTACCGCCCCGATCCCGAGGGCCTATGGGAGCGCCTGCGCCCACGCAGCAGCAACCGCCGCATGCTGGGGATGCTGCGCGCCGCGACCGCCTGGCGCGAGCGCGAGGCGCAGCGCGTCAACATCCCGCGCGGCCGGCTGCTGAAGGACGAGAGCCTGCTGGAGATCGCCGCCGTCGCCCCCACCACGGTCGATGCGCTGGCCCGCATCCGCGGCGTCAACCGCGGCTTTGCGGAGGGCAAAAGCGGCGTCGCCCTGGTCGCGGCGCTGCAGGCCGCGGCAGCGCTGCCGGACGACGCCCTGCCGGAGCCGCCCAGCCGCAAGGACAACTCCCGCGCCTCCCCGGCGCTGGTATCGCTGTTGAAGGTGCTGCTGGCGGCGAAGTGCGAGGAGCACAACGTCGCCGGAAAGCTGGTCGCCTCGTCCGACGACCTGGACCGCCTGGCCGGGGAGGACCATCCGGACGTCCCGGCGCTGCACGGCTGGCGCCAGGAGGTATTCGGCGCCGACGCGATGCTGCTCAAGGCCGGCGGCATCACCCTCGGCGTGGACGGCAAGCGCATCAAGCTGGTGCGGGTCTAGGCCCGCCTGCTCCCTCTCCCTCCGGGAGAGGGCCGGGGTGAGGGAGGCTTACGGCGCGATCCCTGGATGCAAGCAGCCAACTCCAGGCCACACCAAAAACCCCGACGCCGCAAGCAAACTCCCCTCACTCCGAAGAACGAGGGAGCAGCACGCAAGCCCTACACCAGGAACACCGCCATCAGCACCAGCAGCACCACGACCGCGATCACCGCGCCGGTGGTGAAGGTGGTGAAGCGGGACCAAAACATCACCCGGTCGGCGACAAACGCCTCGTCGATGTTCGGGCCGGAGGTCGGCTGGCTGGCGGAGGATTGCATGTCGGGGGGAACCATGGTGTGCCTTGGGCTGTCTCGGGACTGAGTGGGCGTTATCTACGTCCCCACGGCAGGCCCGGGCAAGGGACTCAGCAGGCTGGCCGCGGCGTCATAGCATCCAGCCCGCCCCTCGGCATGCAGGCGCAGCGCCAGCGGATACACCCGGTGCTCCTGCGCCAGCACCCGGGCGGCGAGGCTGTCCGCGTCGTCGCCGGGCAGCACCGGCACGGCGGCCTGGGCCAGGATCGGGCCGTCGTCCATCACGTCCGTCACCAGGTGGACCGTGCAGCCGTGCAGCTTGACCCCGGCGGCCAGGGCGCGGCCATGGGTATCCAGCCCGGGGAACGCCGGTAGCAGGCTGGGATGGATGTTCAGCATCCGCCCCGCCCATGCCCCGACCAGGAATGGCGTGAGCAGCCGCATATAGCCGGCCAGGCAGACCAGGCCGATGCCGCGCGCCTGCAATGCGTCATGGATGGCGGCCTCGTGCGCGGCGCGGTCGCGGCCGAAATGGCGGTGGTCGATGCACAGCGCCTCGACCCCGTGCGCGGCGGCGGTGGCCAGGCCGCCGGCGCCGGGCCGGTTGGACAGCACCAGGGCGATGCGGGCCGGGAACCCCGGCGCGGCGGCGGCCTCCAGCAGCGCCGCCATGTTGCTGCCGCGCCCGCTGATCAGGACGGCAACCGGGACCATGCCGCGCCCTTCACGCCGCTTTCCGCGCCGGGAGAGGCCGGGATGCGGAAGGCGCGGCGGCTCCCCTCACCCCACCCCCCGTCCGGCCGCCGCCACCGCGACCCACTTGTCGCGTTCCCGCTCCGGCGAGGCCGTCGCCTCGCGGTCCAGCTCGGCGAGTTCCGCCGGCACGTACCAATGCACCTTATCGCCGTGATAGGCCTCCCAAACGGCCTCCGCGACCGCCGAGGGCGGCATCAGCCGCCACATGCCCTCCGCCGGCAGGGTGGCCTTGCGTTCGGCCGGCATCATCCCGGTGTCGATCAGCCCGGGAAGCGTGTCCGCCGCGCGCACCCCGGCGGCCCGCAGCTCGACCGACAGCGCCTCCGTCAGGCCGCGCACGGCGTGCTTGGTGGCGGAGTACACCGCAAGCCCGCCCATGCCGAAGATCGCCGAGGACGAGGAGGTCGTGAAGCACAGCGACCCCGGCGTCGCCTTCAGCAGCGGCAGCGCCGCATGGATGCCGAACAGCACGCCAATGAGGTTGACGTTCACCAGCGCCATCACCCTCTCCCAGGGCATGTCGGCAAAGGCGCCCGTCGCCACCAGCCCCGCATTGTTGTGCAGCACGTCCATGCGGCCGTTGCTGGCCACGCCGAACGCCTCGATCGCCGCCCTGAAGTCGTCATGGGCGGTGACGTCCAGGACCCGGAACAGGCCATTGGCCGCGCCAAGCTCCGCTCGCAGGCGCTCAAGCTCGGCGGCATTCCGGTCGAAGCAGCCCACGAACCAGCCCTTCCCGGCAAAAAGCTGCGCCGTCGCCCGGCCGATGCCAGAGGCGGCGCCGGTGATGAAGATGGCCTTGCGTGCTTCCATGGTCATGCGGACCCTGCATGTCGAGCCGCCCGGCAAGGGCGCGCCGGCAGCAAGGTGGCACGGGACGCCACGCCAACCAAGGCGGTGCGGGAACCCAATCAGCTCCCCCGCGCCGCCGGGCTTTGCGGCCCGTCCGGCCCGGGTCCATGCAATGCCGCCACTGGCACCCCGAGGTTCACACCCTGCTTGACCCACCGGCCCCATGGGTCATAGCCTTCACCAAAAGGTCAAGAACCAAGGGGAGACGTGCATGTCGGCTGCAACGGACATCCTGACGCCGCCATCCTGGCTGCATCGCCGCGAGCTGGCCGCATATCCAGCCGCCGGCGCCAGGCGCGCCTACCTCCTGCTCGTCGTGGCGATCACCATTGTCCTCTACTACGAGCTGTACGTCGGCGGCGGCGTCGCCACGCTGATGCTCGAGCACTTCCACATGTCGTTCAACTACCTGGTCGGCATCCTCGCCGTCGGCAACCTGGCCGGCGCGTTTGCCTCGCTGGCGGCTGGGCTGTGCGACCGCTTCGGCCGGGCCAACCTGGTGGTGTTCGGCCTGCTGATCGTCGCCGTGCTGATCCTCGCCATCCCCTATGCGCCGAATAAGCTCACCTACGGCGTGCTCGCCGCCCTGGTGGCGCTGGTCGAGGGCGTGATCCTGGTCGCCACCCCCGCATTGATCCGCGACTTCTCGCCCCAGGTCGGCCGCGCCACGGCGATGGGCTTCTGGACCATCGGCCCGGTGCTGGGCAGCCTCGCCGTCAGCCTGGCGACCACCCTGACCCTGCCGACCTTCAAGACCTGGGAGAGCCAGTTCTCCCTCTGCGGCGCCGCCGGCGTGGCGATGTTCGCCGTGGCGTTCCTGTTCCTGCGCGAGCTGTCGCCATCACTCCGCGACCAGATCATGGTCAGCCTGCGCGACCAGGCGCTGGTCGAGGCCCGGGCGCGCGGCATCGTCGCCGTGAACCTGCACGCGCCGTTCCGCCAGTTGATGCACCTGGACATCATCGGCTCCGCGCTCGGCGTTTCGGTGCTGCTGCTGTTCTACTACACCGCGGTGGCGTTCGGCACGATCTACCTGGTCACCATCTTCCACTTCACCCTGGCGCAGGCAAATGCGCTGGCGAACTGGAGCTGGGCGTCCAATGCCGTGGCCCTGGTCGTGGCCGGGCTGCTGTCGGACCGGCTCGGCGTCCGCAAGCCCTTCATGCTGGCGGGCGGCATCGGCGCCGCTGTGCTGACCGCGCTGTTCCTGCTGCAAGCCGGGCAGCATCCGTCCTGGGGAACCCTGGTGGCGTTGAGCTGCGGCCAGTCGGTCATGGTGGCGTTCGCCTACACCACCTGGATGGCGAGCTTCACCGAGACGGTCGAGGCCCGCAACCCGGCGCTGACCGCGACCGGCCTGGCGATCTGGGGCTGGCTGCTGCGCCTGGTGGTGACGGCGGCGTTCCTGGCGATCCCCTATGTGATCAACACCGTGACGCCGCTGATCGAGTCCGGCCCGACCCTCGCCGCCCTGGCGCAGGCGCAGGCCGCGCACGCAGCACCCAGCCCCGCGGTGATGGCGCAGCTCGGCGTGATCCAGCAGGCCGCCGCCGACTCGCCGGGCCAGTGGCGGACCTGGTACTGGATCTGCACGGCGGGCATCGTCGCGTTCGTCGCCAGCGTGTTCATCATGCGCGGCCGCTGGAGCCCCGCCGCCGCCCGCGCCGACCAGGCCGCGCACAACCGCGCCGTCGCCCGCGAGATGGCGGACCTCGACGCCGGCGCCGGTCCCGCGGCGGCGCTGCACTGACCCTACGCACGCGGGCGCCAGCCACCACATCGGTACCTGGCGCCGCACCCCCCCTGGAAAGCTAGGCATGACCATCGAGCACTTCGACATCCTGATCATCGGCGCCGGCCTGTCCGGCATCGGCACCGCCTGCCACCTGACGATGCGCTGCCCCGGCAAGTCCTACGCCCTGCTGGAGGCGCGCGACACCATCGGCGGCACCTGGGACCTGTTCCGCTACCCCGGTATCCGGTCGGATTCCGACATGCACACCCTGGGCTACTCGTTCCGCCCCTGGGAGGGCGCGAAGGCCATCGCCGACGGCCCGTCCATCCTGCAGTACGTCCGCGACACCGCCGCAGCCTACGGCGTGGACCGGAAAATCCGCTTCAACCACGCCGCCAAGCGCATGTCCTGGTCGTCCGAGGACGCCCTATGGACCGTCGAGGCCGAGCAGGGGCCGGACCGCACCCCCGTGCGCTTCACCTGCAACTTCCTGGTCTCGTGCAGCGGCTACTACGACTACTCCGGCGGCTACACGCCGGAGTTCCCCGGCGTCGCCGGCTACCAAGGCCGCCTTGTGCATCCGCAGGGGTGGCCGGACGACCTCGACTACGCTGGCAAGCAGGTCGTGGTGATCGGCAGCGGCGCCACGGCGGTGACGCTGGTGCCGGCGCTGGCCGGCACGGCCGCCCACGTCACCATGCTGCAGCGGTCGCCCACCTACATCGTGTCCCGCCCGGCCGAGGACGCCTTCGCCAACAAGCTGCGCCGCCGGCTGCCGCCCAAGGCCGCCTACTGGATCACCCGCTGGCGCAACGTGCTGCAGACGATGTTCTTCTACAACATGGCCCGGAAGCAGCCCGACAAGTTTGCCGCCGGCGTAATGCGGGGCGTCCGCGCCCACCTGGGTCCCGACTACGACGTCGCGACGCACTTCACGCCGCGCTACAAGCCATGGGACCAGCGGCTGTGCCTGTCACCCGACTCCGACTTCTTCAGGGCGGTGCGCAAGGGCACGGCCTCCGTGGTGACGGACACCATCGCGAGCTTCACCCCGGACGGCCTGCGCCTGGCGTCGGGCCGGGAGCTTGCCGCCGACGTCGTGATCACCGCGACCGGCCTTCGGATGGTGTTCCTGGGCGGCGTCGAGATCGTGGTGGACGGCAAGCGCATCGAGCCGTCGGGCACCATGGGCTACAAGGGCATGATGTTCAGCGGCATCCCCAACCTGGCGGCGGTGTTCGGCTACACCAACGCCTCGTGGACGCTGAAGGCCGACCTCACGAGCGAGTACGTCTGCCGCCTGCTGCGCTACATGGACCGCCGCGGCATGCGGTCCTGCGTGCCGACCCGCGGCGTCGAGGTGGAGGAGGCACCGTTCGTCAACCTGCAGTCGGGTTACGTCGAGCGCGCCGCCGCCCTCATGCCGCGCCAGGGCACCGCGGCGCCGTGGAAGCTGCACCAGAACTATGCGCGCGACCTGGTGACCCTGCGGTATGGCCGCGTGGACGACGGCACGCTGGTGTTCACCCGCAAGGCGCGAGAGCGCGTCCCCGCCTAAACCTGCTGCTGCTCCCTCTCCCTCCGGGAGAGGGCCGGGGTGAGGGAGGCCGCAAGCCCCAACCTCCGCAGCAGCAGCAGCAGCAGCACTCCGCTCCCATCCTGGCCAAGCCCTAGCCACCCCTCTCACCCCGGCCCCACCCGACCCCAGGGCCCGGTCACCTCGGCCACCGTCGGGTCCATCCTCCGCGCCAAGGCCGCAAAGAGCGGGCAAAAGTGCATCTCCCCCGATGACCGCCTGACGCCGCGCGCCAAGCCGGGGCGTTTCATCAAGCTCTCGGCCGATCACACGCGCCGCGCGGCGGCGGACGCCTCGCGCAATGCCAACTGCACGAGGATCATCTCGCTACACCACCTGGACCGCATCCAGGACACGCCGAACGAGGCCCCCGCCCGACAGTGCCGCACCGTCAAGCTGAAGGCGAACGGCCGGACCGGCCGCAAGCCCCATCGGGTGCCGATCTCTCCGGCGACCGGCCCGTCGCCCGACCTGCGCCTCATGCGGGACGAAGTCTCCGGCCCGCCCCGCCCCGTCGCGCCGCACGAAGACGTGGACGGCGCAGTAGCCACGATCAACGCCAAGAAGCGCCCACCAGGGCCAAACGTCCTCGGCAACGACCCGGCGGTCACCAGCCGCGTCTTCATCCAAGTCGTCTCCGGCGGCGCGGCTGTCGACCCCTGCGCCATCCAGGACGCGCTGCCGTCCCTAGCGTTCGGCGACGCTGGAATGCTGCCAACGGCCCTCCGCTCCAACCCTTAAGATACCGCATCGGACCAGCCGCCGTCCCGGCACCGTCATTGCGAGCCGGCTTCGGCGCGGCATAGGCGGCGGCATGAACTGCGCTCCGGTCTGGCGGCCCCTGGATCGCCGCGTCGCAAGCGTTCCCCGCACCGAAAGACGGGGCAACGCCAGACGGGACAACAACAGGCGGCGGCAGGGGCAGTACGGTCATCGCAAAGCGCCGTCGAACAGGCGGGATCGGGCGGCACCACGGGGACCAGAGGACTTCCGCAGATCCTCCAATCCGCGCGGCATGGTGGTGCACGGCAAGGCCGGCCACTTCCACGCGTTCCATGCACCCTATGCAACGGCCGCCGCGGTCGTCGCATCGCTGCTGCGCTGATCCGCAGCCGCCGTAACGCGGCGATCGGCGTCCCGTCCCGGCGGCTGTTCCGTTCCTGCCGACCAACGGCTCCGGCAACGTCGCGCCTGGTGCGCCGGCCACGTCCGGCTACCCAGGGCTGGTCGGTCGCTGCCCCGCCCGCCGACGGCAGCCTAGCCCGGTGCGGCGCACGCGCGGCAGGGGAACATCATCAGAATACCAATCCTCGCCCGGCTGCCGCGCACGCCCGGCACGGGAATGTCGCCAAAATACCACGTACGGCCGCGAATTAAGGCAGCGCCGCAACAACGCGTGCTTCGAAGGTTTGCGACGGCGCGGTTTGGGTTCAGGTTCGGCACACGGAACAACCTCGGGAGACGTGCGGGGGTAGCCTGTGAACAGGCCGCCTGCGGGAACGAAGGCGGAACGGCGTACTCCTCCCAAGGTGCGCGGCCAACTAGGTGGCCAAGCTGGGAATGTCTGATCCAAATGACTGTGGGGAAACGAAACAATGAATAGCAAATGCTTCGCCGTAGCGGGCTCGGCGCTGCGGCTCGCGTTGGGGGCGGTGCTCTGCGCTGGTCTGGCGGTCTGCTCGGCAGGCCGGGCCGCCGCGCAGGAGATCGAGCCTTACGAGTTCGTGCCGTTGCCCGCCGGCACCAACCTGGCCATCGCCTACTACGTCTATGGCCACGATAACGAGTTCGACGCCTACAAGGGTCCCACGCTGAAGAACTCCAAGCTGGAGGTCAACGTCGGCATCCTCCGCCTCGTCCACTTCACCGAGATCTTCGGACACCCGGCCGGGTTCCAGGTCCTGCAGCCCTTCGGGTCGGAGTCCGGCGGCAACGTCGGCGGCGAACGCCTGGGCAGCGCGTTCGGCGCGCAAAGCACCATCCTGTCGGCGTTCTTCTGGCCCTACGTCAACACCGCCACCAAGACCGACGTCATCACCACCGCCTTCCTCTATCCGCCCGACGGCACCTACGACGTGCATTCCGCCTTGAACCTGGGCGACAACCGCTGGAAGGGCGACATCCAGGTCGGCATATCGCAGGGCTTCGGCGACCACTTCGGCGTCGACCTCGAGTTCGACGCCCAGTTCTACGGCGACAGCAGCAACTCCTACCCCGGCGGCCAATACCTGAAGCAGGACCCGACCTACCGCGCCCAGGTCTGGGCCAACTACCGCTGGACCCCGGCCTTCACCACCTCGCTCGGCTATGAAGGCTTCTTCGGCGGCGTCCAGAAGCTGGATGGCTTCCTGGACGGCAACAAGACCGACGAGCAACGCATCCGGGCCAACGCCGCGCTGTTCGTGACCCCGCGGCTGCAAACCATGCTGGAACTCAACCACGACCTGAGCGTCAGCGGCGGCTTCAAGCAGGACTTCGGCGCCACGGTGCGCGTCGTTTACGTGTTCTAGAGCATGTCCGGCTCAAGCGGTTCCGCTTGAGCCGGACAGATGCCCGCAAAAACAAAGCCTGGAGCAGGTTTGGTGCCTCTGCTTGCACCAAACCCGCTCCAGGCCGCACGTCCCGGCCGGGCCACCCCGGTCCAAGCTTGCTGACGGACCTGCGCCTTGCCGCGCGTCCGCTTCAATCAACGGAGAAGCGCCGATGTCCACCATCCTGAGGACCTTGCCTGCGGCAGGAGCCATCCTTCTGCTTGCAGCCTGCCAGACCCCGACCGCCAAGCCCACCAGCGGCAGCACCGCCAACCCGACCGAAGTCAGCTTCGTCACCAATGCCTTCCAGATCATCGAGTTCGACCGCCAGGAGGGCAAGCTGGCCCAAACCCAGGCGCGCAACCCCCGCGTGAAGGCCCTGGCCGCCCAGCTCACCGACGAGGCCAACCAGTTCGCCGACAAGCTGGCGCCCGTGGCCGCCGATGCCGGCATCCGGCCGCCGACCGAGCTGCGCAACGACTTGCGCGTGCGCCTGGGCCACATGCAGTTGCAGCAAGGCCAGGACTTCGACCGCACCTACATCGACGACCAGATCGCCAGCCACGAGGAAGAGGTGATGATGCAGGACTCGATGAACACCGCCGGGGTCAGCCCGGCCTTCGCATCGCTGATGGGCCAAGGCCAGGACATCATCCGGCGCAACCTGGACACGTTGCGCGGCCTGCAGGCCCAACTCGGCACCGGCCGCCGCCAAAGCCTGCTTCGGTAACCGGGCAACAGGCGGGCCGGCCAAGCAGCCGGTCCGCCGGCATCAATCCGGCATGGAGCCAACCATGCCAGAACGGGAGTGATCAGGATGTCCACCAACATCAGCGCCGGGTGCGACCCGGTTCTGCAACGGGTCACCTCCGGCCACCCGCGGGTGCCCGGCGTGGTCGCGATGGCCACCGACCGCCATGGCTCCATCTATGAGGGCGCCGCGGGCAAGCGCATCCTCGGCGCAGCCGGCAACCCCGATCCCGGCATGACCTTGGACACCGTGTTCGCCATGTTCTCGACGACCAAGGCGATCACCACCACGGCTGCCCTGCAACTGGCCGAGGCCGGCAAGCTGGACCTCGACGCCCCGGCCAAGTCCTACCTCCCGGGCCTCGGCGCCGTGCAGGTGCTGGACGGCTTCGACCGGGACGGCCGGCCGCGGCTGCGGGCGCCCAGGCGCGACATCACGACGCGGATGCTGCTGCTGCACACCGCCGGGTTCGCCTACGACTTCTTCAACGCCGACTACCTCCGCATGGCCACCGAGCACGGGCAGCCGAGCGTCCTCACCGCCACCCTGGCGTCGCTCAATACCCCCCTGCTGTTCGACCCCGGCGAACGCTGGGAGTACGGCAGCAACCTGGACTGGGCCGGCCAGGTGGTGGAGGCGGTCACCGGCCAGCGGCTGGCCCAGGTGATGCAGGACCGCATCTTCGAGCCGTTGGGCATGGCGAGCAGCGCCTTCAAGCTCACCCCGGACATGCGGTCGCGCCTGGCCTACATCCACCAGCGCGATGCCGCCGGCGACCTGGCGCCGCTGATGGACTTGGTGCATCCGCAGGAGCCGGAAGTCCACATGGGCGGGCACGGCCTGTATTCGACGGTCCCGGACTACTGCCGGTTCATCCGCATGTGGCTGAACGACGGCGCCGGCGAGCACGGCCGCGTGCTGCGGGCGGAGACCGTCGCAATGGCGGTCCGCAACGGCCTGGGCGACCTGAAGATCAAGGGCCTGCCCGGCGTGATGCCCACCGTGTCGCACGACGCGGAGTTCTTCCCCGGCATGAGCAAGTCGTGGTCGCTGGGCTTCATGATCAACGACGAGGACGCCGTGACCGGCCGCCCGGCCGGGTCGCTGGCCTGGGCCGGGCTGGCGAACCTGTACTTCTGGATCGACCGGCGAGGCGGCATCGGCGGGTTCTGGGCGACGCAGATCCTGCCGTTCGTCGATCCGACCTCGGTCACCGGCTACCTCGACTTCGAGAAAGCCGTGTATGACGGCTTGGCCATGGCACGCGCGGCGTAGTCCCTGCCGCCGCTCCTTCCGCAATGTTTGAAAGGCGTCACCGAATGAAGAAGCTGATCCTCCTGGCCCCGCTCCTGCTATTTACGGTGCCGGCGCACTCCCAAGGCGTGCAGATGCCGAACGCGGGCAATGATGCGTCGCCCCCGTCGATTCACAGCCCGGAACTCCGGTCGCTCAACAGCCATCCGTCGCGTGCCGTCCGTTACCGGCCCCGCCGGCCGCTGCGCCGCCACCGCCCGGCCCTGGCACAGCCGCAGTCCTCCCTGGGTTCACCGGCCGTCACGCAACCGGGTTAGGCCGCAACGGGTGCTAGCCCGCCCAAAGCCGGCGGGCATCGGGATCATGCGAGGCTGCATATGGCAGGTGCGGACCGCTGGATGCTCCCGGGGCAGCGGCGTGACGCGGCACGGCCCGAGACGGCAGCGGTCAGCCCCACGCACGGCTGCGACCGACCGCCGGTGCGCCCCCCTGCCCCGCCGCGCCACCGCCGCGCCACTTCACATCGCGTCGCGGCAGCCGTAAAACCCGCTCGCCAGGCTTGCCACGGCGGGCGGCATCGCCGTACCCATCGGGCAGCAGGCGCCCGGAGACCTCCATGACCAAGCAGCTTCACCTCGGCGCCTTCATGCGCCCGGTCGGCATCCACA